>NZ_JAAKZY010000236.1 GCF_011045015.1 Streptomyces scabichelini | reverse complement strand
CACGGTCGGCACCGCGGTGTCGGTCTCGAACGACATGACCGAGGGCATCATCGCCCGCTTCCGCACGATGGCGATCCACCGCCCTTCGGTGCTCGTCGGGCACGTCGTCGGCAGCGTGCTGCAGTGCATCGCCAGCGTGGTCCTCGTCGGTGCCGTCGCCGTGGCCATCGGCTTCCGGTCCACGGACGCGACCGCCCTGGAGTGGCTGGCGGCGTTCGGGCTGCTCGTGCTCTTCGCGATGGCGCTCACCTGGATCGCGGTCGGCATGGGCCTGATCAGCCCGAACGCCGAGGCAGCCAGCAACAACGCGATGCCGCTGATCTTCCTCCCGCTCATCTCCAGCGCCTTCACCCCGGTCGACTCCATGCCCGGCTGGTTCCAGCCGATCGCCGAGTACCAGCCGTTCACGCCCGCCATCGAAACCCTGCGCGGCCTGCTGCTCGGCACCGAGATCGGCCACAACGGATGGCTCGCGATCGCCTGGTGCGTCGGACTGGCCGTGCTCGGCTACTTCTGGTCGACCTCGAAGTTCAACCGCGACCCGAAGTAACCGCCATGACAGCGCGGGCCGCCTCCCGCAACTCGTTCCGCCCCCAGGGCGGCGTACACCGACACTGCGTCGGCGTACGCCGCCCCGTCGGCGTCCTCTGCCATCTGCCGGCCGGATCAGGTCAGGTCTGATCCGGTCCGGTCCGGTCCCGTCTGATCTTGTCCGGTCCGGTCCGGTCTGAAAACCGATCGTCCGTCGCGTACGTCATCACGCGTATGAACCTTGCGCATGTGGGCACCGGTGCGCCTGCGCACCCGCGCAATCCGTATCCCTGACTTCCTTATTCGGAATAGGAATTCGGAACAATCGGAACGACAGGTGGTGAAGCCGATGAGGAAGCAAGACGGGCCGCTGATGAGTCGGCGCGGTCTTCTTGCCGGTGGCGCGGCGGCTGTTGTGGCTGCGGCAGCCGCGGTTCCCGTGGTGGACCGTATGACTGACGACACGACTGACGAGAAGAATGACCAGAGGAATGACGACCAGACTGACGACCGTTCCGCGGCGGCAGCGGCCGCGACCCGCCCCAACATCCTGTTGATCGTCACCGACGACCACCCCAAGCAGACCGGCTGGGCACTCCAGAAGACTGTCGACTGGCTCGGCGGGCAGGGCGTGACCTTCACCAACGGCCACGCCACCACGCCGCTGTGCGCGCCCTCGCGGTCGTCCATCTTCTCCGGCCGCCACGCCCACAACCACGGTGTGCGGCACAACGGCGCTTCACGCAGCCTGGACCAGAAGACCACGGTGCAGCGCCACCTCAAGGAGGCGGGCTACCGCACCGGCATATTCGGGAAGTACCTCAACTCCTGGGACCTGAATGAAAAGCCGCCGCCGTACTTCGAGGAGTTCGCGGTGATGGACCCCGGCTTCGTCGACGTCGAGTGGAACGTCGACGGCAAGGTCCAGACGGTTACGGGGTACACCACCGACATCGTCAAGGACCAGACGCTGGCCTTCCTGGACAAGGCCGCGAGCGACCGCCGCCCGTGGTTCGCGTACGTCACGCCGTTCGCCTCGCACGGTCCCAACACGCCTGCGCCCGAGTACGCCAGGAAGCCGGTGCCCGCGTGGAACGGCCGCCCCTCGGTCTCCGAGCCGGACCGAAGCGACAAGCCGCCCTATGTGAAGGAGGCGTCCAAGACCCTGGCCGACGGCCGGAAGCTGCGTGAGCGGCAACTGCGGTCCCTGCTGTCCGTGGACGACGCGGTGCAGGCGTTCAAGGACAAGCTGGCAGCCCTGGGGCAGCTGGACGACACCCTGGTCATCTTCATCGGCGACCACGGCTACCACTGGGCCGATCACGGGTTGACCGGGAAGGAAACGCCCTACGCCCCGGCTCACGAGGTGCCGCTCTACCTGTCCTGGCCTGCCGGCGGCCTGGACAAGGGGACCACCGACGACCGCATCGCCGCCAACATCGACATCGCGCCGACCATCCTCGACGCCGCCGGGGTCGAACCCACCACGCCGCAGGACGGCATGTCGCTGCTGTCCGACGCCGACCGTGACCACCTGCTGGTCGAGGGCTGGCAGGCGGGGGATGGCCCCGTGCGCGACAAGGGCAGCTGGGCGGCCTACGTCGCCAAGGACGCGCAGTACGTCGAGTACTACGACCTGCGCGCCGGCGCGGGTGGCAAGGAGACCGGCACGGGGCGGGTGATATTCCGGGAGTACTACGACCTGGAGAAGGACCCGTACCAGCTCACGAACAAGCTCCACCGGGCAACTCCGCAGGACGAGCGGGCCCTGGGGATTCCGGAGCTGGCCAAGCAGCTGGCGGTGGATCGCGCCGGCTAGTCCGGCTGGTCCGGCTGGTTATCGTCGTAGGAGCCGTCTGGCTTCAGATGAAAGGCCCGCGGCCCCAGGCTGTTCCCGGGACCGCGGGCCAATGGATTCATGGGGTCACGGCGTCATGGGGTCACGGCGTCATGGCGTCACTTGGTGACGTTGACGGTCACCTCAGTGGTTGCCGCGATGTGCTGCGTGTCGCCCGCGTAACGGGCGGTGTACGTGGTCTGGCCGGCCATGCGGGGACGGTCGGTGAACTGGAAACGTCCGTCTGCGGAGACGAGGAAGGTGCCGAGGGGCGTGCCGTTCGGTGACTCCGTGTCGGTGCGCGTCACCTCGACCGTCGGCGTGCCGGCGAACGGCTCGAAGGCACTCAGCGTTCCGTTGACGGTCAGCGCCCTGTTCTTGGCAATGGTCGAGGGTGCCTCAAGCGTGAGGGTGCTCTCCGTCTTGCCGGCGTCCGGCAGGACGTGCAGCGTCGGTACGACATCCCCGGACACGGTGAAGAGCCGGTTGTCGTCCGGCGCCCAGGCGAGCCCGTCGCGCTGCAGGTCGTCCGGCTCGAAGTAAGTGTGCAGCGGGACGGTGGAACCGGGGCGGTAGGTCTGCACCGCGTAGTCGGAGGCGCCCGTCGCGAGCGTGCCGTCGGTGGCGACGGCCACCGCGTTGGGGAAGGCCCAGCTGGAGTAACTGCCGTTCGCCGACAGGTCGGACGTTCGGACCACCTCGTGGGCCGAGGGGTTGTTGGCGGCCATGACGATGTTCTGGCCGTCGGCCGTCACGGCGAAGTCGTTCAGGAAGGAGACCTGGGGGTCCTGGGTGAACAGGCGGTTGGCCCGCTGCTGCAGGCCCGTGGCGGTCGCCTCGTACACCGCCAGGGTGGCGGGGCTGACACCTTCCTGACCTGCGACGAGGACGTTCGGGTCGGCCGGCGACGAGGCAAGTGACGGGGCGTAGTACCAAGAGGTGCTGGTCAGGTCGAGCGTGACGACCGGATCGGTGCCGGAGAGATCGAGCGAGCCGATGTCACCGCTGCTCCCGACCGCGTAGCCGAACCAGAGCTTTCCGCCCGCCAACGCCAGGTTCTGGGGGGAGACGTCCGCCCCGATCGGGTAGCGGCGGGTCTCGGTCAGCGTGCTGGTGTCGATCTCGGATATCGCGCCGGCGGACGACAGCGCGACGTACACCTTGCTGGAGTCCTTCGAGAGCGCGAGCCCCGCGGCTCCGTCCTCTGCGGTGATGTGCTGGACGACGGCGCCCGCGTAGTCGGTGACGACGATGCTGCCGCCGGACGGGTCGCTGATGAACACCCGGTCGTGGACACCGTCGACAACGATGTCGCGGAACGAACTGACGGGGAGTCGGGTACTGGTGTCGGCGGCCGTGGCCGGCGCGGACCCTGCGCCGAGCAGTGACAACGAGCCGAGCAGCGCGGCGACGGCCGCGGCGGTCGCGCGTCTGTGGGTGCGCAAGTGGATGAGACCTCCTTGAGAGGTGGCCGATCGGCCACACTCATCCAGCGCGGGCCGCAATGAATTCGTCACGTGCGACCACGAATTCGTCACGCGTGACCATGAATTCGTCATGTGCGACCACGAGTTCGTTACGCGCGACGCCGAATTCGATACGCCGACGCCCGCCCTGGGGCAGTTAGCCGAGGCTCCGAGCGACGTAGGCCCCGAGCGCCGAGGGCCCCAAGCGCCACCAGCGCGCTCGGGGCCCTCGCCTCGGGGATGCCTACTGCGCGTCCCGCACCGTGCCGGTGAGTACCGGGCCCTCCACCGGCTCGCCGTTCTCCTCGTCCCAGGTGGTCAGCTGCATCCGCAGCGACTCCTCCGGCTCACTCACCCCGTCCGGGGTGGTGGGTACGGTCACCTCGGTGCTCAGCTGCCCCGCCGGGATGGAGATGGGCAGGAAGAGCTCTTCCACCTCGGACAGGGGGCGGGCGGGGCTCGGTGACTCGCCGGTGTTCTGCTCGAACCAGTCCGGGTCGAGGTCCGTGGTGGACAGCTCGGCGCCGCCGCCGCCGACCGGCAGGAAGGCGGCGTTGAGCCAGATCTCCTCGTCGGCGACCGCGGACTGCGTGATCCGCCAGGTCAGGCTCTGCCCTTCGGTGACCCGGTCCGCGACCGGCGTCGCGCTGAACGTGGGCATCGGGTCGTCGTTCTCGGCATCCACGCCGCCGCGGTGGGAGCCGACCACGGCGCCGCGGACCGCCTTCGCGAACACGTTGTGCGAGGTGCCGTAGCCGAACCGCGTGTTGCCCTCTACGTCGACCGGCACCTCGATGGTGCTGCCGGGGCGCACCGTCACCACCCGGGACGTGGAGGTGTCGGAGTCAGGCTCGGCGACGAAGAGCCGGATCTGGCCGCTGCCCTGGCCGGAGACCCGCACCGGCACTTGGTAGGTCCGTACTCCGGAGTCGCCTTCCTGGACCGTCAGCCGGCCGATGTCCACGCGTGGCAGCGTGGCGGTCCTGACCTTCGCCATGCCGGGGCTCCAGCCCCAGGCGTCCACCAGCCACGCCTGCCCGGACTGGCTGCGGGGCGTCAGTTCCAGAGCCTTCACCCGCTTCAGGTCCAGCCCGGCACGGGCCGCGGCGGCCAGCGGGACGCGAACCTCCCGCGCCCAGTGCGAGGTGGTCCGGTCGGTCCCCGGCAGTCCGTCGACGCGGACCCGGCCGAGCGTCACCCGTCGGCCCGTGGTGTCCGTGAGGGACACGTCCATACGGGTGCCGGTGGTGTTCGGCGGGACGATGACCCGCAGGGCCAGCGCCTCGGCTCCGGCCACGGAGACCGGCCGCGCGGGACGTACTCGTACGGCGGAACCCGGTGCCGACCAGTCCAGCGCCACGGCGTTGCGGCCCGGTTCCGGCGATGTCTCCCAGTAGGAGAAGTGCGGTGACCGGCCCGGCCCCTCGGGGTCCAGGCAGGCGGCGGCCGGGTCCGGGTTCACCTGTGCGCAGAGCCGGCCGCCGTCCACCGCGACCGAGGGGTCGTCCGGCAGGAACGCGCCGGTGCGCCTGGCCCCGACGGCGTGGGTGAGTACGCGCGCCGGGTCCGCCGACGGCGCTCGCACGCCCGAGCCGTCCAGCAGCGGACGTACCCGGTCGTCCCCCGCGATGAACAGCCGGGCCGCGGCGGCGATGTACGTGGAACCGGCGGCCTGTTGCCGCGCGGCGGTCAACCGGGTCGCGGTGCCGGGCGAGCACACCGGGTCCGGGAACTCGTCGTCGTGCCAGAAGTCGTCGTCGGCCGGTGCCTCGGCCTGCCCCGGCGTCCACTCGCTGTTGAAGAAGTTGTGGTTGGCGCCCACCATGTAGACCGCGCTGTGCAGGGCGGCACCACGGCTGACGCCACGTGTGGCGTCCACGTACATCTCACCCTGCAGATCGGACACGTCGCCGTCGCAGCCGGGCAGGATCGTCATGGAGGGCACATCGGGAGCCGGATTGTGGCCGAAGACAGTGGGGCCGATGAGGACGGTTCCGCGGATCTTCCAGCGCACCGGTCCCTGATAACCGTCCTGGTCCGCGGGCGGCTTGGAGAGGCTGTCCATCGCGGCCCGGTTCACGCCCTCGCCGCCCCGCGAGTGCCCGACCAGGAGCACTTGGGACAGGTCGGCCCGTGCGGTGCCGCGTACGACCGCCGGGGCCGTGGCCCGACCGGCAGCCGCCCAGTCCGCCCAGTGGGCGAGATGCTGCCGTACGAGGGAGGAGCGGGCCTGTGCCCCGCCGTCCTCCGCCAGGTAGTCCTGCCCGTTGATGCCGTTGGCGGATATGGACACCGTCACATAGCCCTGGGATGCCAGGAGTTTCTGGTCGTGCAGATAGCCGCGGTGGCTCGGTATCGGCTTCGATCCTGTGGGGCAGGGCCACTCGCCGAGTACGTCACCCTCGTCGCCCTCAGTGGTGAAGCAGGTGGAGTGGCGGCCGTGCAGGAACAGGGCCAGTGGCCGGGGACCCGGGGCTCCGTCCGGAGCCACCACGGTCCCGCGCATCTCCACCGGTGCGGGGAAGCCGGGCAGTTGCACCGGTTTCAGCTCGTACTCGCCGGTGGCCGTCCGGTACGGGCCGGGGACACCGGGGTCCACGGGGTTGGCCGGCAGCGTGGCCGAGGGCTTCACCGGCGCCGTGGGGCGCCGACGTTGTGGGTCCGCCGCGGCCTTGTCTCCGTCGAGGCGGCGCCCACCGGCCCGCACCTGTAATTCCTTCTGTAATTCCCGCACCGGCCCGAGGCGTACGCCGGCGAGGCTGAGGCTGAACGTACGCCGGTCCTCGGCGGCCGTCGGGCGGCCGAGGAGCCGGTCCCCGGAGTAGAACTCGACGGCGGCGTCGCCCATGGGTACGGGTCCGGACGAGTGCCACGTCAGCTGCCGGCCGGAACCCTTGCCGGTGATCTGCCAACCCGCCGGCAGCCCGCTGCCGGGGTCGGGGTCGGCCGATGATGCCGGCGGTACGGGATCGGCGGCCGGTTGAGCCTGCGCCAATCCTGGCGACCCCACCACCACCGCGAATAACGCCGTGGCGGCGACCATTGCGCGCCGGACATGGATCAAGGTTCTTCCCCTCCTGATGGGCTGCCTCGTGGACTGCCCTGCCCGGGCGCCGAGTTGCCCAGGTTTTCCGAGTGGCTCGTGCGTTCCTGAGAGGAAGATGAGAACCAAGGCCAAAAGGTTGCTCAGTGTTGAGTTCTTGCCGTCACGCCAGCCGGATGACCGGCTGACGGTTCAGCACCACGGTGTGGCGGCGCAGGTCGTACGCCGTGACCGTCAGGCGCTTGTGGGTGTCGATGCGGAACTCCAGGCGGAAGCGGTCCTCGCCCGCGGCGGCCGGAGGGTCGGCCTCCAGGAAGGTGGGGCTGTCCTCGTTCAGCCAGAGCATGGAGCGCTGCTGGCGTTGCTGCGGGCTGACCGCCACGGTGCGGGCGCCGCCGCCGGAGTCGAAGGCGATCTCCAGTTCGGCGCCGGCGTCGCGGTAGGTGGCGTGGGCGAGTTCGTAGACGGCCAGGCCGAGGCGTCGCTGGCCTTCGTGCACCGCCTTCACGGTGAGCGTCTTGACCGGTTCCTCGGTGGGATAGGCGGTGCCCGCCTCCACCAGGGCCTCGAACTCGTAGGCGCCGGTGTCACGGTTGACGTGCCGGATGGCGTAGTCGTGCTGGATGTGGTCGTACAGCTCGCTGCCGCCCGCGATGCCGGCCGCGCCTGCCGCCACCGCCTCCAGCGGCCGGTCCAGGCGTACGACGTCGGGGTCGAAGTGCAGCTGCACCACGTCCTGCACGGCGGGGATGAGGCAGCTGCCGCCGACCAGGAACACCTGCCGGATGTCGTCGGTGCCGAAGCCGCGGGCCGAGGCGGCGTCCAGGCAGGAGCGCAGCGCCAGGTTCACCCGGCGCAGTATCTGTTTGTCGCGGAGCAGCGCGTCGAACTCGCCGCGGGTGACGGTGACTTGGTGATCGGCGTCGGTGCGTGCGGTGCCTGCGGCGCGTGCTGCTCGGGCCGTGATCGTGGCGTGGTCCGCGGTGGCCAGGGTCCGCTTGGCCTGCTCGGCGGAGCCCAGGAGGCGCCGGAACACCTGGTTGCGCCCGATCTGGTCGCCCGGCGGCAGGGAGAGCTGGGCGATCGCGTGCTCGGCGAGGAGCGCGTCGATGGTGTTGCCGCCCAGGTCCAGGCCCTTCTTGGCGAGGGTGCGCACCCCGGCGCCGGCCCCCGCGGCGTCGGGTTCTTGTACGCGTACGACGGAGATGTCGAGGGTTCCGGCGCCGAAGTCGAACACGGCGAAGGCGTCACCGGGATTCAGGCGGGCGCTGTAGCCGACGGCGGCCGCGGTGGCCTCGTCGACGACGCGCAGCCGGGCGGTGGGCAGCCCTTCGCGTACCTCGCGCACCAGCCAGTCGCGGTAGCCGTCGAAGGACTCGACGGGCGCGGTGGCCACGATCTCCAGGTCGTCGTCCTCCACGGTGAGCAGGGCGAGCGCCATGATGTCGCTGAGGAACTGGGTGGCGGCCTGCCTTCCGGTGATCTTGCGATCGCCGACCGGCCGGGCCGCGTCATAGACGTGCCCCGCGACATTGATCTTGGTGGAGGCGAAGACGGTGGCCCCGGCCGTCTCGTACAGATCGGGAGTGACCTGCGCGCCCAGGCGGCGGGTGCCGTCGTCGGCGAAGTAGGCGATGAGCGAGGGCACGACCCGCTGGGTGGGGCCGGGACCGGCCTCCCGCAGCACGTCGACGCCGGGCAGCGGGATGGGCACCCCGCGGCCCGCCTCATGGTCCCAGCCGGCCACGACGGTGTTGGCGGTGCCGAAGTCGATGCCGATACGGGTGGTCATGCGTCTCCCTTACGTTCCTGATGCCGGCCGCGTTCTTGACGCTCGCTCACGTTCCTGGTGCTCGCCGAGTGCGATGTCGTGCGGGCCGCCCGCGGTGATGGGGTCGGTACCGCCGAGCCCGACGTCGTGCCGGAAGCGGTGTTCCAGGCAGGTTCGCAGCAGCCCCAGCGCCTGCCGGGACAGGTCGTTCAGGACCGGGTTCTCCATCACCGCGACCACCTTCGTCAGGTCCTTGTGGCTCATCACGCCCATGGGGTCGGCGATGAATGGACGAAGGGTGAGCGCGGTCAGGACGTAGATGTCGACGGTGCCCTTGTCCAGACCCCCCACCGCCAGCAGGTCTCCCCTCGATGACACCCGTGCGCAACGCGCCCTGGCGCGAGGGCTGTCGGCGAGTAGGGGGACCTGCTCGGACACCGGGTCTCCGGGCATGAGCGTGTCACGCGTCGGCGGCACGTCGAGGAGTTGGAGATGCGTTTTCGTGACCGCCAGGAACCGTTCCAGTGCGGGGGACCAGGCCAGGCAGACCACATCTCGCCCGTACGTCCAGGGACGGGTCGTGATCGGTGTCTGCGAGGTCGTGAGAGGTTCGTGCCACACATGCAGGCCGCCGGATTCAGCGCCGGCGACAAGCGCGGAAGGCGAGATGGCGGCCTGCAAGATGCCGTATTTCATGGTCCCGGGGCGCCTGAGCCTGTTCACAGCAGAGTTGGCGAGGTCGGCGACCACCATGTCGCTGCTGTCGCCGACCAGGGCGATCAGCCGCCCCTCCGCATCCACCGCGGAGTTCCTCGGACGGAAAAGCCACATCTTGGGCGGTATGCCGCTGTCGGTCAGCGGCCCGTCGGAGGCACCGACGAACACCGTCCCCTTGGACGGCATGCCCGGTCTGCGGTCCAATGCGGGCACGATGAAGGCACGGTCTCCGGCGATCCGTTGCACGTCGTGGAAAACGCCGGGCGAGATGTCGAGCGCCCGCGTGCCGTTCTCGTCGGCGTAGTGGATCTGCTTACGGTTCACGGCGACCATGGCGTCGGAACCCAGATGCGCGATCCGCTGTGCCGGATGTGGGAAGTCGTCGTCCAGCCACACCAGCGTCAGGCTGCCGAGATCCACGATCCCGGCGCAATGCCCGGGCCCTCGTCCGGCGAAGGCGAGTTGCGTGCCGTCCGGGGCGAAGTCCAGAGCGTGAACCGCGATCGACTGCTCGTCGGGGTCGGTCGGCCAGATGCGGGTGCGGGGGAGGGAGTTCAGCGAACCTGCGCCGGCCAGGCTGTCCACGAATTTGGTCACGGCATTCCAGTCCGCTCCACGCAGTGCTTCGAACACCCGGCGGTCGTCCTCGCCGGACGGCCGCCAGTCACCGAACTCGTGGGCCGTCCGCACCGCTTCGGGCAGCGGCATCAACGGGGTGAGGGACCACAGGCGGTCCCAGTCACGCCGGTCTGCCAACTGCTCGACCAGATACGCACGTTCATGCTCGGCGAGGGAGGTGAAGTTCCCCTGCTGGGAACCCTGTCCCGCCAGCACGCGCAGCACATCGAGGATGCCGAGTCCGCTCATCGTGTCCCGCAGAGCCGTGCGCTCCTCGTCGGAGACACCCCGGTAGCCGAGCGCCAGGAGCGAGCCGTCGGGGTCCAGCGCCCGGTACTGCTCCAACTGCGCGGTACGTACGAAGAACACGGCGCGCTGGACCTGACCGGCGGGCGCGAGGTGGTGCTCGGCGCAGAATGCCGCCGCCTCGGGTGAGTTCAGCGCCGCCGCGCAGAACAGGTCCGCGGCCTCCGGGTCGCCCGGCGCGAGCAGCCGGGCCCGGGCACGTGCTCCGATCGGGTGGTCGAAGCGGAGCGCGGCGTCGACGAGCGTACGTGGTTCCAGAGGTATGTCGTCGTCGCCGAGCGCCAGGCGGCTGAGGGAGCGCACTCGGGTCCCGGAGGCCGTCGGGGCGGGGCCCCAGCGCTCCAGCAGCGACCACAGCCCGGCATCGTGGTCATCGAGCCAGTCGTGCCACGCGGCGTCAGCGAGCATGGCGGGTACGGGTGTTGCGCCCTCCGGAAGTCCCGCCACGAGAGGAGAGGCCCACCGCTGCGGCGACGGCCCGGACACCGACGGCGTCAGCCACGACCGGAACACCGCCTCCTGGCCGTGGGTCTCCACGGCGCGCGCGACGGCGCGCAGGGCCACGGGCGAGCCGGAATCCGCCGCACGCAATACGGCACGGAGGGCCGGGCGGCCCAGCCGGGAGTCCGGAGTGGCTCGCAGCCGCAGCACCAGCACGGCGGTCCGCACACGCATCGGCCTCACCCGTTCCCGTCGTCGCCCAGAGCGATGTCGGTGGCGCCGCCGCCCGCGGCCACGGGTCCCGAGCCCAGCGCGATATCCCCGCCGAAGCGCTCCTCAAGACAGGCCGCCAGCAGATCCAGTGCGTCCCGTACCGCGGGATCACCGATCTTCGTACGCAGTTCCCGTACGCGCCGCACGTCCTGCGGACCGCGGTGCAGCAAGGGCTGTTCGAGCAGCTCGCGGGCGGAGGGCAGATGGGGGATGTGCACTTCGCAGATACTCCCCGCGCCCACCCTCGTGATCGTGGCGAGCTTGTCTCCCCACGGAGCGAGCGCCAGGAATTCCCGGTCTGCAGGTGTGGGCGAGTCCGGGTCGGGGCTCTGCAGCCAGGACAGGTCCTTGTCGATCGGTCCGGAGTGCGCGGAGTCCGCACCGGGGCTGAGCATTCGTGCCGTGAAGGAGTGGTCGAGGGGCAGCCCCGTCCACTCCTCCAGCGGCCACCGGTCCAGAACCGCGCCCTCGTGCTTGGCGGTACGGTTCGGCCTGCCTTTCGCCGGGAGCTCCCATATTTCGGTCTGGTGTCCCTCTTCCAAAAAGTGGTGCAGCGCCAGTGAGCGGGGAGAGAGAAAAGAGAGCGCGGGACTGTACTGGCCGTCATTCTTGTCCTGCCACTTCGCGGTGTGGAGGACTTTCTCTCCGCTCTCACTCAACACATGGAATTCCCAGTGGTAGACGAATGCGATGAGCCGGGATTCGGGAAGCGTTGTCAGTGCGAAGCTGGCCTCATACACCGTGCTGGGCGTCAAGTCCCTTTGCTTCTCACCGGGCCGGGGAAACGGTTCATACCGCAGCTGATCCGCACCCGGGTCCGCGAAGGCCAGACCGGTAGAGGAGATCATCACCGCGCCCGCGCTCAACCTCCGTATGTCCGAGAGCTCGGACGGAGGGCAGAGACTCTGGTGGTCCGGAAAGACGCGGATGATTCGGTAATGTTTGTATGTCTCCTGCAGCCTGACGATGATCTCGTCACCGAGGTGCAGGACCGACTCTCCGTCGCCCGCTCCTGTCTTTCCGCTGAAGTGGCGAGTTGTCCGGCCCGTATCGAGCCGGAGCGTCTCCACATCGAACTTGACGTTGTTCCAGCTCTTCCATGTCGCACATCCCAGGGCCAGTTCGGAGCCGTCAGGAGAGAAAGACGCTGCGGCACGCGAGCCGCGCGTCCGGTGCGTGATCAGGTGGTCGCGAGGCAATCGGTCGATCATGGCGTGCAGTTGTCCCGCGGACCGCTCGGCAAGGGCGGCCGGCACGGCGATCGTTTCGTTCCCGGCGCCCACGTGGCGCTCCCGCTCCGGCAGCAGCCGGGCCGCCGCCACCGCCTTGGCCAACGGCAGGTCGTGGGCGAGTCGCCGCAGTTCGTCCCAGCGGCGGTGCTCGGCCAGTTGGTGGCCGAGGTAGTCGAGTTCGTCGTACGACATCTCGGCGATCCGGTCACGCCGGTCGCCGGTGACCACCACCCGGATGACGTCCGTGTCGACGTCGGTGGCCATGACCGTACGCAGCCGCTCCCGCAGGTCCGCGGGCGCCGCCCGATAGGCCAGGGCCAGCAGCGAGCCCTCCGGGTCCAGTGCCCGGCTCTGGGCGCTCTGCCCGATGAGGGCCAGATACGCGGCGGCGTCGGCGGGCTCCTGCGGGGCCGCGGCCAGCAGATTCCGCACATCGGCCTCGGTCAGCTCGGCGGCCATGGCCCGTACCGCGTCCTGCACGGCCGGATCCCCCTCGGCACACCTCCGCACCAGCCGCCGCCACGCCCGCCGGGCCCACAGCCGCCGGGAGCCGTCGGACCGTCGCCGGGTGGCCCGCGCCGCCAGTCGAGCGGCCCCTTCCGCGCCGAGCACCATCGCCCCTACACCTCGCCCAGCTCGATCTCGAAGTCCCCCGCGACCGCCGTACCCGCCGTGTCCCCGATACCTACGTCGTGCCGGAAGCGGTGCTCCAGGCAGGCCCGCAGCAGCGTGAGCGTCGTACGGGACCCGGCATCGAGCAGCGGGTGTTCCTGCACCTTCACCACATGTGCCAGCTCCTGATGGGTCATCAGGCCCATCGGCCGGGCGATGAGCGGACGCAGGGTGAGGGCGGTCAGGTCGTACAGGTCGATCGCGCTGTCCGCACCTCCCACGGCCAGCACGTCGCCCTTCGGCGACAGCCGCGCGATGGGGACCACGCTTACGTCGCCGACGAGTGCCACGCGCTCGGATATGAGCTCGTCGGGCACGGGAGCGTCGCGGGTTGGCGGCACATCAAGGAGTTCCAGGTGCGACCCGAGGCTGAAGTTGACCGCAACGAACCGGTTCAGTGCGGGCGACCATGCGAGGAAGGCCGGACGGGTCGCCCCCGACCAGGCGGGGATCGTCATCGACGGTTCCGTGGAGGTGAGCGGCTCGTGCCACACTTTCAGGTCGCCCGCCTCGGTGCAGCTGACGAGGGTGGAAGGCGACAGGGCGGCCGGTGGTGTGGGGACGTTCTCCAGTGTTATCGAGCCGTCATCGAGCTTGTTCGCCACGGAGCTGCCGAGGTCGGCGACCACGGCATCTTCCAGGACGTCGACTATGGCGACGAGCCGGCCGTCGGGATCCACCGCGGCGATCAGTGGTTCGAAGTCTTCGTCCAGCTCGTCCAGTACTCCGCTGTCGACGAGGGCACCACCGGGCCCGCCGATGAACAACACCGGACGCTCGTGATCACCCACGTCGCCGACCACTGCGGACAGGGCGAAGGCACGGTCTCCGGCAATGCGCTCCAGACCGTGGATTTCATCGGCCCCCGGGTCAAGGGTCCGTAGTACGCCACGGCGGTCCACATAGTGGATCTTCGCCGTGCGGGAAGAGTGCCGATCCACGTGGCGCGGACGAGTCTCCGCGACGACCATGGTGTCGGAGCCCAGATGCGCGACCCGGTCCAGCGGATCTGTGAAGTTGCAGTTCAGCCGCGACAGCGTGCTGCTGCCGAGGTCCACGATCCCCGCCCAGGCGATCGGTTTGCCCCATTGGCCGGAGGGGACTGCGCCCACGAAGGCGAGTTGGGTGCCGTCCGGTGCGAAATCGAAGTCCATGACACGGCTGACCCTCTTGTCGAGGTCGGCCAGCCTGATCCGGGTGTGCGGGACAGGCGAATACTCGGTCGCTCCGGGCAGGGCGTTCACGCAGCCGTCCACAGCCTGTGGATCCGCGGCGCGCAGTGCCTCGAAGACGCGGTGGTCGTCCTCGCCGGAGGGGCGCCAGGTCCCGAAAGCGCGAACCGTACGGACCGCTTCGGCCAGCGGAAGCAGCGAGGTGAACCGCCACAATCGGTCCCAGTCCCCTTGGTCTTTCAACTGCCGTATCAGATAGGCGCGTTCCTGCCCGTCGAGGGAAGCGACGTCCTCGTGCAGCGAGCGTTGTCCGGCCAGCACCCGTAGCGCGTCAATGCCGCCGCCGAGTCCGGTCATCGCCTCCCGCAACGCCGAGCGCTCCTCGGCGGAGGCGCTCCGATACCCGAGCGCCAGCAGCGCCCCCTCGGGATCCAGCGCCCGGTACTGCTCGTGCTGACCGGTCCGTACGAAGAAGACGGCGCGCCGCACCTCGTCGGCCGGGGCGAGGTGGTGCGCGACGCAGAACGCCGTCGCGTCGCGGGAGTCCATGGCCGCCGCGCAGTACAGGTCGACGGTCTCCGCATCGCCGAGCGCGAGCAGGTGGGTACGGGCCGACTCGCCGACGGGATGGTCGAAGCGGACGGCGGTGTCGACGAGCAGACGCGGATCCACCGACACCTCGTCGTCCACCTCGCCGTCGCCGAGCGCCAGCCGGCTGAGCACACGCGTGCTGTAACCGGCCCCGGCCTTGGCGGGAAGGTCCCACTGTTCCAGCAGGGACCACAACGCGGCATGGGCATCGGCATGGGCATGGGCATGGGCATCGAGATCGGAACCGGGATCGGGACCGGCCTCGTCCAGCCAGGTCTTCCACGCGAGGTTCACGACCCAGCCGGGAATCGTCGAGACGTCGGCCCCCAACGCCGCCGGGACGGGGGAGGCCCAGCGCGGGGGTGTCGTTCCGGACGCCGACGGCCGCAGCCAGGCCGACCAGACGGCTTCGTGTCCCTTGGACCTGATGGCCTGTTCGAGGGCGTGCAAGGCCGCTGGTTCACCGGAGTCCGCCGCGCGCAGCACCGTCGCCAGGGCCCAGGAGCCCGGTCGGGACAGCTCCCCGAGAGGCAGGCGCAGCAGCAAGGAGGCGGTCCACAGCCGCATCACCTTCACCCACCTCTCTGCCGGTCCCACAGCGCCACAGCCCCCAAGCGCCACAGCCCCATCAGCGTCGTACAGGACCGCGGGGACCGGTCCCGGCGCCCGGCCTCCGCCACATCCCCTCACCCCCTCACCCCCCTCAGCTCTTGAT
>NZ_JAAKZY010000235.1 GCF_011045015.1 Streptomyces scabichelini | reverse complement strand
GTGGGGACGGTGACGCGCTTGAGCATGGGGCCTCCCGGGGACCGGCGGGGTGCCGGCGAACGACGGTGGTCGAGGGACAACCTGCCGATCATGCGGGTCCGGCGGGCGGGTACGCATCCGAATATTCGGCTGCTTCGGGGACTTCAGCGGCTTCGGGGCGGCACCCGCTTACGCCCTGCCCGGTGCTCGCTCGTCCCCGGCGCCAGGTGGTGCCTCGCCCCCTCTCACAGAGTGGCGGCGATCGGGCCGTCAGGCTGGTTCCGGCGTTGCTCGACCATCTCGCGGCTCAGCTCTTCCGTCTCCGGCTCGCTCAACCGCTCGAAGCCTTCCTCGGTGATGACCGAGACGATGGGGAAGATCCGGCGGCTGATGTCCGGGCCGCCGGTGGCGGAGTCGTCGTCTGCCGCGTCGTAGAGGGCCTGGAGCGCGGCCAGGGCCGCCTCGCGTCGGGACATGCCCTCCCGGTACAGCTTCTTCAAAGCGCCCCGGGCGTAGGGGGAGCCGGAACCCTCGGCGTGGAAGTCCGGCTTCTCGTAAAGACCCCCGACGACGTCGAAACTGAAGATACGTCCGGCCTCACCGGCAGGGGCCTTGACGTCGTAGCCGACGAGCAGGGGAACCACGGCGAGTCCCTGCATGGCCTGGCCGAGGTTCTGCCGGATCATGCCGGCCAGCCGGGTCGCCTTCGCGTTGAGGGTCATGGGGATGCCCTCGATCTTCTCGAAGTGCGTCAGCTCGACCTGATAGAGCTTCACCATGTCCACCGCGAGTCCCACGGTGCCCGCGAAGGCCACCGCGGTGTAGTCGTCCGCGGGGTGCACCTTCTCCAGGTCGCGCTGCGCGATGAGGTTCCCCATCGTGGCTCTCCGGTCGCCGGCGATCAGCACGCCGTCGCGGTAGGTGAGAGCCAGCACCGTGGTGCCGTGCGGGACTTGGTCGGGCGCGGCCTGAACGCCGTCCGGGAGCAGCCGGCGCGTACTCAGCAGGTCCGGACGGTGAGCGGTCAGAAACTCGGTGAAGGACGAGCTCCCGGGGACGAAGAATTCCTCCCCCAACCGGCCGTCGGTCTCACTCCGTGCCATGTCACTCCCCCCAGACGTGTTGCGCGTAACGGAACAGATGTGTTGCGCGCAACCGACTCCTACCATGAGCGGCCTCACCGAAAACACCCCGGCTTCAGACGTCGCTTCAGACCTCACCGAGTCCGGCCTCGCCGACCGTCCCCGTCACCATCACTGTCACTGTCACTTCGTCGTGAACTGAGCCGTACCCAACGTCGCGAACCACTCCCGGATCTGCTTCTCGTCCTTCGTCGCGGCGAGTGAGAGGAGCAGGAGGAGCCGGGCCTTCTGCGGAGTCAGGTCCTCCGCGCCGATGACCCCGGTGGTGTCGGCAGAGCCGTACACCGCCCCCGATCCGGTACGGGTCGTCGACGCGAACGTCACGCCGTTCTTCACCGCCGCCGTCCGCGCGGTCGACATCGCGGGCGATATCCCACCGGCCCCGGTGCCCGCCGTGACGATGCCCTCGGCTCCCGCGTCCGCGAACGCCTCGATGGCCTCGCCGCCCGCGTCCTGATACGAGTACGCGATCTCCACCTTCGGCAGCGGCTCGCTCTTGCTGTCGCTCTCCTTGCCGACGATCCGGTCCAGGTCGAACGGTGTACGCCAGCTCGCCTTCCCGCACTTCTGGACGCGGGCCGGTGCCCGGTTGAGCCGGATGTTGTCCTGGTCGATGACGCCCAGCTCGCCGGACGGGCCGCTCTCGAACGTGTCCATGCGCAGCGCGTTGGTCTTGCGGACCTCTCGCGCCGCCTGGACCTGGTCGTTGAGCATGAGGACGGTCCCGTAACACTTCGTCTTCTGGCTCGCCGCCAGCTTGATCGCGTTGTAGAGGTTCGCGGGTGCGTCCGTGCCGATGACGGTCCACGGCCGCATGGACCCGGTGAGCACCACCGGCTTGTCGCTGCGCACGGTCAGGTCGAGCCAGTACGCGAACTCCTCCATCGTGTCCGTACCCGTGGTGACCACGACGGCGTCGTTCTTCTTCAGCGCGGCATCGACGGAGGCGGTGAGCTTGCGGTAGTCCGCGATGGAGTACCCACCCGACCCCTTGTTGCCGAACTGCTCGGTGCCGACGTCCGCGAGGCCGTCCACCTCCGGCCGCAACTCGTCCACCATCTTGGAGATCGCGAGCTGTCCCGACTTGTAGTCCTGGAACGAGACCCGGTTCGTACTGACTCCGGAGATCGTCCCGCCGGTACCGATGACAGCGACGTCCGGTAGAACCTTCTTCTCCTTGGGCTGGGCACTCGCACTGGAGAGCGTGGCCCCCGCGGCGACGACGAACGAACAGAGCAGGGCGGCTGTACGGCGGGGGATGTTCACGGGCACGGCTCCTAGCGAGTCAGCGAGTCAGCGGGCCGGCGGCTCAGCGGGTTGGGCGGTGAGCGGCGGGCATTCGCCGCTGACCGTAGGAAGCGGTGTTTTCCCGGGTGTTGCGTGTACGTGTCAATCGTCGTAGCGCCAACTGCGCTTACGCGGAAGGATGGTTGAGCGCCATCGGCTTCGCAGGTCAGGCTGGCTCTGGCCAAAAATCCGGGGGCGGTGGCCGAAAGATCGCCCCGGAACCGTATGATCCGTTGCGTCTTCAAGCACGGCTGGCGCGCGGGGCCCGTATGCCTTGCAGCCGTCAGGAACGACCACGGAACACGCAAGGCACGGTAAGGACGCCCCCCATGACTGTTCCCCCCACATCCCATCGCCTCCGGTCCCGCGTCACCCGGCGCGGCCTGATCGGCGCCGCCGGCGCGGTCGCGGCAGGCGCCGCGCTCACCCCCGCCGTGATGGCGACCACCAACTCGGGCTCCACGGACTCGGATTCCACCGACGCGGACACCACCGCGGCCGAACCCGGTACGACCCCCGAGACCTTCCCCAAGACCCGCAGCAAGACGGCAACCGGCGAAGCACCCGTCGAGGCAGCCTTCCCCATCGGCTACGTGGGCGTGCGCTGGGCAGGCACGCGGGAAGCCACCGGCGGTGGCATCCGGCTGACCGACGCCGACGGCGGCCAGGGCGCCTGGAAGTCCCTGAGCGGCAGCGGCTGTTCGGACAGCAACGGCGGTGTTCTGCTCGTCTCCGCCGACCAGGCGTCCGGTTACGAGCTGAAGGCCCCGGACGGCGCCACCGGACTGCGGTCCATGGCCATCGACACCACGCAGGGCCCGGCGCGCAAGGTGGCCGTTCCGCAGGACACGACCCGGGTGCGCGGCGTCCCCTATCTGACGCGCGCGGCATGGGGCGCGGACGAGTCGCTGCGCTTCAAGCCGGACGGCTCGGAGAACACGCCGACCGCGTACTACCCGTTCCAGACCCTGACGGTCCACCACACCGCCACGGTCAACGACGACCCGGACCCGGCCGCCACGGTGCGCGCGATCTACGAGCTCCACGCGATCACCAACGACTGGGGCGACATCGGCTACCACTTCCTCATCGACGAGAAGGGCACCATCTACGAGGGCCGTTACTCGGGCGACGACGGCATGCCCGCGCACGACGCGGACGGCAACCTCGTGACCGCCTTCCACGCCGTCGGCTTCAACTCGGGCAACCTCGGCATCGCCCTCCTCGGCACCCTGACGTCCCAGGGCCCGACCGAGGCCGCCCGCACGGCACTCACCCGCCTCGTCCGCATACTGACCCGCCTCCACGGAGTCGACCCCAAGGCCCAGGTCACGTACACCAACCCGATCAACGGCACCACCAGGGACGTACCGGAGATCAGCGGTCACCGCGACTGGATGGAGACGGAGTGCCCGGGCGCGGTGATGTACGAGGAGCTGGCGGCGCTGCGGGACGCGGTGGCCGCCGGGGGCTGACCCCGGGCAGCTGAAGGAAGGGCTGTCAGTCCGAGGGATTACGGTGGAGCCTCAGTGAGACGCGTACGGCATACGACATGCGTACGGCGACGAAGGGGGCTCCATGGACGCGGAGTTGACGGCACTGGCGGCGGCCGGAGCGACGGCGCTCGTGCAGCAGATGGTGACCGACGGCTGGGGGAACGTACGGGACCGCGTCGTCGCCTTCTTCTCACGGGGGAGGGACGAGGAGGTCGTCGAGGGGGAGTTGGAGGAGTCACGGGCGGAACTGGCCGCCGCGCGGGCCGCCGAGGACGAGGAGGCCGCCGCCGACGTACAGGCCTCGTGGCGCAGCCGGCTGAGGCGTACGTTGCGGGACGACCCGGAGGCGGCCGCCGAACTCCGGGCTCTCCTCGATGAGTTGACTCCACCGTCGGCCCTGCCGCAGCAGACCACGGTCCACAACACCATCAGCGGCGGCGTACAGCACGGCACCGTGATCCAGGCGCACACGGTCGGCGACCTGACGATCGGCGAGTCCCCGTGAACGACTCCGCCTTCCTCGACCACGTCGCCGACCGCCTGGCAGCCCTGCCCACCGTCCAGGCGGTAACCCTCGGAGGCTCCCGGGCCCAGGGCACCCACACCCCCGAAAGCGACTGGGACCTGGCCGTCTACTACCGCGGCGACTTCGCCCCCGCCGGCCTTCGCGCCCTCGGCTGGCCGGGCGAGGTCTCCGAGATCGGCGCCTGGGGCGGCGGCGTCTTCAACGGCGGCGCGTGGCTGACGATCGAGGGTCGACGCGTGGACGTGCACTACCGGGACCTGGACGTGGTCGACCATGAGCTCGCCGAGGCCGAGGAGGGCCGGTTCCGTATCGAGCCCCTGATGTTCCACCTGGTGGGCATCCCGACCTACTTGCTCGTCGCCGAGCTCGCGATCAACAAGGTCCTGCGAGGCGAACTGCGGCGCCCTTCCGGCTATCCGCAAGCACTGCGCAGGACCGCCCCCGAACGCTGGAACGGCCTGGCCGCCGCCACCCTCGCCTACGCGAAGGCCGGCCACGCCCCGAAGGGTGCCCTCACCCAGGTCGCGGGCACGATCGCCGTCGCGGCGACGCAGACGGCACATGGGGTGCTTGCGGCGCGGGGGGAGTGGGTGACGAATGAGAAGGGGCTGCTGGAGCGGGCCGGGCTGCGTGAAGTCGACGCGCTCGTGGGGAGCCTGACGTCCGAGCCGGACGCCCTGGTCCGGACGGTCACGGAGGCCGAGACGCTCTTCAGCCGGGCGGTTTCTCTGTAGCCTCGGCAGCCATCACGAATAACCCTTCGAAGAAGCCCAGTTACCGCTGCTACCGTCTCCGACGTGGCGAAACTCAATCAGATCATCGCAGTTGAGAAGGGCGTCAAGGCCAAGTCCCATCAGGACCTGACGGCTGCTCATCACGGGCTGCAGAAGCCCGCCTTGCTGGCCGGAATCTCGCGTACGTATCAGCCGAAGGACGAGGAGGGCGAGCAGTTGCCGCCCGAGTCGACGCGGGTGCAGGTGAAGGCCGAGGACGTGTTGCGGGATACCGCGACCACCCTTACGCGGCTGTTCGATGTGACCGCCACCAAGGACTGGGCCAACTGCACGGCCAGGGCGGACGTCAAAGTCGACGGGCGTGTGCTCGTCGCCGATGTGCCGGTGTCCTATCTGCTCTTCCTGGAGAAGCAGCTCACCGATCTCAACACCTTCGTGCGGAAGCTGCCGGTGCTCGACGCCTCCGAGTCGTGGGTGCAGGACCCGTCCACCGATGCCTGGAAAACCGAGCAGGTGCGGACGGTTCGTACGAAGAAGGTGCCCCGGAACCATGTGAAGGCCGAGGCCACCGAGAAGCATCCGGCGCAGGTCGAGGTGTATTACGAGGACATCCCCGTCGGATACTGGACGACTGTCAAATTCTCGGGTGCCCTTCCCGCCCGGCGCGTGAACGAACTGCTCGACCGGGTCGAGAAGTTGCAGCAGGCCGTGAAGTTCGCCCGGGAAGAGGCGAACGGCGTCGACGTCGTCGATCAGCGTGTCGGTGACGCCGTTTTCGGCTACCTGTTCGGGTAGCCTCAAGAACTCCCCGGCCACCATGCACCACGGCCGGGGTGCGCGAGGAGCGCAAGCTGAAGCTGAGGCTTGTCGTGACTGCGCGGTTCCGGTGAAGGGGCCGCGATCAATCTCAGACTATTGCTCCAGACTCAGCATTCGCCGCCGATCGCCGGATCGACTGGGCCCAGGCCCCGGACGTCGAAGTGCCGGTTCAAGTCCGGCCCGCACAGCTCGATGTGCGGTGGTCCAAAGGCAGGACGCGGCGACATCACACTGACCTGGGCTCTCAAGCGTGCCGGCGTGCGACATGGGCGGCAGGACAGGGCTCGGGGGCCGGCTACGCCCCCGGGTCCGCTCCTCCTCACCCACACTCCGGTTCACTCACACTCCGGGACCCGTTCCCTCAGCCGCAGAGCTTGATTGCGTTCATAAAGAACGCGGCATACCCGCCTTCCGTCACCTCGCGGAAACACAAGCGTTCCCTTTCCTCCAGGGACGCGACCTACCGTGGACACCACAACATCGCCCGGCCGACGTCGCCCGAAGGCACACCCCCGCCCTCGTCCTGACAGGAGCCCCGTGTCCCGCCCCGCCCTTGCTCTACCGCCCTGGCTCGCCCATGCGTTGCGTGCTCAGCGGGGACCGGTGCCATGGAGCGCGGTCGTACGCGGTGCGCTGGCCGCCGGGCCCCTGTTGCTCGTGACCGTCCTCGTCGACCGCCCCTCCATCGGAGTCGTGGCCGCCCTCGGAGCCATGCTCGCCGGGATCAACGACCGGCCCGGGAGCCGGAGGGCGTCGGTCAGGCGGCTCGGGGTGCCGGCGCTTGCCGGGGCCGGAGGGCTGTTCGTGGGGACGTATCTCGGGGAGCATGCCGGAGCGGTGCTGCTGACCTTGGCGTTGACCGGGCTCGGGCTGCTGGGCGGGGCCGTCAGTGCTGTGGGGCCGGTGGCTTCGGGAGCCGGGACGCAGCTGCTCGTGGCCGCCGCCATCGGAGCCGGGATGCCCTTGCCCGAGGCCGGGTGGCAACGGGCCTTGTTCTTCGTGGGCGGCGCGGTCTGGCTGATCATGCTGCGGCTGGTGCTGCCTTCGCCCGGTGCCCTGGCCAACGACTTTCGATTCGACGGCGAGCGGGATGCCGTCGCCTCTGTATACGACGCCATTGCCGCGCTGCTTGCCGCCGTGGGCGGTGAGGAGGCCGGGAGTCGGCGCGTGGCGCTGACCGCCGCGCTCGATCATGCTCAGGACGCGCTCGCGGGACCGCGGCTGCGGCGGTACGCCAGTTCCGCGGCTGAGCGGCGGTTGCGGGCGCAGTACGCCGCCGCGCTGCCTCTTGCCGAGGCCGCGACCGCGCTCGCCTGGGCCGGGGACGCCTTGCCCGCGCGGGCGGCGGAGGGGCCGCGGCGGCTCGCCGTCGCCGTACGGACGGGGGAGCCTTGTGGGCCGTTGCCCGCGCCTGCCCGTTCCGTGCCGGGGTTGCGGGCTCTCGATGACGCGCTGCTGCATGCGGCCGAGGCCTTCGACCGGGGCGGCAGCAAGGCTTCTCCCGGGTCCAGGGGGTCCCGCAGTGATGCCGAAACCAGCCCCATCGACCGCGGCACCCGGCAGACCGCGCGCCACGGTCTGCACATACGTCCCCTCCGTGCCAAGGCCGTCCTTCGCACCGTCACCGGCGCCGGCGGCCGCGAGTACGGGCTCCGGGTGGCGCTGTCGTTCGGCGCGAGTGCCGCCGTCGCGCAGGCGTTGCACCATGTGCACTGGTACTGGCTCCCGGCCACCGCCGTCTTCCTCGTGAAGCCCGATCTCGGGCCGCTCGTCTCGCGCGTACTGAACCGGGCGGCGGGCACCGTCTTCGGCGCCGTCCTCTTCGCGGGGTTCGCGGCCCTGCTGCCCCAGCCGGAAGGTCTCGTGGCCCTCGTGGCCATCAGCGGTGCTCTGATCCCCGTCGCCACACGGCACTTCGCCGCCCAGACCGCCGTCGTCACACTCCTGGTGCTCTCGCTCGTCATGGTCGGCGGTGAGCCGCAGGCCTCCTGGAGCCGGATCGGCGAGACGCTGCTGGCCTGCGCCATCGTGCTGCTCGTCGGGCATCTGCCGGCGCCGGGGCAGCGCGGCGGGAACGTACGGGCCCGGCTGGGGCGAGCGACCGATGCGGCGCACGCGTACCTGACGCATGTGCTGAGCGGGGCCGACGACCGGGCGGCGCGCTGGGCACTGCGCCGCGAGGCCTATCGGACGCTGGCCGAGGCCCGCGCCGCGATCGACCGCGCCTCCGCCGAACTCCCCACTCTGGCACGGCACACGGAAGGCACCGACGAGGTCGCGGCCACCCTCGAACGCCTCGTGGACACCACCACGGCGTGCGCCGTCCACCTCGACGACACGGGACGGCTCACGCCCCAGCACACCGAACGCCTCGCCACCTTGCTCGACGAACTCGTGGAGCAGCGGGAGCGGGCGGGGCTCACATCGGAGGGCGATCGGCCGGGGAACCTTCTGAGTGCTTGATCGGTGTTTGCCCCATCAAAAGCGCCACCTGCCGTCGTACCGTGGCGTGATGACATCGCCCGACGCGAAGACCGATGGGAAGACCGCCGCCGATCTCATCATCACCGGATGCACCGCCCTCGTACATGACGATCATGAACAGATCGACTTCGTCGAGGACGCCACCATCGTCGTACGGGACGGGCTCATCGAGGCCGTGACGACCGAACCGATGGATCTCGCCGCTCTCCCCGACCTCCCGGCCGCCGAACACATCGACGCGCGCGGCCAGATCGCGATGCCCGGCCTCGTCAACTGCCATACGCACGCGCCGATGGTCGCCCTGCGGGGCGTCGCCGAGGACCTGCCCGTCGAGGAGTGGTTCAACGACGTCATCTGGCCCATCGAGTCCAACCTCACGGAAAAGGACGTGGAGTTGGGCGCGCGGCTCGCCTGCGCCGAGATGATCCGGGGCGGTGTGACCTGCTTCGCGGACCACTACTTCTCCATGGACACCGTCGCCGCCGTGGTGGCCGAGTGCGGAATGCGCGCCAACCTCGGCGAGGCCTACTTCTCGTCGCAGGGAGCCGAAGGCCGCGAACGTTCACTGGACTTCGCGCTACGGCAGCGAGGCGGAGCCGACGGCCGCATCACCACCTCGCTCGCCCCGCACGCCCCGTACACCGTCGACGACGCCGACCTCGCCAAGGCCGCCCAACTGGCTCGCGAGCACGGCCTGTTGGTGCATACCCACGCCGCCGAGAACCGCGACCAGACCGACACCAGCCTGGCCCGGCACGGCCGTACGCCGATCGAGATCCTTCAGGGCGCGGGGCTCCTCGACGTCGATCTGCTCATCGCCCACGGCACGGGCATCGTCGAGCGGGACCTGCCCGTCCTCGCCCGCGCCACGGGGAGGATCGGCGTGGCCAGTGCGCCGCGCGGCTACCTCAAGTTCGCCTGGCCGACCACCACTCCGGTACGCGCCCTGCGGGAACTCGGCATCCCCGTCGGGCTCGGCACGGACGGGGCCGCCTCGAACAGTTCCCTGGACGTGTGGGACGCCATGGCCCTGACCGCGCTGGTGCAGAAGTCGACCGAGGGCGACCCGCGCTGGCTGACGTCGCGTCAAGCACTGCACCATGCGACGCTCCAGAGCACGCGGGCGGTCGGACTCGGCCAGGAGATCGGCAGCCTCGCGCCGGGGCGGAAGGCCGACATCATCCTCGTCGACCTGACCGGCCCGCACACCCAGCCCGTGCACGATCTTCCGGCCACCCTCGTACACAGCGCCCGTTCCAGCGACGTACGCACGACGATCGTCGACGGACGGGTGCTCATGCGCGACCGCGAGCTGCTGACGCTCGATGTTCCGGGAATCGTGGGTGAGCTGGAGGAGCGGATGCCGTCACTGCTCGACCGGAGCCACGGCAGGAAGATCCAGGATTACGACACCTGAGGCGGGCGTCGGCCGCGAAAGGAAATCCGCTCCGGCCTGGCTCCGTGCGTACGCCACGCGCGCGTGCATCCGATATCACGATGAGTGCGAGGACTGATACGAAAAGTCACGAAACGTGAGAGATCACTCACACCGAGCCGGTCACCGAGTGTCAGCTACGTCTCAGTACGGTTACTCAGCGAGCCATTTACCCCATGGTTGGCGTTTAACTCTAGGAGAACAGCGCTTCTACGGGAGCAGCGCTACATGGAGGTGCTAGGTGAACGGGCGAACGGTGCTTGGGCGCTTTCCGGCCGGTGGGCCGCGCGGTTCGTGGCCGGCGGAGGAGTTCGCACAGGCGTGCCGCCTGGAAGGGCAGCAGGCCGAGGTCGTGATGGACCTGACGTCGGACGCCTTCCTGGTGGTCGTACGGGATGCCTCCGGCGGTTGAGCGGGGCGCCTACGGGGGTGGTGGGCTGGGTTCGGGGGCGAGTGCGGGTTCGTCGTGGCTGATCGCGCAGTTCCCCGCGCCCCTGAATGGCCGGTGGAGGCTCTGTCCGCGTCCGCCGCGCCCCTTTTAGGGGCGCGGGGAACTGCGCGACAAGCCCCAACGAACCCGCACTCGAAAACGAACCCAACCGCCCAACCCGCGGAGCGTCAGGCGTTGACGGACCGCGACCACGCCGGCGTAGTCCCCGTAACCCGGCAAACGGCCAGGTAAAGCGGAATCGGCGGTGTATACGGAAGGGTGCTGTCCGGTTTGTGGATGAGGTCGGGCAGGGTGTCGGGCGTGCCGGGCACAACCGCCCCCGTCGCGTAGTGCGCGGGTGAAGGCCACTCCAGTGAGACATCGGAGTCGGAGGGCACGAGCCACCACCACCGCGCCCCGTCGGCGTACACACAGCCGACACGCGGCAGCCGGGGCATCAGCAGAGGGCCGAATCTCGCCGGCACCGCCACCGCGTCGCAGCCGAGCGGCGCCCGCATGCCCTCCGGCACGGCGAGCCGCCGCGGCGGCACGGCGCCGGACGTGCGCAGCTCGTGCCGCAGACGGACCAGCGTGTCCAGGTTCAGCACCCGAGGCACTCCGGCCGACGTAGCCCTCACACCCATTCAGCCCCGTCCGTTCTCAAGTTATCGAAACGTTTCAGAACCAGTCGTTTCCGGTCGAGAAGCCGTCTGCCCCGGTCCGGGAGGAACCGTCCGCCCCCGTCCGCGAGGAGCCGGCTGGGGCCGGCCGGCTCCTCGCACTCCAGCCCAGGTCCGACCGCGGCTCGGCGCCGTTGTTCGCCGAGCGCGGCAGATCCGCCCAGACCAGCAGTCCGGGACCGGTTTCCTGGGCGCCCCAGGCCGTGCACACCGCAGCGACGAGAAGCAATCCCCTCCCGTGCTCCTCCTCGGGGCGCTGTGGTGAAGGACGGGGCTCACCCGTCGCGCACCCCTCGTCACGTACGGCTATGCGCACCCGGTCGTCGCCGTCGTGCAGCTCGCACACCACCTGGCGGCTCGCCGTGTGCACGACCGCGTTGGTGACCAGCTCGGAGACGACCAGCTCCGCCGTGTCGCAGATGTCCTCGCAGACGGCCCATCCCGAAAGCCGGGCGCGCGTGAGGCGCCGGGCCTGCGCTGCAGAACCCGGGTGTGCGGCCAGCTCGAAACGAAACCGGCGCTCGGCAGCCACATCGGGGCACGCCCCGGCGGCCCCGAGACCGAACCGGTTCTCGATGGCATCTGCTCTTAACGAGGAGGGCGGAGTCACGCTTGCCACTATCTCCCCGCCGTGAACACTTGGCAAGAGCCACTCTGAAAATTGCAGAGTGCAGTGTTCCTGCATCGAGGGACCATGGCACACTGCAACGCAACAGCACGTGACGCGGCGTCTGTTGGGTACCCGCCGGGTACTCACCGGGCGCCGCCCGGGCTGTCAGGACTATGTGGAGGTGGACGTGAGTGAGCCGCGGTCCGCGCCGACGGTCGGGCAGGTCGTCCTCGGACGACGCCTGCTGGACCTGCGGGAACGCGCGGGGCTCAAGCGCGAGGAGGCCGCGCGCATCCTGCGCGTCACGGCCGCCACCGTCCGCCGCATGGAGATGGCCGAGGTCGCCCTCAAGATCCCGTACCTCCAGCTCCTGTTGAAGGCGTACGGCGTCTCCGACGAGGAGGCGGACGCCTTCGTCGAGCTCGCGGAGGAGGCCAACCAGCCCGGCTGGTGGCAGCGGTTCCACGACATCCTGCCGGGCTGGTTCTCGATGTACGTGAGCCTGGAGGGCGCGGCCGTCCTCATCCGCTCGTACGAACCCCACTTCGTGCCCGGACTGATGCAGACCGAGGAGTACGCCCGTGGCGTCATGGAATCCGGCGCCATCGGCCAGACGAGACCCGAGGACATCGAGCGTCATGTGGCGCTGCGCATGCAACGCCAGGAGCTGCTGACGCGTGAGGGCGCGCCACGGCTCTGGGCCGTGATGGACGAGACGGCCGTGCGCCGGCCCGTCGGCGGCCCCGAGGTGATGCGCGCCCAGATCGACAAGCTGCTCGAGATCACGAAGCTGCCCAACGTGACGCTGCAGATCGCCCCGTTCTCCTCGGGGCCGCACGCGGGTACGTACGGACCCTTCGTGCTCTTCCGATTTGCCATGCCCGAACTGCCGGACATGGTCTACAGCGAGTACCTGACCGGCGCCGTCTACCTGGACGCGCGTGCCGAGGTGGCCACTCACCTCGAGGTCATGGACCGCATGGCGGCGCAGGCCGCCACAGCACATCGCACGAACGAGATCCTCCTGGATCTTCGCAAGGAGCTGTGAATGAATCGCATCAAGTCCCGGGTACACAACGGGCGGATCTACAACGGCATGCCCGCACGGGAGTTGGGCAGCGAAGGCTGGCACAAGCCCTGGAGCGGCGGCAACGGTGGCAACTGCCTGGAAGCGATGAAGCTCGCCGACGGCCGTATCGCGGTCCGTCAGTCGGCGGATCCGGACGGACCCGCTCTCATCTACACCCCCGGCGAGATGACCGCGTTCATCCAGGGTGCCAAGGCGGGGGAGGCGGACTTCCTGCTGTCTTGAGGCTCTTGTAGGGCGCCCCGTATCCGTTGCCCCTTATTCGTTGTCCCTTATGTTCGCTATTAACGTGCTTCTCTACCTTGGCATTTCAGTTGATCACTACAGCCACGACCACATGCGGCGTGGGGCGTCCACCAGGCGGCTGAGCGCGACCACCGGAAACGGCGGCTGCTCCGCACGGTCCCGGTCGAGGTTCAGCGCGTAGTAGATCTGCTCGATCGACGGTGGTCCGACCGCGAGATTGCGGCGGGCCGCCGTCGTCGGCGTCTGCTTCTCCACTTGTACGAGATACGCGGCCGCCATCGTCCCCGTACGGCCCACTCCCGCGCCGCAATGCACGAACACCGGCCCCGGCGCCGAGCCGACGACGTCCAGGAAACGTCGCACCTGGCTCGGCGTCGGGGTCTGTCCGTCGCGGACGGGCAGACGTACGACGTCGAGCCCGGCCTTGTGCGGCCCGGCGAGCTGGGAGGCGCTCAGGTCCTCGGCGCGCAGGTCGACGACGGTGGTGAAGCCGAGGCGCGCCAACGCCTGGTAGCCCGCGGGGGAGGGGGCGGCGCCGCGCCACAACTCCCCGTCGGCGCTCACGGGCTGGAAGTGGTGGATGCCCCGGACCGCTTGGGTTCCCTCGGGCGGCGGGGTCTGTTCCCCGGTCCAGTACGAGACCGCGAGGATGCCCAGCGCGCCGGTCGCCCAGAGGATGAAGTAGCCGAGGCCGAGCGCGGCAAGGGTGCGGAGGAGGATTCTGCGCAGGGGCCTGCGGGAGCGGCCGGGGTCCGACCGGCCGGTGGGCAGCTCGAGTTCGGGCGAGGGCGGGGCGATGGCAGCCATGGACGACCGGGGGACTCGGGGACGGGGGACGCGCTGGCATCGTAACCCCGGGTGTCGGGGCGTGAGTTGTCCGTGAGTCTTCTGGTTCAGTTGTTAACGAATGAGAACAGCAGGGGTTGATTCAGTCGTCGTCCCCGCCGTTCTCGTCCCCGCCGTTCTCGTCCGCGTCGCCGATGCCGACCACTGTGAGGTGCGTGCGGTCCAGGCCCGTGTCCTCCAGGCAGCCGCGCAGCCGCATACGGTCGTGGTCGGTGAGCGCGGGCTGCACGACACCGGCGAAGAGACCGTCGCCCAACTCGCCGAGCGTGGCCCGGCGCAACGGCACGGACGTCGAGTCCCGGCAGCGTTCCCATAGTTGATGCGCGGCGAGCGACTGCCGCTGTGCCGTCATGTCCACGCCGCGCATGTCGACGCGTACGAGAACGGAGGTCGCCTCGGCGTCTTTCGCGTGCGGCTCGCGAGTCTGCGTGAGGTCGGCGAGCCCGACGACGAGCGCGCCGAGCAGGGCGGCGCCGATGGCGGTGACGGCGAGCAGGCGTGCGGTGCGGCCTCGCTCCCTCGGGGCGCCGGTCGGCGGCAGGTCCTCCAGGTCGGAGGAGTGCGCCGGATCGGGCGCGGCCAGTACGGCAAGGCGTCCGGCGAGGCGGCGTTCGGCTGTGGGCCGGGCCGTCACCGACGCGATCCGCTGCACCAGCCAGGCGAGCCCGGAGAGCAGCACTCCGGTCACCATGAGGACGGGCACGAAGACGTATGTACGGCTCGTGGGGTCGTCCAGCCAGCGGAACCGGTCGTCCGCCGGCTGTCGCTGTGTCTCCCGCAGCCGCGCCAGCACGTCCTCCTGGCGGCGGTCCGACTCGCGCATCCGCTCCTCGATCCGCGCGAGCCGCCCGAGCAGCACGATCCCGAGGAGCATCACCTCGATGACGAGCAGCAACACCCCGCACAGGATGGCCCGTTGCCACTGCCACCGGTACAGGTAGACGACGACGTACGTGCCCGCTCCGGCGGCGGCCGCCCCTCCGAAGAAGTAGGCGATGCGCCTCATCGGAGGTCTCCCTGGGGTTCGTTCAGGTGCGGCTCCACCGCGTGCGGTTGTACGTCGCCGGTGGTGCCGTCGACCGTGAGGCGTGAGCCCGGCGGGAAACGGCGTACCGCGTCCGTGGCGCCGACGACCGTCGGCAGGCCGAACTCCCGGGCCAGCACGGCCAGATGGGACAGTGGGCTGCCGGTCTGGGCGACGAGTCCGGCAAGTCCGGGCAGGAGTGGAGCGAGCGCGGGGTCGAGCGTGCGCACGACGAGTACGGCGTCCGGCGGTCGGGGCCCGGTGCCGTCCCAGGCCGTCCCGGTCGCCCGTCCGCCGGACACGCCCTGTCCCTCGCCCTCGCGTGCGGTCCGCTCGGCCACGACCACACCGCCCTCCGCGAGCCGGAAGGCGTCCGGCAGCGGCGCCGAAGCGGCCCGCGGCAGGCGCTCCTTGAGATCTCCGGGCAGCGGGCCGCCTTCGAGCGCCTCGATGAGCTCGGGCCAGCGCAGGAGCCCGACCTTCGAGGGTTCGTCCAGACCGCCTCGTACGGCGAGTCGGCGTGCCGCCTCGCGCACCAGCCGCACCTGGAGTTCCTGCACCCAGCGGATCCGGAGGCGGAGGGCTTCGCGTGGGGGGAGGCTGTCCCTTATACCCAGCGT
>NZ_JAAKZY010000234.1 GCF_011045015.1 Streptomyces scabichelini | reverse complement strand
CCCGTCATCACCCTGTCATCACCCCGTCCCCTTCCCCCGGCACGCCCCGAGGAGTTCCGTCATGCCCAGAATCAGTCCCGTACGCCTCGCCGTCGCGGTCACCGCGCTCGCCCTGACCGCCACGGCCTGCACCGGTTCCAGCACGTCCGGCGCGACCGACGACGCCAGCAAGCCGTCCACCATCACCTTCTGGCACCCCTGGAGCGCGCCCAGCGAGGTCAAGGCGATCGAGGCGAACGTCGCGGCCTTCGAGAAGGCGCATCCCAACATCAACGTCAAGATCGTCGGCAACGTCGACGCGGACAAGGTGAACCAGGCGCTGCGCGCGGGCGGTTCGAACGCACCGGACGTGGTGGCCTCGCCGGAGACGAGCAACGTCGGCAAGTTCTGTTCGTCCGGCGTCTTCGCCGACCTCGATCCCTTCCTGAAGAAGTCGAAGATCGACACCGCGAAGACCTTCCCGAAGCCCATGCTGGACTACACCCAGTTCGAGGGGACGCGCTGCGCGCTGCCGCTGCTCGGCGACGCGTACGGCCTCTACTACAACAAGACGGCGTTCGAGAAGGCCGGCATCACGTCGCCGCCCAAGACGCTCTCCGAGTTCAAGGCCGCCGCGATCAAGCTGACCAAGACGAAGGGCGACAGCTACTCGCAGCTGGGCTTCATGCCGAACTTCCACGGCTACGAGGTCACCGTGCCGCACCTCGCTGCGCAGTGGAGCCCCGAGTACTTCACCGCCGACGGCAAGTCGAACGTCGCCAAGGACCCGGCCTTCAAGGAGCTGCTGACCTGGCAGCAGGACATGGTCAAGTCGCTCGGCGGCTTCAAGAAGCTGGAGAAGTACCGCTCCACCTTCGGTGACGAGTGGTCGGCCCAGAACCCGCTGCACACCGGGCAGATCGCCATGAACATCGACGGTGAGTGGCGCGGCGGGATGATGAAGGACGCGGGCGTGGACTTCGAGGTGGGGGTCGCGCCGTTCCCGGTCCCCGACGACCAGGCGGACACGTACGGCAAGGGCTTCCTGACCGGCACGATCATCGGCGTCGCCTCCACCAGCAGCAAGCAGAACGCCGCCTGGGAGCTGACGAAGTACATGACCACCGACACCGACGCGGTCGTCTCCTTCGCCAACGCCATCAACAACGTCCCCTCCACCTTCGAGGCGCTGAAGTCCCCGAAGCTGGAGAACGACGCGACGATGCAGGCCTTCGTGAAGATCGCCGAGAACCCGAACAGCAGCACGGCGCCCGCCGCGGTCAACGGCAGCGCCTACCAGGAGACGCTCCAGAACCTCGCGTACGACTACGAGTCCGGCAAGGTGAAGGACCTGGACGCCGGGCTTGCGAAGGTGGCCGGGCAGATCGACACCGACATCGCCAAGGCGAAGTAGCCCCATGACGATCCTGCACGGCCACTCGGCGGCGCTTCGCTCGAAGCGCCGCCGGGAGGGGCTGCGTACGCTGGCGTTCCTCTCCCCCTGGCTCATCGGTTTCAGCGTCTTCTTCGTCTATCCGCTGCTGTCGACCGTCTACTTCTCCTTCATGAAGTACGACGGCTTCAAGCCGCCCACCTTCAACGGGCTGACCAACTGGACGTACGTCTTCACGGACTATCCGTTCTTCTGGGCCGCGATGCGCAACACCCTGTGGCTCGTGGTGTTCATGGTGGCGGCCCGGGTCGTCTTCGGGCTCGGCGTCGGGCTGCTGATCACGAAGATCAAGACGGGTGCGGGCGTGTTCCGTACCTTCTTCTATCTGCCGTATCTCGCCCCGCCCGTGGCGGCGACCCTCGCCTTCGCCTTTCTGCTCAATCCCGGCACCGGCCCGGTCAACCAGGTGCTCGGCGACCTGGGGCTGCCGACGCCGGGCTGGTTCAACGACCCGACCTGGTCCAAGCCGGCGCTGACCCTGCTCGCGCTGTGGGGCATCGGCGACCTCATGGTCATCTTCATGGCGGCACTGCTCGACGTGCCCAAGGAGCAGTACGAGGCGGCCGAACTGGACGGCGCGGGCGCCTGGAAGCAGTTCCGCTTCGTCACCCTGCCGAACATCCAGCCCATCGTGCTGTTCGCCGTGGTCACCGGCGTGATCCAGACCATGCAGTACTACACACAGCCCCTCATCGCCGGTAAGACGGCCAGCGGTGTCATCGGCGCCGGGGCCGGCCAGATCTACGAGCCCGGCTATCCGGGGAAGTCCACGCTGACCCTCCCCCAGCTCATCTACAGCCTGGGCTTCCAGCGCTTCGACACCGGCTCCGCCTGTGTGGTCGCGCTCGTTCTCTTCGCTCTGTCCATGGCGTTCACCGCGCTGCTGATGCGCCGCCGCGGCGGCCTGATCACGGTGGAGGACTGATCCCGTATGACCGACACCGTCACCGCACGTCCCCCGTCCGCACCCGCACGCGGCCCGCTCGGCACGGCCGACCGGAGCCCGGCGGCCCGTACCGCCCGCCGCAAGGCACTGCTGCACTGGATCGCCGTGCACTGCCTGGGCATCGCCGCCGCGCTGTTCTTCGTCATGCCGTTCGTGTTCATCCTGCTCACGTCCCTGATGGACGATCGGCAGGCGCTGACCAGCGCCCTGTGGCCGAGGTCCTGGAACTGGGACAACTACGCGAACGTCTGGAACGCCCCCGGGTTCCTCACCTGGTGGCGCAACACCCTGATGTACGCGGGTCTCGGCACCCTCTTCACCGTCGTGTCGAGCGTCCCGGTGGCCTACGCCCTGGCCAAGTTCCGCTTCCGCGGGCGCCGGCTCGCGATGATGCTCGTGATCTCCGCGATGATGCTGCCGCCGCAGGTGATCATCGTGCCGATGTACCTGTTCTGGGCCAAGCAGATGCACATGACCGGCTCGCTGTGGCCGCTGATCATCCCGATGGCCTTCGGCGACGCGTTCAGCATCTTCCTGCTGCGCCAGTTCCTGCTGACCATCCCCGACGAGTACCTGGACGCGGCGAAGGTCGACGGCTGCGGCGAGCTGCGCACCCTGCTGCGCATCGTGATACCGCTGGCCAAGCCGGGCATCGCCGCCGTCGCGTTGTTCCAGTTCTTCTACTGCTGGAACGACTACTTCGGCCCGCAGATCTACGCGAGCGACAATCCGGCGGCCTGGACGCTCAGTTACGGCCTCGAGTCGTTCAAGGACAACCACCATACGAACTGGAATCTGACCATGGCCGCGACCCTGCTCGTCATGGCCCCCGTGATCCTCGTGTTCTTCTTCGCGCAGAAGGCGTTCATCGAGGGTGTCACGCTGACCGGAGTGAAGGGCTGATCCGACCATGAAACTGGCAGTAGTGGGCGGGGGTTCCACCTACACCCCCGAACTCATCGACGGCTTCGCCCGGTTGCGGGACACCCTGCCGGTCGAGGAGCTGATGCTCGTCGACCCGGCGGCCGAACGGCTCGAGCTGGTCGGCGGGCTGGCCCGGCGCATCTTCGCCAAGCAGGGGCACGGCGGACGGATCGTCACGACCTCCGACCTGGACGCGGGCATCGACGGCGCCGACGCCGTCCTGCTCCAGCTCCGGGTCGGCGGGCAGGCCGCCCGTCAGCAGGACGAGACGTGGCCCCTGGAGTGCGGCTGCGTCGGCCAGGAGACGACCGGCGCGGGCGGTCTCGCCAAGGCGCTGCGTACGGTGCCGGTGGTGCTGGACATCGCGGAGCGCGTCCGGCGGACGAATCCGGGCGCCTGGATCGTCGACTTCACCAACCCGGTGGGCATCGTGACCCGCGCCCTGCTCCAGGCCGGTCACAAAGCGGTCGGACTGTGCAATGTGGCGATCGGATTCCAGCGGAAGTTCGCCGGTCTGCTCGGGGTCGCGCCCGTCGACATCCATCTCGATCATGTCGGGCTCAACCACCTCACCTGGGAGACGGGTGTGCGGCTCGGCGGCCCCGAGGGCGAGAACGTCCTGCCCAAGCTGCTGGCCGAGCACGGCGACGCCGTCGCCGCCGACATCCGCCTGCCCCGCGACGTCCTCGACCGGCTCGGCGTCGTGCCCTCCTACTACCTGCGCTACTTCTACGCGCACGACGAAGTCGTACGAGAGCAGCGGACGAAGCCCTCGCGGGCCGCCGAAGTCGCGGAGATGGAACGGCAGTTGCTGACGATGTACGGCGACCCGGAGCTCGCCGAGAAGCCGGCGCTGCTCGCCGAGCGGGGCGGGGCGTACTACTCGGAAGCGGCCGTCGACCTCGCGGCCTCGCTGCTCGGCGGAGGAGGAAGCCCGTACCAGGTCGTCAACACCTACAACAAGGGCACGCTGCCCTTCCTGCCCGACGACGCCGTCATCGAAGTGCAGTCGGCCGTCGGGAGGTCAGGGCCCCTTCCGCTGCCGGTGCCGTCGGTGGATCCGCTGTACGCGGGTCTGATGGCGAACGTCACCGCGTACGAGGAACTGGCGCTTCAGGCCGCGCTGCACGGTGGCCGCGACCGGGTGTTCCGGGCGCTGCTCGCGCATCCCCTGGTGGGCCAGTACGCGTACGCCGACACCCTCACCGACCAGTTGATCGCGCACAACCGGGAGCACCTCGCGTGGGCATGACCGCAGGTGTTCTCGCCGTCGATGCCGGGAACAGCAAGACCGACGTCGCCGTCGTCGCCCGGGACGGCCGGGTGCTCGCCGAGGCGCGCGCGGGCGGGTTCCGGCCGCCCGTGGTCGGGGTGCGGCAGGCCGTGGACATGCTGGCCGGAGCTGTCGACCAGGCCTTCGCCGAGGCGGGCGTCAGCTCGGTGGCCCATGTCTCGGCGTGCCTCGCCAATGCCGATCTCCCCGTCGAGGAGGAACAGTTGGCCGCCGCCCTGCACGCGCGCGCGTGGGGCACGAGTGTGGAGGTGCGCAACGACACCTTCGCGATCCTGCGGGCCGGGGTCGCCGAACCGCGCGGGGTGGCCGTGGTGTGCGGCGCGGGCATCAACTGCGTCGGTATGCGGCCCGACGGGCGCATCGCCCGCTTCCCCGCGATCGGCCGCCTCTCCGGTGACTGGGGCGGCGGCGGTGGACTCGCCGAGGAGGCCATCTGGCACGCGGCGCGCGCCGCGGACGGCCGCGGCGGCCCGACCGCGCTGGCCCGCGTCCTGCCCGGCCACTTCGGCCTCGACTCCATGTACGCACTCATCGAGGCCGTGCACCTGAAGCACATCGCGTACGAACGGCGCCACGAGCTGACGCCGCTCCTGTTCGCCACGGCGGCGAACGGCGATCCGGTGGCCCGCGCGCTCGTCGAGCGGATGGCGGACGAGGTGGTGACCATGGCGGCCGTCGCCCTGTCCCGCCTCGACCTGCTGGACGAGGAGACCCCGGTGCTGCTCGGCGGCAGCATCCTGGCGGCCCGGCACCCCCAACTCGACGACCGCGTGCGGGAACTGCTGGCCGAGCGCGCCCCCAAGGCCGTACCCCAGGTGGTCACCGCGAGCCCCGTCCTGGGGTCCGCGCTGCTCGGCCTCGACCACGTGGGGGCGCCCGACGAGGTGCACGCGCGCGTGCGGGCACATTACGAGGGCGGGCACAGGGAACCGTAGGGATCTGGATGGCGTATTCATGATTGCGCCGCGGTACGAAATCCATGATTGCGCTGCGGTACGAATTGCACTGCGATACGAACAAGATCCAGTCAAGGCCTGTGCGGATGTCGGTCCCGGCGGCGATACTTGCGGCCGTGCACGTCTTCCCGTGCGTCCTGACGCACGGGCGCACGTGACGGACGGATGACCATGGGGGAGGTCAAGTGACATACACGCCGAACGGCGGCTCGGCACCACCGGGCGCAGGACCGCCCACGATGCCCGCCGTGCCGCCGCAGCCCGGGCCGCCGGCCGTGCCGCAGCCGGCGCCGCCCGCCGCGCAGGTCAGGCCGGCCGGGCCCGACGCCGCGCCCCCGCGCCGTACGGCCTGGGCGGAGGGCGTCGACCAGCTGCGCACCGCGGCGACGACCGAGCCGGGGCGGCTGCGCATCATCGGCGCCGTCCTGGCCGTCCTCGTCGTCGCGTTCGGCGCGGTGACGGCCTGGCAGATGAACGACCGCTCGGCCGCCGCCGACGACGTGCTGAGCAGCAGTCAGCCGCTGAGCGCCGACGCCGCGCTCATCTACCGCTCGCTCGCCGACGCCAACACCGCGGCCTCCAGCGGCTTCCTCGCGGGCGGCCAGGAGACGGCCGAGTCCCGCAAGAGGTACGAGGACGGAATCAGCACGGCCGCGGACAGGCTGGTCAACGCGGCGGCCAACTCCGAGCCGGGCTCCAGGTCGGCGGAGACCATCACCCGGCTGAACACGCGGCTGCCCGAGTACAAGGGCCTGGTCGAGCGCGCCCGGTCCAACAACCGTCAGGGCTACCCGCTCGGCGGCGCCTATCTGCGCTACGCCAACGCGAAGATGCAGGTGATGCTCAAGGACGCCGAGGATCTCTACAAGATGGAGAACCAGCGGCTGCGCTCCGACTACGACGCCGCGACGCCCTACCCGTGGATCGCGATCGGTGTCGGCGTCGTCGCGATCGGCGGGCTCGTCTGGGCCCAGCGGCGCAACTACCGGCGGACGAACCGCGTGTTGAACCACGGCCTGGTCGCCGCCACCGCCGCCTCCACGGTGGTGCTCCTGTGGCTGGTCGTCGGCCACAGCGTCGCCCGGGCGGGACTGAACGACTCGTACGACCACGGGGTACGGTCGCTGAACGTGCTGAACGACGCCCGTATCGCCTCCCTCAAGGCCCGCGGCAACGAGACCCTGACGCTGGTCAGCCGGGGCGCCGAGACCAAGGTGGTCGACGGCAAGACCGTGGACGTGTACGACGACGCGTACAAGACGCAGATGAAGGGCCTCTCCACGAAGCTGGCCGCCGCCCAGGCTCTCGCCGACGACGGCGCCGGGGAGAGCCCGGTGAAGGGCGCGACGGCCAACATGGAGGTCTGGCAGGACCGGCACAAGGAAGCCCGCGCCGAGGACGACTCGGGCAACTACCAGGGTGCGCTCGACAAGGTGATCGGCTCCAATGACAAGAAGCCGACGGCCGAGTGCTTCGACAACGTGGACACCGATCTGGAGAAGGCGCTCACCCACGAGCAGGACGAGTTCGAGCTGGCGGCCGAGGACGGCAAGGGCGCGATGACCGGCCTTCCGGTGGGCGCCGCGGTGCTCGCGGTCCTGGGCGCCTCGGGTGCGGTGCTCGGCGTCGGGCGCCGACTGTCGGAGTACCGGTGAGAGGGGGCATGACGATGAACGCACGACGTGTGCGGACCGCGCTGAAGGGCTGGGGCGGCGTGGGCGCGATGGCGGTCGTCTGCGCCCTGACGGCGGTCTTCGCGCTGGTGCTGCCGCTGGCCCAGTCCCGCGGGGACGGCAGCACGGGCACCGGCGGCCAGGGCATGGCCAAGGGCGTGCAGACCAAGGCCGAGGAGTGCCCCGCCCCGCAGAACCAGAGCCTGGCCCCGTCAGGCGACCAGAACGGCGCGACGGTCCAGGCCATCCAGAAGCGCGGCTACCTGTCCGTCGGCGTCGACCAGAACAGCTTCCGCTGGGGCTACCGCGACCCGAACAGCTCCTCGGAGAAGGTCGAGCTGGAGGGCTTCGACATCGATCTCGCGCACGAGATCGCGGACAAGATCCTCGGCGACCCGAACGCGATCCGCTTCCACGCCATCCCGACCAACCAGCGCGTCCCGGCGATCCAGCGCGGCGACGTCGACATGGTCGTCCGCACGATGACGATCACCTGCAAGCGGCTCGAGGAAGTGGCCTTCTCCTCGCCGTACTTCGAGACCGGCCAGCAGGTCCTGGCCCCGAAGACGTCGGACATCACGGGGTACGACGACTCGCTCGCGAACAAGAAGATCTGCTCGGCGACGGGCTCCACGGCCTGGGAGAAACTGGACGCGGACAAGAAGGCCGGCAAGCTCGTCGCCTCCGCCGACATCAAGACCACCGTGCCCAACCAACTCGACTGCCTCGTACGGCTCCAGCTCGGCGAGGTCGACGCCGTGGTGACCGACGGCGCGCTCGCCGCGAGCCAGGCCGCGCAGGACCCGACGGTCGAGCTCAAGGGCGAGCCGTTCACGGAGGAGTACTACGGCGTGGCGATGAAGAAGGGCGCCGACGATCTGGTACGCCGGGTCAACCAGGTCCTGGTGGACTACCGCAAGGACGGCTGGCAGAAGTCGTACGACGCATGGCTCAAGGCGAGCCTCGGCGCATCGTCGGGACCGCCCGCGGTCACCTACCAGTAGCCGAAGCCCGAAGCCCGAACAGCGGAAGCCGAACACAGAAGCCGGATACCAGAAGCCGAATACCAGCAGCCAACCTGATACGACTGGAGAGTTGCCCGGGCGCGGGGGGTACGCGCGCAGGGAACGACTGAGAGCGAGAGGTGATCGATGGGCGCCGCGGGACCCTCCGGGCCGGTAATGGACCGGGACGAGGTGGACCGTGCGCTGGCGCGGCTCGGCGCGGAGCACGAGGCCATCGAGACCTCGCTCCTCGCCCTCCAGGACCACGCGGGCCGCAGACTCCTCGAAGGCGCCCAGCTCACTGGTACGACCCAGGAGCGCTGGACGGCGGCCGAGGCGTCGATCTCACTGCTGTGGACGTACTTCGACGCGTACGCGGACGCGCTGCGCTCCGCGCGTGACGTGCGCTCCCGCAGACGCTGGCCGAACCGCGACGACCTGGTGGAGCTGACGGAGCTGCTGCGCGGCGAGAGCGTCACGGTGGCCGGCAGCGCCGCCGCCACGGCCTCCGCGCCCACCATGGCCGGCACGGGAAAGCTCAGCGAACGCTTCACCCTCGCCGAACTCGTCGAGCGCATGAACGAGTTGTACGCGCAGTCCCTCGACATGGTCGTGGCGGCCGACGCCGTGTGGTCGGCGCTGCCCGCCCGGATCGATCTGCTGGCCGCGGAGTTGCAGCGCACCCGCCAGCTCGCGCACTCCGTGGGCGTACGCCCCGGGGAGCACCCGGCGGGCGACGACCTGGAGCGGATCACGCGCACGCTGACAACCCTGCGTGAGCAGGTGGTGTCCGACCCGCTGGCCTTCTGGGTGCCCGCGCAGGGCAGTTCGGCGCCGGGCGGCGGCCGGCCGGACACCACGCGCTACGACCGGGAGGCGCGCGCGCTCGACGATGTGCGCCGCGAGATCGACGCGGTGCTGAGTGTGCGGCAGGACGCGGAGGCGCGGCTGGTGAAGCTGCGGGACGTGCTCTCGCGCGCGGACCGCACGCTGGCCGAGGCGCGCTCCGCGCGCGGTGAGGTGCTGGCGAAGATCGCCGCCTCCGAGGTGCCCGCGGTCAGCGGCCCGCCGACCGCGCTGCAGGAGCAGCTGGCGACGGCCGCCGAATACCGCAGACACGCCCAGTGGCACCGCCTCTCGCCGCTCCTCGAGGCACTGGAGGAGAAGGCCGAGGACGAACTGCTCAGAGCGCGCGAGTCGTTGACGGCCGTCACTGCTCCACTGGCGGTCCGCGCGGAGCTGCGCGGCCGCCTCGACGCGTACAAGGCGAAGGTCGCCCGGCACGGCCTCGCCGAGGACCCGCTGCTCGTGGAGCGCTACGACGCGGCGCGCCGCATGCTGTGGAGCGCGCCCTGCGATCTGCGCGTGGCGGAACAGGCGGTGCTGCGCTACCAGCACGCGGCCGCCGACTTGCTGGTGCCCAAGGTCCCCGGCCAAGGCGGACCACAGGACCGGAGGGGGCCCTCGCGTGAGCGATAAGGGGGATGCAGGGTGAGTGAGCAGAACGTGAGCGAACAGAACGCGAGCGAACGGAATCAGTGCCAGCGCCCCGGCTGCCCGGGGTCGTACGAGGACGTGGGCGGCGGCGAGCTGTACTGCGACACCTGCGGTCTGGCGCCGGTCGTCTCCCCTAGCGGCATGGTCGGCTCCCCGCCGACCGGGATCACGGCGGGCGGCAAGGGCTCGCGCGGCTCCGGCAGCGCCAGTTCGCGCTCCAGTTCCCGGTCGTCCTCGCGCTCGTCCCGCTCCTCGCAGTCCCGGCGCTCGGTGTCGGGGCGTCTGTCGCGCTCGGTGTCGGGGCGGTCGAGCCGTTCGGTGTCGGTGCGCAGCTCGGGCAAGACGGCCGGGTCCTCCGGCCGCGGCCGGCTGGGCGTCGGCCTGGTCGCCGTCCCGGACGTGCCGCGCCCCGATCCGCGCGAGATGGTCCAGGAGAACCCGGAGGTGCCCGAGCGCAAGCGGTTCTGCTCGCGCTCCGACTGCGGGGCGCCGGTGGGGCGCGCGCGGGGCGACCGGCCGGGGCGTACCGAGGGTTTCTGCACCAAGTGCGGCCACCCGTACTCGTTCATGCCGAAGCTGCGCGCGGGCGATGTCGTGCACGGCCAGTACGAGGTCGTGGGCTGCCTCGCGCACGGCGGGCTCGGCTGGGTCTACCTCGCCGTGGACCGCGCGGTGTCCGACCGCTGGGTGGTGCTCAAGGGCCTGCTCGACACGGGCGACCAGGACGCGATGGCGGCCGCGATATCCGAGCGCCGCTTCCTGGCCGAGATCGAGCACTCCAACATCGTGCGCATCTACAACTTCGTCGAGCACCTCGACCAGCGCACGGGCTCCCTCGACGGCTACATCGTCATGGAGTACGTCGGCGGCAAGTCGCTGAAGGAGATCGCCAACGAGCGTCGGGCGCCGACCGGGAAGCGGGATCCGCTGCCGGTGGAGCAGGCGTGCGCGTACGGCATCGAGGCGCTCGAGGCGCTCGGGCATCTGCACAGCCGCAACCTGCTGTACTGCGACTTCAAGGTCGACAACGCGATCCAGACCGAGGACCAGCTCAAGCTGATCGACATGGGTGCGGTGCGCAGGATGGACGACGACGAGTCGGCCATCTACGGCACGGTCGGCTACCAGGCGCCGGAGGTCGCCGAGGTCGGCCCGTCGGTCGCCTCCGACCTCTACACCGTCGCCCGTACGCTCGCCGTGCTGACCTTCGACTTCCAGGGCTACACGAACGTGTTCGTGGACTCCCTGCCCGACCCCGACAACATCGAGGTCTTCCGCCAGTACGAGTCGTTCTACCGGCTCCTCGTGCGCGCCACCGACCCCGACCCGGCCCGCCGCTTCGCCTCCGCGCAGGAGATGGCCGAGCAGCTGACGGGCGTGCTGCGCGAGGTCGTGGCGCTGCAGACGGGTCGGCCCCGCCCCTCGCTGTCCACGCTCTTCGGGCCCGAACTCAAGGTCACGGACACGGAGTTGTTCGGACGCCTTGACGGCGACGTGTCGCGGCTCGGGGTACGGGCGGTGCCGGTGGGACGGCGGCGCCGGGGGCTTGTCGGGGCCAACGGAGGCCGGGCGCCGGTCGCGGGCAACGGCGGTGCGGCCGTTTCTTCAGGCACCGGAGGTGCCGCGCTGTCCGGCGGCGGAGCCGCCACTGCTCTCGGCGGCGGAGGCGCCGCGCTGGTGGGCGCCGGAGCCGTCAACGCTCTCGGCGCCCAAGGCGCGGGGCAGGCTGGCGGCGCAGCCGCCGGTGCCACCCTGCCCCACAGCGCGGCCGGTGCGCTCGCACCGCCGCCGACCGCCCTGGTCAAGCCCGTCCAGAGCGCGGCCAGCGCACTCGCGCTGCCGGTTCCCCGGGTCGACCCCGGCGACCCGAACGCCGGTTTCCTCGCGGGCCTGATGGCGTCCGCGCCCTCGGAGCTGATCACCGCGCTGCACGCGGCGCCCACCGGCTCCCTGGAGCTGCGGCTGCGCGAGCTGCGGGCCCGCCTGGAGATGGGCGAACTCGACAGCGGCACCAGGACACTCCAGGCCCTGGAGGCGGACCATCCCGACGACTGGCGGGTGGTCTGGTACCGGGGCGTCGCGGCGCTCGCGACCGGCGACCACGAGGTCGCGGCGCTGTCCTTCGACGCGATCTACGACGCGTTCCCCGGCGAGCCCGCCCCCAAGCTGGCCCTCGGCCTGTGCGCGGAGGTCCTCGGCCAGCTGGACAACGCCGCCGAGTACTACCGCCTCGTGTGGACGACCGACCCGAGCTATGTGAGCGCCGCGTTCGGCCTGGCCCGCGTACAGCTCGCGGCGGGCGACCGCCGGGGTGCCGTACGGACCCTGGAGTCGGTGCCGGAGGCGTCGATCCACTACACGGCGGCCCGCGTCGCCGCCGTACGGGCGCGGCTGCGCCATCGTGCGAACGAGGCGCTCGACGCGCCGTTCCTCGACGACCTCACCGCGGCGGCGGGACAGATCGAGGCCCTGGACGGATACGGTCTCGACGCGGTCCGCCGCGAGCAGTTGTCCACAGAGGTCCTTGGCTGTGCCCTGGACTGGGTACTCTCCGGTAGCCAGGGTTCCGCGCCACCGACTACCGGAGCGCGGACCGTACTGCTCGGCAGTGACCTGGACGAGCGAGGCCTCCGTTTCGGTCTGGAGCGCTCGTACCGCACACTGGCCCGGCTCGCCCAGGGTGGCGAGGAGAGGATCGATCTGGTGGAGCGCGCCAACCGCTACCGCCCCCGGACGTGGGTGTAATTGATGTCGCAGATGCCCCCGGCGTTGTCGAAGTGCCCCAGCTGCGAGGAGCCGCTGGAGTCCGGCGACCGCTTCTGCGGTGCGTGCGGGTACGACCTGTCGGCCGTGCCCGCACCGCCCGACGACAGCCCCACGATGACCATGAACGGCACGGCGCCGCACCCCCCTTCGGCCGCCGCGCCCGTGAGCTGGCCGGTCGCCCCCGAGGTGGACAGCTCCGACATGCCCGCCCCGCTCCACGTGCCGACGGAGATCCAGGGCACCGACTCGGCGGGGTCCGAACTCCCGGCGGAGGTACCGGGCGTACGGTTCGACGGGCCTCCGGAGCCCGACGAGTACCCCTTGCAGGCGCCCGATCCGCGGACGGCCGACTTCGCGACTCCTGCCGCGGGCACCAAGATGTGCGTGGCCTGCCGCGCGGGCCAGGTCGACCAGGACGGCTACTGCGAGAACTGCGGCCACGCACAACCACGTGAACGGGACCACATGGAACAGGAGTTGGACGCCGTCTCCGCGGTCAGCGACCGGGGACTGCGCCACCACCGCAACGAGGACGCGTTCGCGATCTCCTCGACCGCGCTGCCCGACGGCTCCCCCGCGGTCATCGCGATCGTCTGCGACGGCGTGTCCTCGGCGACGCGCCCCGACGAAGCCTCCCTCGCCGCCTCCCGCGCCGCCAACGAGTCGCTCCTGGACGCCCTGCCCCGCGGCACCCATCCGCAGCAGGCCATGCACGACGCGATCGTCGCCGCCTCCAATGCGGTCAACTCGCTGGCGGCAGTGGTTCCTTCGGGCGAGCACACCCCGCATCAGAACGCGCCGGCCTGCACCCTCGTCGGCGCCATCGTCACCCCCACCCTGCTGATCGTCGGCTGGGTCGGCGACAGCCGCGCCTACTGGGTCCCCGTGGACCGCACCTCCCCCGCGGCCCGGCTCACCGAGGACGACTCCTGGGCCGCGCAGATGGTCGCCGCGGGCCTGATGAACGAAGCGGAGGCGTACGCGGACGAGCGCGCCCACGCCATCACCGGCTGGCTAGGGGCGGATGCGTACGAACTGGAGCCGCACACCGCTTCCTTCAAACCGGACCGGCCGGGTGTAGTGGTGGTGTGCACCGACGGGCTGTGGAACTACGCGGAGGCGGCCGAGGAGATGGCCCAGGTCATCCCGCACGACGCCGCCAGCCGGCCGCTGCACAGCGCCCAGGTTCTGGTCGGCCACGCCCTGGACGGCGGGGGCCACGACAACGTAACAGTGGCCGTCCTGCCGTTCCCGGCCCCGCCGCAGGGGGCAGGATCGGCCTGAGGACCGACGGAAAGCGGTCTCAAGGGCCGGGCAGGAACGGCCGCGGACCGGAGGGGACTGGTCCGCTCACCGATTTGTCCCACGATTCGTGGGAGTCCTGAGGGGGAGCAAAGTAGGCATGGCCAATTTCTCGAAGTCGAACGTGCCGCAGTTCTCGGTGGACGTGTACCAGAACGAGTACCTGCCGGAAGGCGGCCGCGAGGTCAACGCGATCGTGACGGTGACCTCGACCGGTGGCGGCACCGTCGGCAGTGCGGTCGCCGCGCCGCACCTCTACACGCCGGGCCAGGGCCCGGACGCGGCCGTGGCGATCATGGTCGACTGTTCGGGCTCGATGGACTACCCGCCGACCAAGATGCGTGGCGCCCGGGACGCGACGGCCGCCGCCATCGACGCCGTACGCGACGGGGTGCACTTCGCGGTGATCGGCGGCACGCACGTGGCCAAGGAGGTCTACCCGGGCGGCGGGCAGCTCGCGGTGGCCGATGCGGCCACCCGCGAGCAGGCCAAGCAGGCGCTGCGCAAACTGAGTGCGGGCGGCGGCACGGCGATCGGCACCTGGCTGCGGCTCGCCGACCGCCTGCTGTCCACGGCGGACGTCGCGATCCGGCACGGCATCGTGCTCACCGACGGCCGCAACGAACACGAGTCGGCGGAGGATCTGAAGGCCGCCCTCGACGCCTGCGCGGGGCGCTTCACCTGTGACGCGCGGGGTGTGGGCACCGACTGGGAGGTCAAGGAGGTCACCGGGATCGCGTCCGCGCTGCTCGGCACCGCCGACATCGTCGCCGACCCTGCGGGCCTGTCCGCCGACTTCACGCAGATGATGGAGACGGCCATGGGCAAGGAGGTCGCGGACGTCGCGCTGCGGCTGTGGACGCCGGTGGGCACGTCCATCAAGTTCGTCAAGCAAGTGGCACCCACGGTCGAGGAATTGACGGACCGCCGCACGGAGTCGGGTCCGCGCGCCGGGGACTATCCGACCGGCTCCTGGGGAGACGAGTCCCGTGACTACCACGTGTGCGTGGAAGTGCCGACGGCCGACATCGGCCAGGAGATGCTCGCGGCCCGCGTCTCCCTGGTGATCCCGCAACCCGACGGCACCGCCCAGACGCTGGGCGCGCAGGGGCTCGTACGGGCCGTGTGGACCGACGACATGACGGCGTCCACGTCGATCAACCCGCAGGTCGCGCACTACACGGGCCAGGCCGAACTGGCCCAAGTCATCCAACAGGGCCTGGATGCCCGTAAATCGGGAGATGTCGACGGGGCAACGGCCAAGCTGGGCCGCGCCGTTCAGCTCGCCAGCATCTCCGGAAACGCGGATACGGCGAAACTGCTTGCGAAGGTGGTGGACGTGGTCGACGCCCCGGCAGGTACTGTGCGACTGAAGGCGAAGGTCGAAGAGGCCGACGAGATGACTCTCGAGACACGGTCGACGAAGACTGTTCGTGTAAAGAAATAGGTGGTCCGGCCCCTCCCCGGGGGCCGGAGCGACGAGCCCGGCCCCTGTACCGAGGGGAACGGAGAACTTCGGTCCCTCCGGGGCCGGAACAGGAAAGGGGGAAGCGCCGACATGCCGACCTGCCCGAACGGACACCAGTCGGGTTCCGACGACTGGTGCGAGGTCTGCGGTCACCGCATGGCCGGTGCCGTGCCCCCGCCTCCTCCGCCGCCCCCGGCCGCCGGCTACGGCTATCCGCCGCC
>NZ_JAAKZY010000233.1 GCF_011045015.1 Streptomyces scabichelini | reverse complement strand
CACCGGGGTGGCCCGGCTGCGCGGGCGGCTGAGGGTAGCCACCGGGCTGCGGCTGGGCTCCGGGCTGCTGCGGGTACGGCTGGCCGCCCGGCTGCCCCGGGTGCTGGGGATACGCCTGTCCGGGCTGGCCCTGCTGCGGGACCTGGCCCGGAGGGGGCTGGCCGCCCGGGATGGGCTGGCCCGGCAGGGGCGGGGCGGCGACCGGTGGCGGGTTGCCGTCCGACGTCCACAGGCCCTGCGACTGCTGGTGCCGGGCGATGTCCTCGGCGACCATCGCCGAGAGGTTGAAGTACGCCTCGCGCACCTTCGGCCGCATCATGTCGAGGTCGACCTCGGCACCGGCCGCCAGATGCTCGTCGAACGGCACGACGATCACGCCACGGCACCGTGTCTCGAAGTGGCTGACGATATCGTCCACCTTGATCATCTTGCCGGTCTCACGCACGCCGGAGATGACCGTGATGGACCGCTGCACCAGATCCGCGTACCCGTGTGCGGACAGCCAGTCCAGCGTCGTACTGGCACTGCTCGCACCGTCGACCGACGGGGTCGAGATGATGATGAGCTGGTCGGCGAGGTCGAGTACGCCGCGCATCGCGCTGTAGAGAAGCCCCGTACCCGAGTCGGTCAGGATGATCGGGTACTGCTTGCCGAGCACGTCGATCGCGCGCCGGTAGTCCTCGTCGTTGAACGTCGTCGAGACGGCCGGGTCGACGTCGTTGGCGATGATCTCGAGTCCCGACGACGCCTGTGACGTGAACCGCCGGATGTCCATGTACGAGTTGAGGTACGGGATCGCCTGTACGAGGTCACGGATGGTGGCCCCGGTCTCGCGGCGTACGCGGCGCCCGAGCGTACCGGCGTCCGGGTTGGCGTCGATCGCGAGGATCTTGTCCTGCCGCTCACTGGCGAGCGTGGACCCGAGCGCGGTGGTCGTGGTCGTCTTGCCCACGCCGCCCTTGAGGCTGATGACGGCGATGCGATAGCAGGACAGCACCGGCGTGCGGATGAGCTCGAGCTTCCGCTGCCGCTCGGCCTCCTCCTTCTTGCCGCCGATCTTGAACCGGGAGGACGCGGCCGCCGTCCGCCCGCTCTTCGCCTTCTGCTTCTTGTTGTTGAGCAGCCGGTCCGACGACAGCTCCACGGCCGCCGTGTACCCGAGGGGCGCCCCCGGGTTGGTGGGCTGCCGCTGATCGTGCCGCACGGCCTGCGGCCAGGCGGCACCGGCACGGGGATCGACGGGGGGCTGGCCGCCGGGCTGGCCCTGCGGATTCGGTACGCCGGCCTGGTGCTGGTCCGTGCCGGCCTGCGGGTCAGGCTGCTGCGGGACGGGCTGCTGGCCCTGTGGTGGATAGGGCTGCCCCGGCTGGGGGAATCCGTAACCGGCCTGCTGGCCTGGCGCTTGGCCCGGCTGCGGCTGCGGCTGCGGCTGCGGCTGCGTCTGGGGCTGTGCGGGGGCGGGTGGCTGATGAGCGGCTTGCGTTCCGGGTGTCGGTGCCGGTGGCTGGCCGATTCCCTGTCCCTGCTGCTCGGCCGTGGGGGGCTGGGGGAATCCGTAACCTCCCGGCTGAGCAGGCGTGTTGGGTGCTGCGGGGTTGGTAGGGGCGGGTGCGCCGGACGGTGGGAAGCCGTAACCGGCGGGCTGCCCGGGCGTGTTGGGCGTGCCCGGGGCGGGGTCTCCCGGCTGGGGGAACCCGTAACCGGCCTGTTGACCGGGCGCCTGGGGCGCGGCGGGGTTGGCGGCAGCAGCGGGAGCAGCGGGCGTACCGGGCGGTGGGAAGCCGTAACCAGCAGCCTGCCCAGGCGCGTTCGGCGCCGCTCCCTGCGCCGGAACGTTCGGTGCCTCGGGAGCGGGGTTGCCCGGCCGGGGAAACCCATAGCCGCCCTGAGCCTCGGGCCGCGAGGAGGCGGGGCTGTCCTGCGGAGCCGTCGTCGCGGCACCGGCTTGCGGGAATCCGTAACCACCTTGCGGGGGCGGGGTAGGAGCGGGAGGCGCGGTCGGGCTCTCGGGCCCTGGGAAGCCGGGGCTGCCCTGCGGCGCCGACGGTGCCGTACCAGGAGGCGTACCGAACTGGGGGAACCCGTAACCCCCCGGCTGTCCAGGAGCGGAACCCGCCCCGGGACCACCGGCAGCAGGCGCCGAAGGCGCGGCGTCGGCGGCCGGAGCGGGCGCCGACGACGCTTCCGCACGCTGACCGGGCACGGCAGGCGTACCAGGAGCGGCAGGCGTACCGGGAGCAGCGGGCCAGGCCGGAGGCGCAGGCTGCGGTGCCTGCGGCTGGAACGGCTGCTGCACCTGCGGCGGCATCGACGGTTGCGCAGGATGCCCCGCCGGTCCGCCCTTGCTCTTGTCCTCGGCCTCGCCCTCGCCCTGGCTCTCGCTCTCCGTGGACGCGGGCCACTGCGCCGCCGCGGCAGGAGCGGCGGGCTGATACGCGGGCGGCAACGGCGGAAGTCCACCCTGCGGCACCGGCGGCGGAGCCCACGCGGGAGGCGTGTCCTGCACGGCGTCGCCGGCACCGGAGGCAAGCCCCGGCACTACATCCTGAGGTTCCGCGTCCTGAGGCTTCGCGTCGTGAGGTTCCGCATCCTGAGGTTCCGCGTCCCCAGACTCACGTCGGCCCGGCTGAGCGTCCTCCGGCTCGGCACCGTCACCCGGCCGGGCATCCTCGGGCTCCGCGTCCCGGGGCTCCAAGTCCCCCGCAGGCACAGCATCGTTGACCTCGTCGCCCTCGTCCTCCACCTCTTCGGCGGAATCCTCGGCAACGACATCAACCCGGGGGAGACCGACAACATCCGCGGACTCTTCCGCAACGCCGCCCTCGTCATCCGTCCCACCGGAAACCTCAGCCACGCCCCCCGAGGACGTCTCCTCGTCGAGCCCCTGAACCTCTTCTTCGTCTACGCCATCGACGTCACCGTCACCGTCACCCGACCCACTTCCGAACGCCACCTCAACGACATCCGCGCGGGCGTCGGCATCAGCGTCGGAAGTATCCTCGACCAGAACGGAGACGGCCGAGCCGACCCCGTCCCCAAGCTCGGCGCTCTCCTCGGACTCAGACGCAGCCTCAGACTCGTCCCCAGCCTCAGGCTCATCGACGGAGTCATCAGCAGCCGATTCGTCGACGACGGCCGCCCCGTCCGCCCCGTCCGCGCTCTCCGCGCCCTCTGTCTCCGCGGCCCGATCCCGGATCTCCCGCTTCAGAGCGACAGCGGAGATCCGCATGGTGGCGCCACTCTCAAGATCCCCGTTCCCCGCGTCCTCCTCCTCGTCAGGAGCGTCGGCCACAGGAGCCGGAGGCACAGGCGCAGTCCACTGAGGCTGAAAACCGCCCCCCACAGGAAGATTGGGAAGATTGGGAAGAGCGGTAGGACTACCGGCGTCCGCGGCAGGCGCTCCGGCCGGCGCATCCGGTGTACGCCACCCCGGCTCGAACTCACTCCCCACAGGCAACCTGGGCACAGCACCCGGACCACCAACAGGCGGCGGAACCACGCCCACGTCACCAGCAGAAGCCGATGAGGTCTCCGCAGCCGCCGAGCTGTCGGCCGTACCCGCCCCTTCGGCCGAATCCGCCCCCTCCGCAACCGGAGAAACCGCAGAAACCGGAGACACCGGAGAAGACGACGCCTCCTCCGAACTGCCCGACGCATTCTGCGTATACCAGGCAGGCGGGGCGTAGTCGATGGTGAACTCGCCCGTCGTCTCGACGGCGGACTCGGCGTCGGACTGGTCATCGCCGGGTGTGGCCCAGCCCCCGCGGATCCCGTCCCGATCGCTGTTCACAGTTCCTCCTGGTGTGGTCGAGCACCCTTGTGTCGTGCTGGGGCGACCGTTCTTGTCGTCCGAAGCCGTCCGATCCGCCCGGCTCTCCCCCTGTGACGCGGCCGACCCGCCCACGGGTTCTGCTGCCGCACCCCACCCAGCCTAATCACCACAACAACCCCCACGGCAGGCCCGTCCATCCCTCCGTACCCACCCACTAGGCCACAACCTGCCCAGAAGTGACCCATGAACGCCCGCTGTTGACGGCAAAATGGACAAAAGAAGCCATGGCGAAGGGCCGACGAGAAGCGACTCCCGCCGGCCCCGAGCGGCCACGCGGCCGCGAGCTTTCGCGTCGTACTCCGAGGTGCTCCAAGGCGCTCCGAGCGGCTACTCCGCCGAGAGCCCTCCGTTGTGCGGCGCCGGCTCAAGGTCGAACTCCCCGTCCCGGGCGCCCAGTACGAAGGCCTGCCACTCCGCCTCCGTGTAGCGCAGAACCGTGTCCGGGTCGAGGGACGAGCGCATGGCCACGGCGCCGTTGGGGAGATAGGCGATCTCGACCCGCTCCTCGTGCTCCTCCGTGCCCGGCGCGCTGTGCCATTCGACCCCTGAGATGTCGAGGGCGTAGAGCTCGTTCTTCTCCCGCTCCTTGCGCGCCTTGACGTCCTTGTCCTCTGCCTCGGCCATGGCGAAGCGACCCCTTCCCGACCTACGAACGACCTGTCGCGTCACCCTACTGGGGCGGGCCCCGGCCTCCCCGGACTCCTGGAACCCCGGTCAGTGGGCCCGCCACCTCCTGGTACGCTGTGTAACGACCGTGTGTGTACGCACCCCCGGACCGCCCGCTCAGGGCCCCGGAGGACGCGCCCAGCGGATCCCGCCTCCCGAGTAACGGAAGCTCCCCTGAGAAGTGGACCAGGGGCACTCGGTGGCTACTAAAGAGACTACGAGGAGTACGCGTGTCGCTCGACGCCGCTACGAAGAAGCAGATCATGGCCGAGTTCGGTACCAAGGAGGGCGACACCGGCTCCCCCGAGGTCCAGGTCGCCATGCTCTCGCGCCGGATCTCGGACCTGACCGAGCACCTCAAGACCCACAAGCACGACCACCACTCCCGTCGTGGTCTGCTGATCCTGGTCGGTCAGCGTCGCCGCCTGCTGCAGTACCTTGCCAAGAAGGACATCCAGCGCTTCCGTGCGCTGGTCGACCGCCTCGGCATCCGCCGTGGTGCGGCGGGTGCCCGCTAAGACGCCGTGAAGGGAGCGGTTCCCACTTCGTAGGGGGGCCGCTCCCTTTGCTGTACGTGCCTGTACGTGCGGAGTGTCACTGCCACTTTGTAGTGTGGTAGCACAACGCAATACGTACGACACGAAGTGGTCCCGCGAGAGCGCACAGCGACGGCGCGGGCGCCACACCTGAACGAGGAGAAGCGCACCTCGCCGCCGCCGGTCCTCGGTAGTGGCCCCCGGGGAATGCGAACCCCGGGTGCTTCGATCGAAGACCGGCCCGCACCAGACGGAGCGCTTCTCCGACGTCCACCCGCCACACGGGCGGGACGGGACGAAAGACGAAAAGTATCGGAGAAATCGCTAGTGGAGAACGAGACCCACTACGCCGAAGCCGTGATCGACAACGGTTCTTTCGGCACCCGCACCATTCGTTTCGAGACGGGCCGTCTCGCCCGCCAGGCCGCCGGCTCCGCCGTGGCCTATCTCGATGACGACACCATGGTTCTGTCGGCCACCACGGCCTCCAAGAACCCCAAGGACCAGCTCGACTTCTTCCCCCTGACGGTGGACGTCGAGGAGCGGATGTACGCGGCCGGCAAGATCCCCGGCAGCTTCTTCCGCCGTGAGGGCCGCCCCTCCGAGGACGCGATCCTCACCTGCCGTCTCATCGACCGCCCGCTGCGCCCTTCCTTCAAGAAGGGCCTGCGCAACGAGATCCAGGTCGTCGCCACGATCATGGCGCTCAACCCCGACCACCTGTACGACGTCGTGGCGATCAACGCCGCGTCCGCGTCCACGCAGCTGGCCGGTCTGCCCTTCTCCGGCCCGATCGGCGGCGTTCGCGTCGCACTGATCCGCGGTCAGTGGGTGGCGTTCCCGACGCACACCGAGCTCGAGGACGCCGTCTTCGACATGGTCGTCGCGGGCCGCACCCTGGAGGACGGCGACGTCGCGATCATGATGGTCGAGGCCGAGGCCACCGAGAAGACCATCCAGCTCGTCAAGGGCGGCGCCGAGGCGCCGACCGAGGAGATCGTCGCCGCCGGTCTGGACGCCGCGAAGCCCTTTATCAAGGTGCTCTGCAAGGCCCAGGCCGACCTCGCCGCGAAGGCCGCCAAGCCGACCGGCGAGTTCCCGATCTTCCTCGACTACCAGGACGACGTCCTGGAGGCGCTCACCACCGCCGTCAAGGACGAGCTCTCGCAGGCCCTCACCATCGGGGGCAAGCAGGAGCGCGAGACCGAGCTCGACCGCGTGAAGGCGCTCGCCGCCGAGAAGCTGCTCCCGCAGTTCGAGGGCCGCGAGAAGGAGATCTCCGCCGCGTACCGCTCGCTGACCAAGTCCCTGGTCCGTGAGCGCGTCATCAAGGAGAAGAAGCGCATCGACGGCCGCGGTGTCACCGACATCCGCACGCTGGCCGCCGAGGTCGAGGCGATCCCGCGGGTGCACGGCAGCGCGCTGTTCGAGCGTGGCGAGACCCAGATCCTGGGCGTCACCACCCTCAACATGCTCCGCATGGAGCAGCAGCTGGACACCCTCTCCCCGGTGACCCGCAAGCGCTACATGCACAACTACAACTTCCCGCCGTACTCCACCGGTGAGACGGGCCGCGTCGGCTCCCCGAAGCGCCGCGAGATCGGCCACGGCGCCCTCGCCGAGCGCGCGCTCGTGCCGGTGCTGCCGACGCGCGAGGAGTTCCCGTACGCGATCCGTCAGGTGTCCGAGGCCCTCAGCTCCAACGGCTCGACGTCGATGGGCTCGGTCTGCGCCTCCACCATGTCGCTGCTGAACGCCGGTGTGCCGCTGAAGGCCCCCGTCGCCGGTATCGCCATGGGCCTCATCTCCCAGGAGATCGAGGGCGAGACGCACTACGTGACGCTGACGGACATCCTCGGTGCCGAGGACGCCTTCGGCGACATGGACTTCAAGGTCGCCGGCACCAAGGAGTTCGTGACCGCCCTCCAGCTCGACACGAAGCTGGACGGCATCCCGGCCTCCGTCCTGGCCGCGGCCCTGAAGCAGGCCCGCGACGCCCGCCTCCACATCCTCGACGTGATGATGGAAGCGATCGACACGCCGGACGAGATGTCCCCGAACGCCCCGCGGATCATCACTGTGAAGATCCCCGTGGACAAGATCGGTGAGGTCATCGGCCCCAAGGGCAAGATGATCAACCAGATCCAGGAGGACACCGGCGCCGACATCACGATCGAGGACGACGGCACGATCTACATCGGCGCGGTCGATGGACCGTCCGCCGAGGCCGCCCGCACCACGATCAACGGCATCGCCAACCCGACCATGCCGGAGGTCGGCGAGCGCTACCTGGGCACGGTCGTCAAGACGACCACCTTCGGCGCGTTCGTCTCGCTGCTCCCGGGCAAGGACGGTCTGCTGCACATCTCGCAGATCCGCAAGCTCGCCGGCGGCAAGCGTGTGGAGAACGTCGAGGACGTGCTCGGCGTGGGCGCCAAGGTCCAGGTCGAGATCGCCGAGATCGACTCCCGCGGCAAGCTCTCCCTCATCCCCGTGATCGAGGGCGAGGAAGGTTCCGAGGACGAAAAGAAGGACGACACCGACAAGTGACGTCTCGTAGCTCAACGGCGACGGCCCGCCCCTCCTCGGAGGCGCGGGCCGTCGCCCGTACCCAAACGCTGATCAAGGGCACGAACGGCATCGGTACGGTCCGCAAGACCACCCTCCCCGGAGGCCTGCGCGTCGTCACCGAAACGCTGCCCTCCGTGCGCTCCGCCACCTTCGGCATCTGGGCGCACGTCGGCTCCCGCGACGAGACGCCGGCCCTGAACGGCGCCACGCACTACCTGGAACACCTGCTCTTCAAGGGCACGTCCAGCCGTAGCGCGATGGACATCTCCTCCGCCCTGGACGCGGTCGGCGGCGAGATGAACGCCTTCACGGCGAAGGAGTACACGTGCTACTACGCGCGCGTGCTCGACGCCGACCTGCCCCTCGCCATCGACGTCGTCTCCGACATGCTCACCGGCTCGCTGATCCTCGAAGAGGACGTGAACGTCGAGCGGGGCGCGATCCTCGAAGAGATCGCGATGACCGAGGACGACCCGGGCGACTGCGTGCACGACCTGTTCGCGCACACCATGTTCGGCGACAACCCGCTCGGCCGCCCGGTCCTCGGCACGGTCGACACGGTCAACGCCCTCACCGCGGACCGCATCCGCCGCTTCTACAAGAAGCACTACGACCCGACGCATCTCGTCGTCGCCTGCGCGGGCAACGTCGACCACAACAAGGTCGTACGTCAGGTCCGCGCCGCCTTCGAGAAGGCCGGCGCCCTGAAGCAGCCGGACGCCACCCCGATGGCCCCGCGCGACGGCTCCCGCGCCATCCGTACGGCGGGTCGTGTCGAACTGCTCGGCCGCAAGACCGAGCAGGCCCACGTCGTCCTCGGCATGCCGGGCCTCGCCCGCACCGACGAGCGCCGCTGGGCTCTGGGCGTCCTGAACACCGCGCTCGGCGGCGGCATGTCCTCCCGCCTCTTCCAGGAGGTCCGGGAGAAGCGCGGTCTGGCCTACAGCGTGTACTCGTACACCTCGGGCTTCGCCGACTGCGGCCTCTTCGGGGTGTACGCGGGCTGCCGCCCGAGCCAGGTCCACGACGTACTGAAGATCTGCCGCGACGAGCTCGACCAGGTCGCCGAGCACGGTCTGTCGGACGACGAGATCGGCCGCGCCATCGGCCAGCTGAGGGGCTCCACCGTCCTCGGCCTGGAGGACACGGGTGCGCTCATGAACCGCATCGGCAAGAGTGAGCTGTGCTGGGGCGAGCAGATGTCGGTCGACGACATGCTGGCCCGGATAGCAGCGGTCACCCCCGACGACGTACGGGACGTGGCCCGCGACGTCCTGGGACAGCGGCCGTCGCTGTCGGTCATCGGCCCGCTCAAGGACAAACAGGCGTCCCGTCTGAACGAAGCGGTCGCGTAGTCCTCGACTGTCGCGTAAGTCCTCGACTAAGGAATCAACAACATGAGCAAGCTGCGGGTGGCGGTCCTCGGTGCCAAGGGCCGTATCGGATCCGAGGCGGTACGGGCCGTCGAGGCAGCCGAGGACATGGAGCTGGTGGCCGCCCTCGGCAGCAGCGACAAACTGGAGACGCTGGTGGAGGCCGGCGCCCAGGTCGCCGTCGAACTGACCACGCCCGCCTCGGTCATGGGCAACCTCGACTTCTGCGTACGCCACGGCATCCACGCCGTGGTCGGTACGACGGGCTGGACCGACGAGCGCCTCGCGCAGCTCAACACCTCGCTGGCCGCCTCCCCGGAGACGGGCGTGCTCATCGCCCCGAACTTCTCCATCGGCGCCGTCCTGACCATGAAGTTCGCGGAGGTGGCCGCGCCGTACTTCGAGTCCGTCGAGGTCGTCGAACTGCACCACCCGAACAAGGTGGACGCCCCCAGCGGCACCGCCACGCGCACCGCCCAGCTCATCGCCGCGGCCCGGGAACGCGCGGGCAGTTCCGCCCAGCCCGACGCCACGGTGACGGCACTGGACGGCGCCCGCGGCGCGAACGTCGACGGCGTGCCCGTGCACGCGGTGCGGATGCGCGGACTGCTCGCCCACCAGGAAGTGCTCCTCGGCGGAGAGGGCGAGACCCTCACCATCCGCCACGACTCGCTGCACCACAGCAGCTTCATGCCGGGCATCCTGCTCGGCGTACGCCGCATCGTGGACGCCCCGGGCCTCACGTTCGGCCTGGAACACTTCCTGGACCTGAACTGAGCGGTCGGAAACTGAGCGGTCGGAAGAGAACCATGCGCGCGAAGATCACGTACGCCGTCACGGCCGCCGCCCTGGTCGTCTACTTCGTCCTGGTCGGCAGCCGTGGGGTCATGCTCATCGAGACGGGCACGGCCCTCACGGTCACCTTCGGGGTGGCGGTGCTCATCCTGCCGGCGATCGGCCTGTGGTTCCTCTGGAAGAACACACAGTTCGTCCGCAGGGCCAACCAGCTCGCCGCCGAGCTCGACGCCGAAGGCGGCCTGCCCGTCGACGAGTTGAAGCGCACCCCGGGCGGCCGCATCGACCGCGACTCGGCCGACGAGGTCTTCGCCCGGCGCAAGGCCGAGACCGAGGACGCCCCGGACGACTGGCGCAGCTGGTTCCGCCTCGCGATCGCCTACCACGACGCCCGCGACACCTCACGCGCCCGTAAGGCGATGCAGCGCGCCATCGCCCTCCACGACGGCAGGCCCGTACAGGCCTGAGCGGTACGCCGAAGGGGCCGGCCCGTATGCGGGCCGGCCCCTTCGCGCTGTCGATCACGCGTGCCGGTACTCGTCCGCCCACACCTCGATGCCGTCCGCGGCCCGGTCGAAGGCCTCGGGGCGCGCCAGGAAGTCCGCGTTGTGCGTGGTCAGCAGCGGTGCCGGATCGTCGCCCGCCCGGTCCTTGCGGACGAGGACGAGCGCCTGCCCCTGCACCGTGCGCGGCAGGCCGAGCCAGCGCACCGGCTGCTGGACCGTCCGCACCGCCACGACCTGCGCCCAAGGCGCCGTACGCGTGGTGAAGAAGCGCACCCGACGCAGCCCGGACGCGCTGACCCACGCGCCCACCCGCAGCAGCCGCAGGGCACAGGCGATGACGAACAGCGCCACGCCGAAGCAGATGGCACCGCCGCCCAGCGTGCCGGCCACCGCGATGATGACCGCCGCGAACAGCACGTACGACGCGAGCAACAGCAAAAGCGCGGCCATGGCGACCCGCCACGGACCGGGCCGGTAGGGGCGCCGCCAGCGGTCGCGGTCGTCGAACGGCAGCGGGAGATCTTCCGCCATCTCGTCAAACGCGCGGTCGGCCGTCAGGAAGGGCAGGGGCACGACTGATCCTCACTCAATCCACGCACGGTCTGTGCCTGGTGAGGCTACCTAGCCGGGTCCCTGCTCACCACCCTCGGGGGGCCGGATGAGACAGGGGCGTCAGGGGCCGTCAGCGGCTGTTCGATGCCTCGTTCTGCTGCGTCTGTGCAGTCTGCGCAGGTGACTGGGTCTGCGACAGCGCGGGCATACCGAAAAGCAGGGAGCCCACGAGCCCGGCGACGACGGTGAGCCCTATGAGCCAACGCCCGGCGAGCTCTCCGGCGGAGGCACGCTCGCGGGGCGGGGGAGTGACATTGCTGCGGTACTTGTCGGCTTCGGCGATGAAGGCGAACGGGACAGGCTCGCGCCGACGGAACATGGAAACTGCTTCTCCTCTGGGTGATCTGGGCACGGTGGCCTCGAACGGACCGTGCTCACCAATACAGACGAACGAACGCCCCAAAAGGTGCCCTGTTTCGCCGAATTCGCAGAAGTTCGCCGAAGAATGTCGCGGCACGCCACCGAACGCCCCGTTGTCAGTGCCGGGCCGTAGAGTGGACGCCGCCCGAGCCAGTGATGGGAAGGACCCCGCAAGCCGTGACCGACACCCCCGCCGACGACCTCAAGCCCGGCTTCCGCAGCGATGTGACCGTCGAGTTGGTCAAGCACAGCGCGACCGACTCCGACGTGCTGTTCGCCGCCCGTGTCTCGACCGCCGGGGAGCAGTCCCTGGACGAGCTCAAGAAGGACCCCGAGCGCTCCAAGGGCTTGATCAACTTCCTGATGCGGGACCGGCACGGCAGCCCTTTCGAGCACAACTCGATGACCTTCTTCATCAGCGCCCCGATCTTCGTCTTCCGGGAGTTCATGCGCCACCGCGTGGGCTGGTCGTACAACGAGGAATCGGGCCGGTACAGGGAGCTCCAGCCGGTCTTCTACGTCCCGGACGAGTCCCGCAAGCTGGTCCAGGAGGGCCGCCCGGGCAAGTACGTCTTCGTGGAGGGCACCCAGGCCCAGCAGGAGCTCACGGGCCGCGTCATGGAGGACTCGTACCGCCACGCGTACGAGGCGTACCAGGAGATGCTCGCCGCCGGCGTCGCCCGCGAGGTGGCCCGCTCGGTCCTCCCGGTGGGCCTGTACTCGTCGATGTACGCGACGTGCAACGCCCGTTCCCTGATGCACTTCCTCGGCCTGCGCACACAGCACGAGCTCGCCAAGGTGCCGTCGTTCCCGCAGCGGGAGATCGAGATGGTCGGTGAGAAGATGGAGGCGGAATGGGCGAAGCTCATGCCCCTCACGCACGCCGCCTTCAACACCAACGGGCGGGTGGCGCCGTAGCGCACATCCATTGCCGCATCCGGCACAGATGTGCGGTCGACCGAGCGAAGTGTCCGTATTGCGGCATTTCGAGTAGTTCATCTAGCCTGATCAAACGGACCCGGCACTGCTTGAACCCCCGAGCAGGCAGTGCCGGGCTCCACCTTTGTCGCGACTTGTCGCCCGACCCGAGGGCAGACCGTACGTTGAGCAGCGAGTAGCGTGTTACCCATGGCTCCGACCTCCACTCCGCAGACCCCCTTCGGGCGGGTCCTCACCGCCATGGTCACGCCCTTCACGGCGGACGGCGCACTCGACCTCGACGGCGCGCAGCGGCTCGCTACCCACCTGGTGGACGCAGGCAACGACGGCCTGATCATCAACGGCACCACCGGCGAGTCCCCGACCACCAGCGACGCGGAGAAAAAGGATCTCGTGCGGGCCGCACTGGAGGCGGTCGGCGACCGTGCCCACATCGTCGCCGGCGTCGGCACGAACGACACGCACCACAGCATCGAGCTGGCCCGCGCCGCCGAGAAGGCAGGCGCACACGGCCTCCTCACCGTCACGCCGTACTACAACAAGCCCCCGCAGGAGGGTTTGTACCGCCACTTCACGGCGATCGCCGACGCGACCGAACTGCCGGTCATGCTGTACGACATCCCCGGCCGCAGCGGCGTACCGATCAACTCGGAAACGATCGTGCGGCTGGCCGAGCACCCGCGTATCGTCGCCAACAAGGACGCCAAGGGTGACCTCGGCCGCGCCAGCTGGGCCATCGCCCGCTCCGGCCTGGCCTGGTACTCCGGCGACGACATGCTGAACCTGCCGCTGCTCTCCGTGGGCGCGGTCGGCTTCGTCTCCGTGGTTGGTCACGTCGTCACCCCCGACCTGCGGGCCATGATCGACGCGTACGTGAGCGGCGACGTCCAGAAGGCCACCGAGATCCACCAGAAGCTGCTCCCCGTCTTCACCGGCATGTTCCGTACCCAGGGCGTCATGACCACCAAGGCAGCGCTCGCCCTCCAGGGCCTGCCCGGCGGACCGCTGCGCCTGCCCATGGTCGGACTCTCGCCCGAGGAGACCGCCCAGCTCAAGATCGATCTTGCCGCCGGCGGGGTACAGCTCTAAACACAGACTTCACAACTGAATACGTACGACCGTGCAGGCCGGAGGCCTGCAACACCAAGACAACTGCTACTGCACGAACGTCACGCGCGCCACGTGCCCGGCCAGGTACGTGGCGCGTGTGGTGAGGAGAGAGTCTTTTGAGTCATCCGCATCCTGAACTCGGCCCGCCGTCGAAACTCGTCGAGGGCGGCCTCCGGGTCACCCCGCTCGGCGGGCTCGGCGAAATCGGCCGAAACATGACCGTCTTCGAGTACGGCGGCCGTCTGCTGATCGTCGACTGCGGAGTGCTTTTCCCTGAGGAGGAGCAGCCCGGAATCGATCTGATCCTGCCGGACTTCACGTCCATCAGGGACCGCCTCGACGACATCGAGGGCATCGTCCTCACGCACGGCCACGAGGACCATATCGGCGGCGTCCCCTATCTCCTGCGCGAGAAGCCGGACATCCCGCTGATCGGCTCCAAGCTGACCCTCGCCCTCATCGAGGCCAAGCTCCAGGAGCACCGCATCCGCCCCTACACGCTCGAAGTCGCGGAGGGCCACCGCGAACGCATCGGCCCCTTCGACTGCGAGTTCGTGGCGGTCAACCACTCCATCCCGGACGCCCTCGCGGTCGCCATCCGTACCCCCGCGGGCATGGTGGTGCACACGGGCGACTTCAAGATGGACCAGCTTCCGCTGGACGGCCGCCTCACAGATCTACACGCGTTCGCGCGGCTGAGCGAGGAGGGCATCGACCTCCTCCTCTCCGACTCGACGAACGCCGAGGTCCCGGGCTTCGTCCCGCCCGAGCGCGACATCTCGAACGTGCTGCGCCAGGTGTTCGCGAACGCCCGCAAGCGGATCATCGTGGCCAGCTTCGCCAGCCACATCCACCGCATCCAGCAGATCCTCGACGCCGCCCACGAATACGGCCGCCGGGTCGCCTTCGTCGGCCGCTCGATGGTCCGCAACATGGGCATCGCCCGAGACCTCGGGTACCTGAAGGTCCCGCCGGGCCTGGTCGTCGACGTCAAGACACTCGACGACCTGCCGGACAGCGAGATCGTCCTGGTCTGCACAGGTTCGCAGGGCGAACCCATGGCAGCCCTGTCCAGGATGGCCAACCGGGACCACCAGATCCGGATCGTCCAGGGCGACACGGTGATCCTGGCGTCGTCACTCATCCCCGGCAACGAGAACGCGGTCTACCGCGTCATCAACGGCCTGACCCGCTGGGGCGCCAATGTCGTCCACAAGGGCAACGCCAAGGTGCACGTCTCCGGCCATGCCTCGGCCGGCGAGCTCCTGTACTTCTACAACATCTGCCGGCCAAAGAACCTGATGCCGGTCCACGGTGAATGGCGCCACCTGCGTGCCAACGCCGAGCTGGGCGCCCTCACAGGCGTCCCGCACGACCGCATCGTCATCGCCGAGGACGGCGTCGCCGTCGACCTCGTCGAGGGCAAGGCCAAGATCTCGGGCAAGGTCCAGGCCGGGTATGTGTACGTCGACGGCCTCTCGGTCGGCGATGTCGGCGAGCCCGCGCTCAAGGACCGCAAGATCCTCGGAGACGAGGGCATCATCTCGGTCTTCGTGGTGATGGACTCCAGCACGGGCAAGATCACCGGCGGTCCGCACATCCAGGCCCGTGGCTCGGGCATCGATGACTCCGCCTTCAGCGACGTCCTCCCGAAGATCACCGAGGTCTTGGAGAGGTCGGCCCAGGACGGCGTCGTCGAACCCCACCAGATGCAGCAACTCATCCGCCGCACGCTGGGCAAGTGGGTCTCGGACACCTACCGTCGCCGACCGATGATCCTGCCGGTCGTGGTCGAGGTCTGACACCTCGTACGCGCGAACCAGGAGCGGGGCGCCTCGATTTGCATCGAGGCGCCCCGCTCCAGTACGTTTACGGCTCCGCCTGAACGGGAACCCGACGCAACTGTGCGTGGGGAACTGGTCCGAGTGGGACGGAAATTCCGACTCAGATTCTTCTGCTAAAGTTGGAAACGCAAGATCGAAGGGAAGCCCGGAGGAAAGCCTGCGAGGGTGAGTACGAAGGAAGCGTCCGTTCCTTGAGAACTCAACAGCGTGCCAAAAATCAACGCCAGATATGTTGATACCCCGTCCATCGGAGACTTTTCCGGTGGCGAGGTTCCTTTGAAAAACAACACAGCGAGGACGCTGTGAACCTTTCCGATTATTCCTCGGAGGGGTTCCGCTCTCGTGATGTGTGATCCCGATTACGGGAATACATTCACGGAG
>NZ_JAAKZY010000232.1 GCF_011045015.1 Streptomyces scabichelini | reverse complement strand
TCATAGTGTTTCGGTGGTCATAGCGTGAGGGAAACGCCCGGTTACATTCCGAACCCGGAAGCTAAGCCTTACAGCGCCGATGGTACTGCAGGGGGGACCCTGTGGGAGAGTAGGACACCGCCGAACTTCCTTTAGAGCTTCGGCCCTTGGACAAATGAGTCCGAGGGCCGAAGCTTTTTTGTTTCCAGGGTGCTATCCCGAACCCCTCCGCACCGCAGCGAGATGCCTGCGGGTAAGGTCAGGGGGCATCGTTGGCACGTTCCCACAGGGAGGCCCCCGGGTGGAGGTCCAAGAGACCCGCGTCCAGACAGACCGGGTCCTCACCATCCCGAACATCCTCAGCATGGCGCGCCTGGTGGGCGTCCCGCTCTTCCTGTGGCTGATCCTCTGGCCCGAGTTCGGCGGGCCCAAGAGCGACGGCTGGGCGCTTCTGGTGCTCATGCTGAGCGGCATCAGTGACTATTTGGACGGCAAGCTCGCCCGGCGCTGGAACCAGATCAGCAGTCTGGGCCGGCTGCTGGATCCCGCGGCCGACCGGCTCTACATTCTGTCGACTTTGGTCGGTCTCACCTGGCGCGAGATTCTGCCGCTCTGGCTGACGGGCATCCTGCTGGCGCGAGAGCTGGTTCTGTTGGTGATGGTGGGCATCCTCAGGCGCCACGGCTATCCGCCGCCACAGGTGAACTTCCTGGGGAAGGCTGCGACGTTCAACTTGATGTACGCCTTCCCGTTGCTGTTGCTCAGTGACGGAAGTGGATGGATTGCGTCACTCGCTGCTATTTTCGGATGGGCGTTCGCAGGATGGGGTACAACGCTCTACTGGTGGGCAGGGATCCTCTACGTGGTTCAGGTCCGCCGCCTTGTCCGCGCGGACGCCATGGCCGATTGAGCTCGCCGAATGGGCGGTCGTAGTGGCCTCTGATGGCCCGCAAGCAGAATGTGCGGGACAATCTGGACGGGTGAAGTCGGCTAGACCCTCATCTCTTCAAGGAGGACGCTTCCGACATGAAGGCCGTCGTGATGGCCGGAGGTGAAGGCACACGCCTTCGCCCCATGACCTCAAGCATGCCCAAGCCGCTCCTGCCCGTGGCCAATCGCCCGATCATGGAGCATGTGCTGCGGCTGCTCAAGCGGCATGGGCTCAACGAGACCGTCGTAACTGTCCAGTTCTTGGCCTCTCTCGTCAAGAACTACTTCGGCGACGGTGAAGAGCTCGGAATGGAGCTCACCTATGCCAATGAGGAGAAGCCACTCGGTACTGCCGGCAGCGTCAAGAACGCCGAGGAGGCGTTGAAGGACGACGCTTTCCTTGTGATCTCCGGTGATGCTCTGACCGACTTCGATCTCACCGAGCTGATCAATTTCCACAAGGAAAAGGGCGCACTTGTCACTGTCTGTCTGACGCGGGTCCCCAATCCGCTGGAATTCGGCATCACCATCGTGGACGACGAGGGCAAGGTCGAGCGCTTCCTTGAGAAGCCGACCTGGGGTCAGGTTTTCTCGGATACTGTGAATACGGGCATCTATGTGATGGAGCCCGAAGTATTCGACTATGTCGAGGCGGACGTTCCCGTCGACTGGTCCGGTGATGTCTTCCCGCAGCTTATGAAGGAGGGCAAGCCGGTCTACGGCTATGTTGCCGAGGGATATTGGGAGGACGTCGGCACGCACGAAAGTTATGTGAAGGCGCAGGCCGACGTCCTGGAGGGCAAGGTCGACGTCGAGCTCGACGGCTTCGAGATCTCACCCGGCGTGTGGGTGGCCGAGGGGGCCGAGGTGCATCCCGATGCAGTGCTGCGGGGGCCGCTGTACATCGGGGACTACGCCAAGGTCGAGGCCGACGTCGAAATCCGCGAGCACACCGTTGTCGGCTCGAACGTCGTGGTGAAGAGCGGGGCCTTTCTGCACAAGGCCGTTCTGCACGACAACGTGTACATCGGCCAGCACAGCAATCTGCGCGGCTGTGTCGTCGGAAAGAACACCGACATCATGCGGGCCGCGCGTATCGAGGACGGCGCCGTCATCGGCGACGAGTGCCTCGTCGGCGAGGAATCGATTGTGCAGGGGAACGTACGCGTCTACCCGTTCAAGACCATCGAGGCCGGTGCCTTCGTCAATACGTCGGTCATCTGGGAGTCCCGAGGTCAGGCCCATCTCTTCGGGGCCCGCGGAGTGTCCGGGATCCTCAACGTGGAGATCACCCCGGAGCTCGCCGTGCGCCTCGCTGGGGCTTATGCGACGACGCTCAAGAAGGGTTCCACGGTCACCACGGCCCGTGATCACTCCAGGGGTGCTCGTGCGCTGAAGCGGGCGGTCATCTCGGCGCTACAGGCCAGCGCCATCGACGTACGCGATCTGGAGAACGTACCGCTGCCGGTGGCGAGGCAGCAGACCGCGCGGGGCAGTGCCGGCGGGATCATGATCCGGACGACGCCGGGGGTGCCGGACTCCGTCGACATCATGTTCTTCGACGGGCGTGGGGCTGACCTCTCGCAAGGGAGTCAGCGAAAGCTGGACCGGGTGTTCGCGCGGCAGGAGTACCGGCGTGCGTTCCCGGGTGAGATCGGAGATCTGCACTTCCCGGCCAGTGTCTTCGACTCGTACACGGGCTCCTTGCTCAGGAATGTCGACACGACCGGGATTGCCGAGTCCGGGTTGAAAGTGGTCGTGGATGCCTCGAACGGCAGCGCCGGGCTGGTTCTGCCGAGTCTGTTGGGCAAGCTCGGTGTCGACTCGTTGACCATCAATCCCGGTCTCGACGAGTCGAGGCCCACGGAGACGGCGGACGCGCGCAGGTCGGGTCTTGTGCGACTCGGGGAGATCGTGGCGTCGGCGCGGGCCGCGTTCGGGGTGCGCTTCGACCCGGTTGGCGAGCGGCTCTCGCTCGTCGACGAGAAGGGGCGGATCGTCGAGGACGACCGGGCGCTGCTCGTCTTGCTCGACCTTGTGGCTGCCGAGCGGCGCAGCGGGCGTGTGGCGCTGCCGGTGACCACCACGAGGATCGCCGAGCAGGTGGCGGCGTATCACGGGACTCAGGTCGACTGGACGACCACCTCGCCGGACGATCTGACCCGCGTGGGGCGCGACGACTCGACGATCTTCGGAGGCGATGGGCGCGGTGGTTTCATCGTGCCGGAGTTCAGCAGTGTCTTCGACGGTGCGGCGGCCTTCGTACGGCTCATCGGTCTGGTGGCGCGGACGCAGCTCACGCTCAGCCAGATCGACGCCCGAATTCCGCGGGCGCATGTCCTCAAGCGCGATCTCGCGACTCCGTGGGCCGTCAAGGGACTCGTGATGCGGCGCGTGGTGGAGGCGGCCGGTGATCGGTTTGTGGACACCACCGATGGTGTACGGGTCGTGGAGACCGACGGGCGTTGGGTGATGGTGCTTCCGGACCCGGCGGAGGCGGTCACGCATCTGTGGGCGGAGGGCCCCGACGACGCGTCCGCCCAGGCGCTGCTCGACGAGTGGTCGTCCGTGGTGGACAGCGCCGGTCGCTGAGCACGCGCGCGTGCCGAACGGCGCCCCAGTGGGGCCCGTTCGGCACGTCGGTGGGGCCATTCGGAGTCGGCGGCCGCGACGTGCGACGATGTGCGGCATGCCGCAGCACCCCCCCGTTCGGAGTACCCCCACGCGCACTCCGCGCCCGGACGCCTCCATGTCGCTGCTCACCAACGTCATGGACCACAGCCTCGACGAGGGATACGCCGAGGCGGCCGCCCGTAAGAAGGCCGCAGGCGCCGGCGGTATGCCGAAGACACTGCGCGCGAAGCTCGGTCTCGCGGCCGGCCTGGTACTCGCGGCCCTGGTGGTCACTGTGGGGGCGGCACAGGCGCGGGTATCGGCTCCGGGCGTCGCCAAGGAGCGCGAGGAACTCATCGACCGTATCGATCGCGAAACCGCGGTGGCCGACAAACTTGAAGACAGTGTCGATGAGTTGCGCGACGACGTGAGCGCTCGGCAGCGCGAAGCGCTCAAGAAGCACGGTGGCGATCAGGGCGAACTGGTCGGCATGCTGTCGGGGGCTGTTGAGGTGCACGGTCCCGGCGTGAAGCTTGTCGTGAACGATGCCAAGGAAGCCGACCAGAGCGGTGACGGAGACGCGCGTGAGACGTCGGGGTTCTCCGACACCGGGCGGGTACGCGATCGCGACATGCAGCGGGTGGTCAACGGGCTGTGGGAGTCGGGCGCCGAGGCCATCACGATCAACGGGCAACGGCTGACGGCGCTGTCCGCGATCAGGGCGGCGGGCGACGCGATACTGGTCGACAACAAGCCGCTGGTGCCGCCGTACACGGTGCTCGCGGTGGGTGACGGCAAGGGGCTGAGCAGCAGGTTCCGGAGCAGCGGTGACGGGCAGTATCTGCAGGTTCTGCATGAGAACTTCGGGATCCGGACCGCCCTTTCCGTCGAGGAGGACGTCCGGCTGCCCGCCGCGCCGAGCGTCATAGTACGAACAGCAGAACCGAGCACAGAGAAGGGCACATCGTGATCGCCGTACTGGGCCTCGTCGTGGGAGTCGTGGCTGGATTGCTGGTTCGGCCCGAGATTCCGGCGGTGGTCGAGCCGTACCTCCCGATCGCCGTGGTGGCGGCGCTCGACGCCGTGTTCGGAGGCCTGCGCGCGATGCTCGACGGCATCTTCGACGACAAGGTCTTCGTGGTGTCGTTCCTGTCCAACGTGGTGGTGGCCGCGCTGATCGTCTTCCTGGGCGACAAGCTGGGCGTCGGCGCGCAGCTGTCCACGGGGGTCGTGGTCGTCCTCGGCATCCGCATCTTCTCCAACGCCGCGGCGATCCGCCGGCACGTGTTCCAGGCGTGAGGCCGATGAGCAGCCACGACGAGACCCCTGAGAAGACCCCCGAGACTCCTGAGAACCGGCTCCAGACTTCGGAGAACCGGCTGCGCAAGGAGCTGCCCGAAGAGGTGCCCGCCGAGGAGCCCACGGAGACCCCGGAAACCGTGTCCCCGGAGACGATGGAAGACGATCCCGAGCAGGGCGAGCCGCCCCTGTCCGGGCGTCAGCGGCTGGTGAAGGGCCTGTGGCCGCCACGCCTGTCACGTGCGCAACTCATCGTCGCCCTCCTGCTGTTCGGCCTCGGCTTCGGCCTGGCCGTTCAGGTCGCGTCCAACAGCGACAGCAGCGGCGCCCTGCGCGGCGCGCGCCAGGAAGATCTCGTACGCATCCTCGATGAACTGGATGACCGTACTCAGCGTCTGGAAGAGGAGAAACAGGGTCTCGAAGACCAGCGCACCGAGCTGGAGAACAGCTCGGACCAGGCCGAGGAGGCCCGTAAGCAGACGGTCGAGAAGGAGAAGCAGCTCGGCATTCTGGCGGGCACGGTGGCGGCGCAGGGGCCCGGCATCACAGTGACCATCGACGACACGAAGGGAACGGTCGAGGCCGACATGCTGCTCGACGCGATCCAGGAACTGCGCGCCGCCGGAGCGGAGGCGATCCAGGTCAATGGTGTACGGGTGGTCGCCGGCACCTACCTGACGGACGCGAGCGGCGGCGGAGTGAGCGTCGACGGGAACAAGATCAGCGCGCCCTATCGTTTCAAAGTCATCGGCAAGCCGCAGGACCTCGAACCGGCGCTCAACATCCCCGGGGGAGTCGTGCAGACCCTGGAGAAGGAGCAGGCCACTGTCACGGTGGAGCGCTCGGACAAGATCGTCGTGGACGCCTTGCGACCAGCGAAGCGGCCTGACTACGCTCGGTCGTCCTCCCAGTGAAGCGGGGGCGCATGCGAGCCGCTCGGCGAGGGCATGACGTTGCGGGGGGTCGACGCACCGAATGGGTGGTGCGTGGTGGAAACTGTCTGGTGGATACGGACGTTGTGAGGATGTCCGGCTCGACCGGTGTGTGCAATCAGGGTTCGTCCTGCCCCACGGGCGGGTCTGTTTCGGTCAAGGGGAATCGCCCGTGAAGTTGTTTGCGAAGTTGTTCGGCAGGAGCGCGCGAGAGGGCAGTGACAATGCCACTGCCCGGCATCGCGCAGCGCGCCATGGAGATGCCGAGGGGCAGGGGGAGCGCCCTCTGTTCCGGGATCAGGTCGGTGGTCCGGGCGATGACATTTCCGGTGGTCAGGGCGCGCCGTCTGTTGACCCTGCCCAGTCCGGCCGCATAGGTTTCGGGGAACCGTCAACCTCAAGTACGGGTGGAGGGTTCCCCTCCGATCCGTACGCGTCCAATGCCCAGGCAGGACAGCCGCGGCAGGAGGATCCGTCCATGTCGGCCCTGGTGTGTACGAGGTGCGGGAACCGCAACGCGGAGAACAGCCGGTTCTGCTCCAACTGCGGCGCGCCGCTGCGGGCCGGCGCGACCCCTGAGCGCCCGTCGGAGACCACCTCCACGATCTCCATCTCCGGTCTCGAGGCCTACGACGCCGAAGCCACCGGCCAGACGCAGATGCCCATGCTCTCTCCGGAGGCGCAGGCGGCCGTTGACGCGTTGCCGCTCGGTTCGGCGCTCCTGGTGGTGCGTCGCGGCCCGAACTCCGGCAGCCGCTTCCTGCTGGACGGTGAGCTGACCACGGCAGGCCGCCATCCGCAGAGCGACATCTTCCTCGACGACGTGACCGTGTCGCGCCGCCATGTGGAATTCCGGCGCCAACCGGACGGCACATTCACGGTGGCGGACGTCGGCAGCTTGAACGGCACGTACGTCAACCGCGAGCGGATCGACTCCGTCCCGCTGTCGAACGGCGACGAGGTGCAGATCGGCAAGTACCGGCTGGTCTTCTACGCGAGCCAGCGGGGCATCTGACCCTCCCCCAGACCCCGTCCGGGGGGACTCCCCAGGAAGGTCCATGCTTCAAACACCGAGCGGCGGTACCGGAAACGGTGCCGCCGCCACGGCCAGCGACCTGATGAGCATCGGCACGGTGCTGAACGTGCTGCGTGACGAGTTCCCCGAAGTCACCATCTCCAAGATCCGCTTCCTGGAGTCGGAGGGGCTGATCGAGCCGCAGCGGACCCCGTCGGGATACCGGAAGTTCAGCGCGGACGACGTCGAGCGCCTGGGCCATGTACTGAGGATGCAGCGGGATCACTATCTGCCCCTGAAGGTGATCCGCGAGCACCTGGACGCCATGGAGCGCGGTGAGGCGATTCCGTTGCCGTCCCTGGGGCGGCAGCGTGACGGCGAGGTCGCCGGCGAGCCGGCGGAGCACACCGCGGCGCGGATCGGACGGGCCGAGCTGCTGGCCGCCGCCGAGATCGAGGAGCGGGAGCTCGACGAGTGGGAGTCGTACGGGCTCATCACCCCGCTCCCGGACGGGGGCTACGACGCCGAGTCGGTGACCGTGGCCGGGCTCGTCGGGGAACTCGGGCGGTTCGGGATCGAGCCGCGGCATCTGCGGGCCATGAAGGCCGCCGCCGACCGCGAGGCCGGGCTCGTCGACCAGGTCGTCGCCCCGCTGCGCCGCCACCGCAACCCGCAGACCAGGGCACACGCGGAAGCACAGACCAAGGAGCTGGCGGGGCTCGCGGTCAAGCTGCACGCCGCGCTGGTGCAGTCCGCGCTCGGCGTGCGGCTGCCCTGAACCAGGACCCGCGCGGGGCGCTGGACTGGCCGCCCGCTGACCCGCGTGAGGCGCCGGATCGGCCGCCCGTTCCGTGCTCGACTACCCAAAGATGCCGACCACGGCCTAGGGTTGCTGTGTGAACGAGCTCGACGTCGTAGGTGTCCGGGTCGAAATGCCCTCCAACCAACCGATCGTGCTCCTGCGTGAAGTGGGAGGCGACCGTTACCTCCCCATCTGGATCGGGCCTGGGGAGGCGACGGCGATCGCCTTCGCTCAGCAGGGCATGGCTCCCGCGCGACCGCTGACCCACGACCTGTTCAAGGACGTGCTGGAGGCCGTCGGCCAGGAGCTCACCGAAGTACGCATCACGGACCTGCGGGACGGTGTCTTCTACGCGGAGCTGGTGTTCGCCAGCGGAGTCGAAGTCAGCGCCCGGCCGTCCGACGCCATAGCGCTGGCGCTGCGCACCGGGACGCCGATCTACGGCAGTGACGGTGTCCTGGATGACGCGGGGATCGCGATTCCGGACGAGCAGGAGGACGAAGTGGAGAAGTTCCGCGAGTTCCTCGACCAGATCTCGCCCGAGGACTTCGGGACCAACAGCCAGTGACCCGGCCTCGGACAGACAACCAGTGCCCCCGCTTCGGGACGAACACCCAGTGACCCTCCGGGACCGCCGGACGACAGGGCGTGCGGCGGCCGCGCCGAGAGCATTCGGCTAGCCTTTCCCCGCGGTGGGGCACGGGAAACCACTCTTAGGGTGATTATCACTCGGCGTGCCGAGTGCGGTGGTCGTTGACGCACCCCCCGTGACTGCCTACCGTCGAGAAGGCAGGTCAAGGACGGAGGTCGGCGTGAGAATGAGCGGCGACGGTACGGCTGAGGGTGCCCCCGGACGCAGTCCGGTGGCGAGCGACCCGTACCCTCCCACAGGCTCTCGGCCCCGCTCGAGCGAGGGCTACCCCCATCCCGGTAGCCCGGCCGACCCCACCGCACAACGGCCGACGGCGGTGCCGCCCGGTGGTGAGGTGGCGTCCGAGGAGATCGGTTATCGCGGACCCACGGCCTGTGCGGCCGCGGGCATCACCTACCGGCAACTGGACTACTGGGCCCGGACGGGGCTCGTCGAACCGAGTGTGCGGCCCGCCTACGGTTCGGGGACGCAGCGGTTGTACAGCTTCCGGGACGTCGTCGTCCTGAAGATCGTCAAGCGATTCCTCGACACGGGCGTGTCGCTGCAGAACATCCGTACAGCGGTCCAGCACCTGCGGGAGCGCGGGTTCCGGGACCTTGAGCGCATGACGCTGATGAGCGACGGAGCGACGGTGTACGAGTGCTCCTCGCCCGACGAGGTCCACGCGCTGCTCCAGGGCGGGCAGGGCATCTTCGGGATCGCCGTGGGCGTGGTCTGGCGAGACGTGGAGAGCGCGCTCTCACAGCTGCACGGGGAGCGCGTCGACACCGGCGAGACGCTCGTCGGCCACCATCCCGCGGACGAGCTGGCGCGGCGCCGCAACCGCGCGGTCTGAGCGAGCGGTCCGAGGAGCTGAGCGCTCCGCCGCGTGAGCGCTCCGCTGGGGGCGCGGTTCGAGGCTGCGGGTTCGTTGTGGCTGGTCGCGCCCACGCGGCGGAGCCGCAAATGGACACTGCCCCGCGCCCCTTACGGGGCGCTGCCGAACCGTAGCGGACTTCGCCCCACCTGGTTGGATCGCAGCGCATGTCAGCGGCGAGAGCCCTGCGTACCGGGGCATTGTCAGTGGCGTAGGGCAGCATCGGACATGTGAGAACCGCGCCCACGATCCTGCATCTCGACATGGATGCCTTCTTTGCTTCGGCGGAGCAGGCATCCAAGCCGAGCCTGCGCGGGAAAGCGGTGATCGTGGGCGGACTCGGGCCGCGGGGCGTCGTCGCCACCTGCTCGTACGAGGCACGGGTCTTCGGAGTGCATTCGGCGATGCCCATGGCGCAGGCGCGACGGCTGGCGCCGAACGCCGCGTATCTCGTGCCGCGCTTCGGCTTCTACCGGGAGATCAGCGAGCAGGTGATGGGGCTGTTGCGGGAGCTGTCGCCGCTGGTGGAACCTCTGAGCCTGGACGAGGCCTTCGTGGACCTGGAGGCCGGGGGAGCGGCCTGGGACGAGGCTTCGGCGCGGCTGGCGGGGGCGAAGCTGCGCGCGGACATCCGGGCCGTCACCGGCTTGACCGGGTCGGTGGGGCTCGCCGCGTCCAAGATGCTCGCGAAGATCGCCTCCGAGCAGGCCAAGCCCGACGGTCTGGTGGTGATAGAGCCGGGGTCGGAGCGGGAGCTGCTGGCTCCCATGTCGGTGCGCACGCTGCCCGGGGTGGGGCCGGCCACCGGGGATCATCTGCGGCGGGCCGGGATCACGACGGTGGGCGAGATCGCCGAGGCGGGTGAGGACGAGGTCGTACGGCTGCTCGGGAAGGCCCACGGGATCTCGCTGTACGCCATGGCGCTGGCGCACGACGAGCGGCCCGTGGTGGCCGAGCGGGACACCAAGTCGGTGTCCGTCGAGGACACGTACGACGTGGACATCCACGACCGGGTGCGGGTGCGGATAGAGGTGCAGCGGCTCGCCGAGCGGTGTGTGCGGCGGCTGCGCGGCGCGCGGCTGTCGGGGCGGACCATCGTCCTGAAGGTGCGGCGGTACGACTTCTCGACGCTGACCCGTTCCGAGACGCTGCGGGGGCCCACGGACGATCCCACGGTGGTGCGGGAGGCAGCCGCGCGGCTGCTGGAGTCGGTCGACACCACCGGAGGTGTACGCCTGCTGGGAGTCGGGGTCTCCGGGCTCGCCGACTACACGCAGGAGGATCTCTTCGCGCAGGCGCAGGCGCAGGCGCAGGCACAGACTCAAGCCCAGGCCCAGGGGGAGACCCAGGCCCATGCCCAGGTGCCGGCGGGCGAGTTGGAGCGTCCGACGGAGGAAGAGGCGGAGGAGTCGGCCGAGGAGCAGGAGGCGCCCGCCATGCGGCGGTGGCCCGCGGGACATGACGTACGCCATGCCGAGTTCGGGCACGGGTGGGTGCAGGGCAGTGGCCTTGGGCGGGTCACGGTGCGGTTCGAGACACCGGACTCGGAGCCCGGGCGTGTACGCACGTTCCGGACCGACGATCCGGAGCTGGAGCCGGCGGATCCGCTGCCGCTGGTGCCGCAGCGCTCCGCTGGGTAACGCGGGCTGGAACCTGCGGGTCCGTTGTGGCTGGTCGCGCAGTTCCCCGCGCCCCTAGAGGCCGCAGGCCTCTTAGGAGTCGTCCGAGCCTGCCAGGCGGCCGAAGTCGCGGTCCGGGGGCGGGGGCGGGGCCGCCACGTCGAGACCGTAGTGGTGGTAGAGCTGGAGTTCCTGCTCGGGGGAGAGATGGCGGCCGACGCCGAAGTCCGGAGCGTCCTTGATCAGGGCGCGGTCGAAGGGAATCCGCAGGGCACCCTCGACCAGTTCGCTGGGCTCAAGGGGCACGAAGGCGTCCCTGCCGAACAGGCCTGTGCGTATGGCCGCCCACTCCGGCGCACCGGTCGCGTCGTCGAGATAGACCTCGTCGACGGTGCCGATCTTGTTGCCGTTGCGGTCGAGCGCCTTGCGGCCGATCAGGTTGCGCGGATCGATGTCGGTCTGCACGGGCCCTCCAGCTGGTCACAACTCATCCGTCAGCACTACGCATCCATAGGCACTACGAAAGAGCACTTTGAGGAGGGCGGCCACTCGGGGGATGCCCGCTGGTAGGCTGGCACCGGCCGCTTACCCCATGCGGGAGAGTCCTCCAAGGCTTCATCGGAGGCGCCGAAGGAGCAAATCCTCCCCGGAATCTCTCAGGCCCACGTACCGCATGGATGAGGCCACTCTGGAAAGCAGAGCGGGTGTCCACGGCTTCCGCTCTCACCGACGGTGAAAACCGGGACGCCGAGAGCGGGCGGGCCGGTGAAGCTCTCAGGTTGAGATGACAGAGGGGGAGGCCGTCCGGGCACCCGTTTCGTGGTGCCCTCGAAGGTCGTGTCAGACCAGGAGGCCTCCGCAAATGACCGCCCATCGCATTCCGCTCTCCGAGCTCGAACGGGGAATCCCCTTCGAGCAGCGTCACATCGGGCCCGACACCGAAGCGTGGGCGAAGATGCTCGCGCAGGTGGGCTACGGCTCGCTCGACGAGCTGACGGCCGCCGCGGTGCCGGACGTGATCAAGGACGCCGAGGCGCTCGCGCTGCCGGGCGCGCGCACCGAGGCCGAGGTCCTCGCCGAACTGCGCTCGCTCGCGGACCGCAACGAGGTCCTCGATTCGATGATCGGCCTCGGCTACTACGGCACGTTCACGCCGCCGGTGATCCTGCGCAACGTCATGGAGAACCCGGCCTGGTACACGGCGTACACGCCGTACCAGCCGGAGATCTCGCAGGGCCGCCTCGAGGCGCTGCTGAACTTCCAGACCATGGTCGCCGAGCTGACGGGCCTGCCCACCTCGGGTGCCTCGCTGCTCGACGAGGGCACCGCGGCCGCCGAGGCCATGGCGCTGTCACGGCGTGTGGGCAAGGTCAAGAACGGTGTCTTCCTCGTCGACGCCGACGCGCTGCCGCAGACCATCGCCGTGATCGAGACGCGCGCCGAGCCGACCGGAGTCGAGGTCGTCGTCGCGGACCTCGGCGAAGGCATCCCGGCCGAGATCGCCGAGCGCGGCGTCACGGGCGTGCTCCTCCAGTACCCGGGCGCCTCCGGAGCCGTACGGGACATCAAGCCCGTCATCGACCAGGCGCACGAACTGGGTGCGATCGTCACCGTCGCCGCCGATCTGCTGGCGCTGACGCTGCTCACCTCGCCGGGCGAGCTCGGCGCCGACATCGCGGTCGGCACGACGCAGCGCTTCGGAGTGCCGATGGGCTTCGGCGGGCCGCACGCCGGATACATGGCGGTGCACGAGAAGTTCGCGCGCAACCTGCCCGGCCGTCTCGTCGGCGTCTCGGTCGACGCGGACGGCGACAAGGCCTACCGGCTCGCCCTGCAGACGCGGGAGCAGCACATCCGCCGGGAGAAGGCGACCAGCAACATCTGTACGGCTCAGGTGCTGCTCGCCGTGATGGCCGGGATGTACGCCGTCTATCACGGTCCCCAGGGCCTCAAGGCGATCGCGCAACGCACCCACCGGTATGCCGCGATCCTCGCCGAGGGCCTGAAGGCCGGCGGTGTCGAGGTCGTACACGAGGCGTACTTCGACACGCTCACCGTGCGGGTGCCGGACCGGGCCGCCGAGATCGTCGCGGCCGCACGCGAGGGCGGGGTCAACGTGCGCCTCGTCGACGCCGATCACCTGTCCATGGCCTGCGACGAGACGACCACGCGGACCCAGCTGGGGGCCGTCTGGACGGCGTTCGGTGTCGAGGGTGACATCGAGGCGCTGGACGCCTCCGTCGTGGACACGCTGCCCGGCGCGCTGCTGCGCACCGACGAGTACCTCACGCACCCGGTGTTCCACCAGCACCGCTCCGAGACCGCGATGCTGCGCTATCTGCGCCGTCTCGCCGACCGCGACTACGCGCTCGACCGCGGCATGATCCCGCTGGGCTCCTGCACCATGAAGCTCAACGGGACCACCGAGATGGAGCCGGTCACCTGGCCGGAGTTCGGGCAGCTGCACCCCTTCGCGCCCGCCGAGCAGGCACAGGGCTACCTCACGCTCATCCGTGAACTGGAGGAGCAGCTCGCCGAGGCCACCGGCTACGACAAGGTGTCGCTCCAGCCCAACGCCGGTTCGCAGGGCGAGCTGGCCGGTCTGCTCGCCGTACGCGGCTACCACCGCGCCAACGGCGACGAGCAGCGCACCGTCTGCCTCATCCCCTCCTCCGCGCACGGCACGAACGCCGCGAGCGCCGTCATGGCCGGCATGAAGGTCGTCGTCGTGAAGACCGCCGAGGACGGCGAGATCGACGTCGAGGACCTGCGGGCCAAGATCGAGCAGTACCGCGACGAGCTGTCGGTTCTGATGATCACGTACCCCTCGACGCACGGTGTGTTCGAGGAGCACGTCGCCGACATCTGCGCGCAGGTGCACGACGCGGGCGGCCAGGTGTACGTGGACGGCGCCAATCTGAACGCGCTGGTGGGCCTTGCCAAGCCGGGCCGTTTCGGCGGTGACGTGTCGCACCTGAACCTGCACAAGACGTTCTGCATCCCGCACGGTGGCGGCGGTCCCGGCGTCGGCCCGGTCGGCGTGCGCGCACACCTCGCGCCGTATCTGCCGAACCACCCGCTGCAGCCCGCCGCGGGCCCCGAGACGGGCGTCGGCCCGATCTCGGCCGCTCCGTGGGGTTCGGCCGGCATCCTGCCGATCTCCTGGGCGTACGTACGTCTCATGGGCGGCGAAGGGCTCAAGCGGGCCACGCAGGTGGCCGTGCTGTCGGCCAACTACATCGCCAAGCGCCTGGAGCCGCACTACCCCGTGCTCTACACAGGCCCCGGCGGGCTCGTGGCGCACGAGTGCATCATCGATCTGCGGCCGCTGACCAAGGCGACCGGCGTGAGTGTCGACGACATCGCCAAGCGGCTGATCGACTACGGGTTCCACGCGCCGACGATGTCCTTCCCGGTGGCCGGGACGCTGATGATCGAGCCGACCGAGAGTGAGGACCTGGCCGAACTCGACCGGTTCTGCGAGGCGATGATCGCCATTCGGGCGGAGGTCGAGCGGGTCGGCTCGGGTGAGTGGCCGGCGGACGACAACCCGCTGCGGAACGCTCCGCACACGGCGGCGGCGCTCGGCGGCGCGTGGGAGCACGCGTACAGCCGTGAGGAGGCCGTCTTCCCGGCAGGTGTGTCGGCAGCGGACAAGTACTGGCCGCCGGTGCGGCGGATCGACCAGGCGTACGGCGACCGGAACCTGGTGTGCTCCTGCCCGCCGCTGGACGCTTACGACGAGTAGCCGCGTGATCCCTCCCGGACATGCGTCGGGGCCGGTTCCGGGAAGTCCCGGGGCCGGCCCCCTCATGTGTCTGAGCAGCGTGCCTGGCGTCGCCCGTGGTGCGCCGTGCGGCTCAGGCGGCCGTCATCACCTGGGCAGTGACAAGCGGTCGGTGCGGGTCGATGATCCGGCCGTCCGGCAGGAGCTCACCGGTGTCCTCGAAGAGCAGGACGCCGTTGCACAGCAGGCTCCATCCCTGCTCCGGGTGGTGCGCCACGAGGAGCGCTGCTTCCCGGTCGGCGGAGTCGGCTGTCGGACACGGTGGCTGGTGCTGGCACATTGATGGGATCTTTCGCTGTGAGTTGAGGTCGGTGATCGTCGTCGTGTCTGTCCTGCGGCTCGATGTGGTGTTCATGGCCGCCCCCCGTTTGTCAGTCGGTACGGAACCCAGTGTTGCCCTACGGGCGTCAATCCGCAGGTATTTAGCGGCAGCGCTCCTCACAGGTTGATGACGCACCACCCGTGCGGATGGTTCATTCCAACTGGACGGTCTGTTCGGGTGGTTCAAGGTGGTCGGATAGGTCTAGTCCGAACGGGCCGGGCGTGCGCTGTGTTCCCACGGCGTCACTGCGTGCAGCAATGTGCCCCGCGGCCGGAGTGGGGCCACGGGGCACGAAGTCCGAGGTGTGCTCAGGCGGGTGAGCCGAGCAGCGGAGGAGCAGCGGTGGGTGTGAGCCGGTTGGTCAGGACGGGCAGCAGTTCGGCCACGCGGTGCGGGCGGTGCGCGGCGATGCCGGGCGGCGCGGGCGCCAGGGGCACCAGGAGATCGTTGGCGGCGGGATGGCCTTCGCCGCCGTCGGCAGTGCAGTCGCCGTGCAGCCAGAGCGTCAGCATGTAGAGCTCGGGTACGGACAGCAGGCGTGCCTGGTACGACTGCGTCATGGTCTCGGCCTGGCGCAGCGCGCGCTCCGTGGCCGTGACGTACGGACCCTCGAAGAAGTGGGAGAAGGCCCAGCCGTCGGGGGTCAGCCTGGTCTCGGCGGCCGCTACGGCCTGGCCGCCGCAGCGGATGAGGAAGCGCCAGCCGGCGAGCCGCGTGGCCGAGGCGCCAGCCGGGGTGATCCGGTCGAGCACGTGGACGGGCAGCGGGAGGTCGGTTGTCGCGGGTCCCTGTGCGTTGCGCAGGGAGGGGGTGGGTGCCTCGCGGACGGCGGTGGGGGAACCGAGGGCCGTGAGAACGGTACGTACAGCGGGCGCGGGAGCCGGGGGGACATGCAGCGGCATGGTGGGTCGCCT
>NZ_JAAKZY010000231.1 GCF_011045015.1 Streptomyces scabichelini | reverse complement strand
CCTCGCCCCTTTTGCCCACCCCGCCTAGCGTGAGGGCATGACCGCCCCCATACCCGCGGATATCCCGAACATCCCCGCCATACCCGGCATGGCCGCCGACGCGGCCGCCGCCGCGGTCCCCCCGGTCCCGGCGTACGCGGTGGTACCTCGCGTACGCCGCCCCCTGGCGGCCACCTTCCGCGCACTCATCGCCTTGACGGCCACGGCGGGCGTCGCGATCGAGCTGATCACAGGCAGCCCCCTGCAAGCGCTGAGCCACTTCACGATCCAGAGCGGCATCCTGGCGGCCACGGTGTCCGCCCTCTCGGCCTGGCGGGCATGGACGGCCCGCCGCCCGCTGCCGCCGTCGGTCATCGCCGGCACGCTGTTGTACGTCGTCGGCGCGGGCCTCGTCCACCATGTGATCCTGTCGAACGGTTCGCTCCCCCTCGCCCTGACCGGCAACATCGACACGCTCACCGGCTGGCCCGCACTCTCGAACCAGCTCCTTCACACGGTGCTCCCCATCGCAGCCGCACTGGACTGGCTCCTGCTGACCCGCCCCGGCCCCGTACGCCTGCGCGACGCGGCGGTCTGGCTCCTCTTCCCCCTCGCGTACCTGACCTTCGCCCTGACCCGCGGCGCCCTCCTCCCGCCGAACGCCCCGACGCGCTACCCGTACCCCTTCCTCGACGCCCCCCGTCACGGCTACGTCGAAGTCCTTACCGCCACCGGCATCCTCAGCCTGGCCTGTTACACCCTGGCCCTCCTCCTCATCGCCCTCGACCACATCCGCCCAAGCCCACGCCACCGACCCCCCGAAAACCGGATTTCGCCTCCAGCCACCGGTGGGCTAAAGTAAACGACGTCGCCACGACACAGACCACTTGAGGTGGCCTGCTCAAAGCGACATCGGGGTGTAGCGCAGCTTGGCAGCGCGCTTCGTTCGGGACGAAGAGGTCGTGGGTTCAAATCCCGCCACCCCGACGCTGGTCAGAGGCCACATAGGAACGTTCCTATGTGGCCTCTGTCGCGCTCAGGGGGCCAAACAGGGGGCCAAACGAAGTTGATCAGGCTCATCCTAGGAACGTTCCTATGTGGCCTGTCGTGCTCAGGGGGCCAAACGAAGTTGATCAGGCCACCGCGTCCCCCTCTTCCTGATCTTCGGCGAAAATGTCGTCCATCGCCTCAGCTCCCTTCGTGATCACGGGCCGGAGCTGCTTGCGGTAGACAGCCTCCGTCGTGGCCTGGCTGCTGTGACCGACCAGGAGAGCGATCGCCTCCAAGGGGATGCCATGGTCGGAGAGCAGGGATACGAAGCTGTGCCGTAGCTCCCGCGGGGTCCACTCCGGCTTCAGTCCCGCCTTCTTCACGATGGCCTTGAAGTCGCGCCGCACGTTGGCCGCATCGAGCGGTTCGCCGCTCCGGGTCGTGAAGACAAGGCCGGTCGGGCTCCACTCCTTCCCCTTCGACCCGCGCTCCTGCTTCTGCCACCTCAGATGCTCTTCGAGCACATCGACCACCTGCTTCGGCAGAGCGATGGTCCGTCGGCTCTTCCTGGTCTTGGTCTCACCGTGCTTGCGCACCGAGCGCCACACCGCAACGTGCGGCGGAACGCCCTCCTTCGTCTCAAGGAAGACGTGATCCCAGGTGAGGGGGCGCGCCTCTTCCGTGCGAACACCGCTGAGGAGGGAGAGAACGAGATACGCGTAGAGCCGCGATCCACGTGCCGCGGCGAGCACAGCCTTTGCCTGCTCCAAGTTCAGTGCCTTGCTGGGACGTCCAGGGCGCCCCTCTGGCACGGTGACGAGAAGGGCGACGTTCCGCACGGCCTTGTCCCTGCGCTGAGCATGCGCGATGGAGCGGCGCAGGATGGCGAGCAGGTCGCGAAGGCTCCGTGTCGCGAGCACTTCGGCCCTGTCATCCAACCAGTCGTCAACGTCGTCCGCGCTGAGGTCCCTCAGCTTGGCCTTGCCGATGAACGGGATCAGATGCTTGTCCGCCATCGTGCGGTTCTTGCTGACGGTCTTCTCGTCGCGCCCTTTCAGACCGCGCTCCAACCAGTCGTTCACCGCGTCGGCCACGGTGTAGTTGGCTGGCGACTTGACGCCGGTCTGCACCTCCTTCTTCAAGTCCCGGATCTTGTTACGGACTTCGGTCTTCGTCTTGCCGTACACCTTCGGTCGACGGCGCTTGCCGTTCGGGGCCCACCCCAGGGAGACGGCTCCCACGTAGCGGTTCTTCGCCGCGTCCCAATAGATCGTGTCTTCGCCGTGGCCTGCCCTGCGGGCGCCTTTTGGGGTCTCGGTCATGCTGCGTTGTGCCTCCAAAGGGCAGGGCCGCGCCCTGACGGACGCGGCCCTGCTGAGGTGGGGTGATAGGGATTCAGGCGGGAGCCTCTGCCTCGCGCTTGAGGAGTTCGACGTACTCCGCGATGTACTCAGGTGGCACGAGTCGACGACGGCCGATACGGACGGTCTGGAGACGTCCGAGCCGTATCTCCTCGTAGACCATCGAGCGGCCAATCCTGAGAGCTTTCGCGGCCTCTTCGGGCCGGTAGAGGAGTTGTTCAGCAAGTGCGGCATCGGTGCTCATGCGGCGGTGCCTCCTCGGCAGGGTTCCGGGGGCGGTGGCCCCCTTCCTGTCAGGTCCGCTACTTCCGCTACCTCCGCTACCGCCCTGGTCAGGGGCATGATCGAGGTAGCGGATAGGGGTAGCGGTAGCGGATGGAGCCGCTACCTGCCCCCGGGTTCGTGGCCGCGGGGCGGGTAGCGGATGGGGCGTTGCGGTAGCGGATGCGGAGCGGCTATCCGCTACCTCCTTTAGGGCTCTGACCTGCCCGGTAGCGGAGGTAGCGGAAGTAGCGCACTCTCAGCGGGGGGAGGGCAGTAGCGCTGCCACGCGTCGTGCAAGTCCGCGGCGTAGTAGCCCTTCATGACGCTTCCGCCCGCCTTGATGTTGCGGGCCGCGATCGGCGCGTTGTCCGCGGTCATGTACTCCCGCAGCATCCGCGACAGTCCGCGCGCATCGAGCGGCTTGCCGCTCATGTCCGCCCACGGTGCCTCTTCGAGGCTGTGGAGCCGGTCGAGGATGGCGACGGTGGGCAGGCGGTCGATGCCGTTGAACACGTAGTCCCGCAGGTCCGTGAGCAGCCGGATGCCGATGCTGCCCTTGTCGCTGGTCTTGGCCGCGTTCACCAGCTCGATGCAGGCGGCGCGGGCCCGCTCCGGCCACGCGCCGCCCGCCGCGTCCGCGATGGCGAGCAGGGGTTCCCACACGTCCGCGGGCCGGTCGCTGACGCCCTCCGGCAGGGCCGGGAACACCCCATCGACCAGGTGCCGCACGGACTGTGCCCAGGTGGCGAGCCGGTCCCTCAGCGCATGGCCTTCCTTCTCGTGGATGCGCTGCCGGAACGGCTCCACCTGCTCGTTCGGTGCACGGCGGCGCATGCGGATGATGACCGAGCGGGTCAGGATCGTGTCCGGCAGCGAGCCGAGTCCAGCGACCGCGACCGCGCAGAACGAGGGGAACTCCTGTACCTGCTGGTTGGCTCCGTCGCCCACGCAGCGCCACATGACGCCGGAGCGTCGGTGGCCTGCGTTCAGGAAGCCGCGGAGTTGTTCGTTCTCTCCGGCCTTGGGGCCGAAGACGGTGTCGATCTCGTCAAACAGGATGGTGGGCCGTCCCTCCATCCCCGAGACGGCGCGGAAGAGCGCGGAGGCTGAGGCGTTGACCGCGACCATCGGTTGCGGCACGAGGGTTTCCACGATCTCCAGCCCGCGGGACTTGCCGGAGCCCGGCTCCGGGGAGAGGAACGCGAGCCGCGGTGTGGAGTCGAAGCAGTCGAGCAGGTGGGCGTGTGCGTCCCACAGGGTCACGGCGACGTACGCGGCTTCGAGGGGGAAGATGTTGAAGCGTCGGTGGAAGGCTTCCACGTCATCGAGCAGTGCGGAGCCGTCCATGGCGGGCGCCGGCGGATTGGTGCTCATGCCGCCTGCCTCCCTTCCTGGTTGGTGCGGAGCGGGCACACGTCCCGGTGGGCGGTGTGGTCGTCGATCAGGGCCAGCACGCGAGCGCGGCTAACGGCGCTGCGGTCCCAGCCACACAGGCACTTCGAGGTGGCCGTAGGCACCGCACCGCGCGGTGCGGCGATGTGCAGCCACGCGATGGGGTACCGGCCGTCGCCCTGGTGCGGGTCAGGACGAAGAGCAGAAGGGACGCCCTTGCGGGCGGCGCCTTTCGGCTCGCCCACGGCCGGACCGGGCACCGCTCGATTGGCGGCACACGGTCCGGTCGGGGTGACGGGGAGGCTCTTCAGTGGGGGGCGGGGCGGGGTGCTCATGCCGCCCTCCGCTGACCGTTGCGGGAAATCGACCAGTTCAGACCGCTGCGAATGGTCGCCTCACACGACCGCGGCGACAGACCAGCCTGCTCCCCCGCCCACTGAAGAGCCTCCTCAACCTGCTCCCTGGGAAGGTCGCCCCACGCGATGAACCGCCCCAGGGCTCGCGCCGCCCGTAGCAGCGTGGCGTTGCGCTCGCCCTCCGGGGCTTGTCGTACGGACGCGGTTTCCGCGTTCAAGCCCGCTGCGGCGTAACTAGAGGCGCGAACCGCCGACGGTGCAGCCGTTAGTGCCCGCGAAGCCTGACGGAACGTCAGGCGGGCGTACAGCCAGTCCGGCAGCGGGGCGGGCGGCATGTCGTTGACGACCGCGTAGGCGCCCGTGGGGGTGAGGCTGCCGGGGGCGACGACGTAGCCGCCCCACGCGCGGGTGTCGATGCGCTTGCCGAGCCGTCCGGCCGTGTTGGCGAGCCGGACGCCGGGCGGGGCGGTGAAGTACAGGTGGACCCCGCCGCTCGCAGTCCGCACCATGCGGGTCGAGGGCACGGCGTGACCGGCGCGCTCGCAGAGCGCACGAAAGGTCGTCACGCCGTCAGGCGTGTCCGTACTGCCCTTCGTCTTGCGCTTGGGCATGTCGAGGTCGACGACGATCAGCCCGGACGGGCCGGTCGCGATGCCGACGTTGAACGGCAGCTCGCCCCATGCGCGGCGGATGCGGTCCGGGTCGATGGTGGCGCGCTCTTCCCACTTGCGGTGACCGCCTGCGCAGTCTCCGATGCCGGGGCAGACGTCTTCGCCGTGCAGGGCCGGGCGCTTGTCGCTGGGCCGGAGCGGGATCACGGCCCATCCGCGCTCCGCGGCGTCCAGTGCGGCGTACAGGAGGTGGCGGTTCATGCCGTCACCCCCGACATGCTCGATGGGGTGGCATGGGCCGGACGGCCCTCCCCGAATGGCGCTCGTTGGGTCATGCTGGAGGTCTCCTGCTCTCTTGGAGGGACTGGAGAACCGGGGCGGGCGCAGGCTTGTGGTGAGACGGCGCCCGCCTCGGGCGGATCTAGTGGTTCTTGACCCAGTGGGCGTATTCCTGGCGGACGTAGGCGCGCGGGTCGGCGGCGGTCGCCGGGTGCTCTGGCCAGTACGGCGTGCCGTGGTGGTCGCCGTCGCCGTCCCGGTCGCGCTCGATCAGTCGGCGGGCCGCTTCCGTGGCCGCCCCGCACGCGTCGCCGTGGAAGCCGTCGGCTTCGCCCTGGAGTGCGATGCGGTCCAACAGCGCGGCCTTGCGAAGCCAGTACTCCCGGTCAAGGTCCTCGCCGAAGGGTTTGTCAGCGGCCGTCTGAGAGGTCCATCCGATCTCGCTGATGATGCTCGGAGCGAGCGCGTACGCCTTTTTCGGCGTCGGCCAGGGGCCCAACTCGGGGCGGTGGTCGGCGGTGACGTACAGGCGCTGCCGCTTACCGTCGCGGGTTGGGTACTGGCGTGCCGGGCCGGTGGCGAACGCGGCGGTCAGAGCCTTGCTGACCCGTTCGGTGTCGTCCGGCTCGCAGATGACGCGGATTTCGAACACGAGCGATGTCCTTCCTTGAATCAGGCGGCGTCGAGGGTGGGTTGCTGCCAGGTGGGCAGTGCGTTGAGGACGCGTGTGCGCCAGCGCAGTGCGTAGGGCAGGCAGTTGGCGCAGTTCTTGTGCGGGTGGCCGGGCAGTGGAGGTCTACGGCGGGCGTGGGAGCTCCAGGCCGCAGAGTCCGCGGAGGCCAGCAGATGACCGACCTTGGCCAGGCCAAGGGTTTTGAAGCCGAAGCCGTGCAGCTTGAAGCCGTGCGCGGCCATGGCGGTGACGATGGCGGCACCCTCGCGGGTGGACTGCAACCGGCACACCGAGCCGAGCCCCACTACGGGCTCACGTCGCAGGTCGACGCCCGCCTTCTCGAACAGCTCCACGCACCGCTCGTACTCGGGGATGCTGCGACCTTGCAGCACGGGAGCGATACGCAGGTCGGGGGCAAGGGAGCGCAGTTCGAGGAAGTTGTTCACCGTGCGGCGCTGATGTTCGGCGACGCTGAGGTGAGTGCCGACGAAATACTGTCCGCCGAACCAGCCACCGTTGATGATGGCTTCCTCGCACATCCAGTCCTGCTGCGCAGCCCAGTCGTAGGGGCCTGCGTGCTCCCAGATGCGGCGCAGGTCATCGACGTACTTGCAGGGCGGGCGTGTCCAGGTGCCCTTTTCCTTCAACTCCATGAAGCCACCGGAGTCGACCGCGTAGGGGCCCTGGGCTACGTCCCACTTGACGGCGCGGTCCCAGTGCTCCGACTTCAGGAACAGCGGCACGTCGGTCCAGCGCAGCCAGTGGCGCTTGTGGGTGGTCAGGTAGAACCTCATGCTGCTTCCCTTCCGGCGGCGCGGTAGCGGGGGTGGCGGATCAGGTCGCTGACCGTGGCCACCGGTCCGGCCGTCGGCGGGGTGAGGGGTTCACGGCCGGGAGGCTGCGGGCCGTTGTCGTCGGGGGGTGTGGGCCGGGAGGCGGCGAGGATGGCGGCGGTTTCGTTGTCGCGGCGCCGGGCCATGTGGTGTCCGGCCAGGCACACCGTGCCCACCGCCGCGCCGGGCGCCAGCAGGGCGAGCGCGGCCAGGAGTTCAGGGTTCATGCCGTCTGCCGTTCCTGGAGGGTGGCGAGCAGGGCGGGCAGTGAGCTGCCGCATGCGGCGAGCCGCTGTTCGATGCCCTGCCAGGAGGCGGGGTCGATGCTCATCAGGGCGTGGACGGCGGCGGGCAGGTCGCCGCGCTGCGCTGCGGCGAGTGCGTCACGGGCGTCGCCCGCGGCCATGAGGGTGATGGGCTCGGACATGGCGGGTGCTCCTCACAGGTCCGGGAGCGCGTTGACCACGGCGCTCATGAGCTGGTTGACGGTGTCGGCGGCGCCGGTGGAGGCGAGGTAGAAGCCGAACATCACGGCGACGAACGCGGAGCCCGCTCCGAGGGTCTTGGAGCGCAGCAGCATGAACAGGACGAAGCCGAAGAGCAGAGCGAGGGAGATGGTCACGGCCATGCCGGGTCTCCGTTCTGGGTGTTGGGGGCGGATGGCGGGGTGGTGTCGTGGCCGGGGCAGGAGGCGACGGCGAGTCCGAGCAGGACGATGGCGACGGCGGTGCGCAGTCCGCGGCGCATCAGCGGGTGCCCGCGCGGTAGGTGCGGGCCCACCGGTTGTAGAGCCAGCGGCCGATGCGTATGCGCTTGCCGTGGCCCTTGCAGCGGCGGCAGCTCTTGCCGCGCTTGGGCCGTCCCTTGCGGTCGGTCTTCATGGCGAAGCCGAAGCCGCGGCACTTGCGGCAGGCGCCGAACGGACTCGCCGCGCACACGGATACGTAACCGAACGTGACGAGCAGCAGGAGGGCGATAGTGAGCAGGATCGAGGGCACAGAAGGCCTCCAAAGCCGGGTTTTGAGGGTTTCCGCAGGTGGGCCGCTATCGGCTAGCGACCTGATCAGAGCCCAAATGGGCCGCTAGCGGGGCCTCTAGCGCTAGAGGGTTTGACCCCTAGCGCTAGAGGCCCCTCACCATCAGCCCGCGTCCCGGTTTCGGTCACGATCCGCAATCGTCTCGACGATGCGGGCGCGCTCGAAGCCGGTCCGGTTGACGGTCTTGCCGTTGACCCGGCGCCCCACCTGATCGGTGGCCACGCCGTACGGCTTCAGCGCCGTGGTGAGCTGCCGCGCCTTCTCGGCGGGCTTCAGCTCCGCCCATGCGCCGTACTTCTCCGGCCGCAGCTCGGCGAGCCGGTCGACGGTGACGTCGTTCCACGGCTTCGCCTCATCCGCCGGGACGACGGCGAGGATGTCCTCCAGCAGCGGATCGGCCACCTCACGCCGCTCCGGCTCCTGGCCTGCGGCGATGCCCCGCAGTGTGCCCGCGTCGCTGCGAGCCTTGCGGGCCCGCTCGCAGATGGCGTCGGCTTCCTCGTTGTCCATGTAGTAGCCGCGCACGATCTGCGGGTCGTCGGCGGCGCCAGCGAGGTAGCCGATGCCCTTGTCGGACTTGGTGAACGAGGTGGCGCGGATGCCGTTCTTGTACATCGACGTGCCCAGGATCATGTCGTTCTCCAGCTGACCCATGACCCGCAGGCAGAACCGGGTGCCCACGTTCGCGCTGATGGCGGTGGGCAACGACTCCTTGTCCGGGCGCTGCGTGGCCAGCAGCAGAATCACACCCAGGGCCCGGCCGCGCTTGATGATGCCGGTGCACAGGGTCCCGGCTTCCTTGCCGTACTTCTCGTGGCTGAACAGCTCCTGGCACTCGTCAATGGCGAGCACCAAGGGGTGCAGACCGAGAGAGCGGTTCGCGGCCAGCTCCGGAGTGACCTTATTCTCCGGGCACTTGTCCTTGGGCAGCGAGGCGATGACCTTGGCCCGGCGCTCCAGATCCTTGTACACGTAGCGGATCGAATCCAGCGTGGCCGCGGCCGTTTCGTCGTCCGCGCCGGAGCCGTAGTCGGCCGCCACCCGCTTCAGCGGCGAGAGGTCACCGGTACCCTTCAGCTCCCAGACCAGCGGCTCAGCAAGCACGTCCAGAGCCGCGGCCAGCAGCGCGGTACGCAGGGCGAACGTCTTACCCATGCCGGGCATGGCGCCGATCAGCATGTTGTCGTACATCAGCGTCAGGTCGACGTTCCGGCCGCGCTGGTCGGTACCGAACGGCAACGGCTTGAACAGCGACGCCATCCCCGACTTGGCCAGCGGCCAGGCGGGCTTGGGCACCTTGTTCAGCGCCCGGTCCCCCACCCACAGCACCATCCGCCCGGCGTGCTCATCCGGCACCGGTTCGGGCCACACGCAGCCCAGCGGGCGGCGCAGACCGGAAGCGAGCTTTTCGCGCCGGTCGAGGATGTCCGGCACGGTCACCCCGTACGGCAGGTCGACATCCGCGCGCCAGCCGGGGCCATCCCGGGTGATCGGGGCGGCGAACCTGATGCCCTCCCCGCCCTTGCCGAGCGCCTTGTTGATCTCGGCGATACCGAGCGAGCCGAGAGCGCGCTCCACGATGCCGGACGTGAGCCGTTCCACCTCGGTCGCCACGACGGCGCGGGTGATGACCGGCTTGTCGGACGGCGCGCCCAGGAAGCCGAACCCGGCCGTCAGCAGGGCGAGCGCAAGCACGTCCAGCCAGCGCGGGGCGAGCACGAACAGCACCAGGGCGAGCACCGGACCGACGACCAGGCCGAGCACCAGCAGGATGCCCCGCAGCTTGACCCGGTTGTCGCGCTGCCGCGACAGCTTCAGATACTCCTCGATGTTCTCGCGCTTGGCGGCCACCTGCCGCAGCGGTTCGCCCTCTGCGTCGGCCACCCACCGCATGGCGCCGCCGACGAACTTCGCGACCCCGGCCGGGGCCTGGAAAGCGAGACGCATCGAGTACCAGGGCAGGCGGACCGCATGGAAGGCGGCGGAGTGCCCGGCGTAGCCACCCAGCCAGCCGAGCGCGTTGACAAACTCCGGCTTGGACTTCGCCCATGCCGGGATCACCTCGCGCCGACGCGCGGAGCGGATGCGGTCCATGAGACCCGGACCACTCGGCGCGGGCTGGTCGACCATCACGGCCGACTCCCCCTCCGACTCGTCCTCGTTCGAGTCGGCCGACTGGTTGGCGTCCGGGTCGGGCGACGGGTTGGGGTGCGAGTCGGGCGACGCGGGGGCGGTTGGGTCGGCCGACTGGTCGCGGGCGGATCGGGCCTTGTCGAGGTCGACCACGTCCGCGCCGGGGTCGGCGGCCATCTCGGCTTCGAGCCGGTTGAACAGTTCATTGTCGTCGGGCTGGTTCACTGAAGGTTCCTTCCAAGGGGAGGACAGGGCGGGGTCCGGTGCATCGCTTTGGTCGGTTGAGAACCGGACCCTGCCGCTGACTTGCGGGCGTCTTTCAGATGCGCTTGCGGGTGGTGTCCTGGTGGTCGCCGCCCGCGCGTACCGCGGCGTTGTGCGTGGTGTCCTCGCCTCGCGTGGCGCACGACAGACACACGAAGCGGTGAGCGCCGGGCGTGACGCTGGAGCGCTCGATTCGGATGCGGTGCTGAATGACCACGAGATACCTCCGGGCAAGACGAAGTTGAGGGGACAGGTCGGTCAGGCGGCGCGCTGATCGTCGGCGGCGATGCACAGGCCGCAGATGCCGTACGAGCGCGGGATGCAGTAACCGACATCGAGCAGGCAGCTCGGGCAGGTACGGCGGGCGAGCATCGCCAGCGCGAGCGCGCCCCACTTGCGCGACGTCATCGGCCGCACCGACTTGGCACGGTCGACGCGGTACAGGTAGGCGACGCGGACGCCCCCGGCGCGCCGGTTGACCCGCATCACCTGTGCGGCGATCGGCTGACCGCCGGGCCGCAGCCCGCGGGCGCGTAACTGACGACGCGTCGCCAGACCGTCCGGGGCCAGGTGCCACAGGTAGGTGGGGATGCCGTGCAGCGCGCCGGTCGGGTCGTAGCACTTGCCGAATGCGGCGGACATCAGGCCACCGCCTCGGCAGTTGTGTCAGCCTGACGCGAATCGGTAACGGCGTTGTCGACTGCGTGCAGCGAACGGCCCTCGGCGCGCTCGGCCTTCAGAGCATCGCGGAGCTTGCGGGCGTTGGCCTGCGAGACGTGCAGCGTGGTGCGTAGACGCTCCGCGGTCAGCTCCGCGTCCTTCCACGCCACGGTGACCGTACGCGCCTCAGTCAGCGCTTCCTCGAAGGTGCGCTGAGGCGTGCCCTTGGCCTTGTTCGCGGGCTTCCGGCGCGGGCGCGGCTTGGCCGCGGGCGGTTCTGCCGGCGGATTCTCCACCGGGGGCAGTGCGGGCGTCTCCTGCTCGGCGGCCGGGGTCAGTTCGCCCATCCGCAGCATCACGCGCTCACGCCGCGGGGTCTCCGAGCGCCACTTGCGGCCATAGCGCTCCCGCAGGTCCGCGCGGGCCAACTGCCGCTCCTTCTCGCGCGCCAGTGCCTCGCTGTAGGAGGTGACCTCCCACAGCGTCATGCGGCGCCACAGCGCGAACGTGGACAGCGGGGCCAGCAACCAGCGGGAGAACCGGATTTTCTCCATGCGGCGGCCGGTGGCCGCGCCGATCCGCACGGCGTAGATGTGCGCGCCGATCTCGGAGAACACCACCCACAAAAGCGGCATCGTGCCGTGCGCCACCTTCGCCCACACATCGTGTCCGGCCGCGACGTTCAGCCCGCACGTGATCAGGGTCAGCACCCAGGGCACGAACCGCACCCAGGCGAGCGCCATGTCCATCCGGATCAGCAACAGGTTGGCGACGGTGAAGACCGGGATGGCCACGTCGATGCCGACCGGCAGCATCCACGGCTCGCCGAAGCCCCAACGGGCCGCGGCGGTGGATACGGCGTCGAAGGAGGAGATCAGACCGAGCGCGCCGACTCCGGCCGCGGCGAGCGCGCCGATACCGGCGAACCCCATCTCCGGCTTCGTCAGCGGCGGCACCCCGGACGCGGGCGTCTGGGGGGCGGGGGTCGTGGCGCTCATGTGGCACCTCCCCGCAGCGGCAGGTTGACCAGGCCAGTCAGGGAGGCGATCTCGTCGCCGGTCAGCACGGTGCGGGCGTCCATGGCATGCGCCACGGTGCGGATCTCACGCCACAGGTGGCCGACCTTGCGGCGGGCCATCCCTTGCACCATGCCCCAGGACTTGCCGCCCTCGGGGGTGTGATCGCGGCCGAGTCGGAAACCGGACTGCGCGAGCATGTCGATGGCCAGCTCTCGGTCATGCTCGGAGGCGCACGCGGCGGCCCGCTCGGGGGTCCACAGGCCGTAGGCCATCAGGTACTGCACATGGGCGAGTTCTCCGGCCGCGCTCTCTGCGGCCAGATGCCACGGGTTGGTGTCCTGTGCCTGCCATGCGGTGTTGCCAGTGACCGCCCACCGTCCGGCCTCCGGCTCCCAGGCGATGACCTCAGTCGTGATGACGTGCATGCCGTAGGCCATGGAGAGCACGGCGTGCCCGGCCTCGTGGAAAGCCAGACCCAACCGGGCCTGCTCGTAGGTCAGCGGCATGTCGAATACGGGGCGCGGCTTGCCAGTGTGGTCGGCCAGTTCCTCAGCGGTGGGGGCCATGCTCCTCATGCCGCACCTCCCGCCACGATCAGGGCCGCGACGATGAGCAGCGCACCGCCCGTGCGGGTGAGGTCGACCGCGCGCTTGAGGCAGGTGAACTTGGCGACCGCGATGCGGGACAAGACGGCGATGTGCTGCGTGCGCCGGTCACTGGACAGCTCCGTGTCGATCTCCTCGGCGGTGAGCGTTGCCCAGAGCGGGAAGCCGACAGGAGTCCGTCCGCCCAGGTTCGGGCGGACCGAGTGCAGCAGCAGACCGGCCGCCGCGACCATGCAAGCCATGCCCGCACCGCCGACCATGACCGAGGCGATGTTCAAGGGGACGTCTTTGGCGACCGTCCAGGACCCGACCAGCACCGCGCCGACGAACGCCAGCAACAGCGCGGTCTTGTTGTCCGTGCGGGAGATCTCCGCCTTGACGTCTGCCAGTGCGGCCGTCAGGTTCTGCTCACGGGCGCTCATGCCGCAGCTCCCTTCCGGGAGGACCGGCGGCGCCGGGCCGGGCGCGCCAACGGGACGACCTTGAACAGCTCCGGGGCGTGCGCCTCGATCACCTCGGCGACGACGCGGGTCACGTCGTCCGGGAGCTCCGGGTGGTCCGCGAGGATGTCGCGGGCGGCGTCCAGCCGGGCCGCGCGCTCCTCGTCGCTCTCGCCCTCGACACCGAGCCACAGCTCAATCGGGGTACCGAGCGCCAGTTCCGTGAAGTCCTCGGGAGAGATGGCCTGTTGGCGGCCGATGTACGTACGCATGAAGGCTCCTGAAGTGGGAGGGACACGAAGCCGGAGCAGCCGCAGGCGCGTTGGTGAGACGGCGACTGCTCCGGGAGAAACGCGAGCCGCGGCGGGATCAGACGTGGACCCGGCGCGGGCGGTGGTGCGGGAGATCAGCGATTGCGAGCGGGCTTGAGTCGGACCGGGCCGCTGTCGTGCCCATCCGCCCGGACCTGCTCGGCAACGGCCCGGCGGGCAGCCGCTTCGTTCGGGGCGTCAACCTCGCCCTCGCACACGCCGCGGCGGCCGTCCACGGCGCGGACTTTGGTAGTGAACTTCCATGTCTGCATGGCGCACTCCTCGCGATGTGGCCTTGGGGTTGTCCCGGGCTCCCTTCACCGCCGGTACGAGACCGGCGGATCAGGCAACCGGCCGCAGCAGACGAGCTGCGGAACGGAGAGATATGCGCGGTCACAGCCGCGCGGCCGTCTTTTCGACTCGGGGAGACGGGGCCCACCTATGCAGTTCTCAAGGGACGTCAGCGCGGGGCCCGCGGCGTGCGGCCGAAGCCGCCTTCCTGTCGGGCAATCCCGAACCGTTCATGCAGGTCAAGCACTTTGCGAGTCACAGCCGGTGAAGCCCTTCCGGGCTCGCCGTGCTGATGCGTAACAGCATGTACTAGTACGTGCCATGGCGCAAGGGCGCTGCCAAGATTCGTGCTAGGTCGTGCTAGGGGTGGGTACGCTCGATGGCGTGATGAGCGCTGAAATCTCGAAAGACGACCCCAGGCCGGAGTCCGAGCAGGCGGCCGACATCCTGCGGCAAGAGATCTTGCGCGGCGACATCAAGCCGGGGGCCCATGTGGGCTCCGTGCGAGACTTGGCTGCACGGTTCAAGATCTCGGGAATGACGGTGCAGCGAGCACTTTCGATCCTTCGCGAGGATGGGCTCATCCTGACCACGTCGCGCGGCAGCTACGCGCGCGATCCTGAACAGGCCACCGAAGCCAGCGAAGCCGACGCAGGTGTCGCCCTTCCCGAAGTCCTGCGTCAGCTCGAACATCTCACCTCCCAAGTCTCGGAACTTCGCGGCAGGCTCGAAGCGCTCGAAAGCCGCTCCGCGCCGGGTGGTGCGTGATCTGCAACCAGCATGCGAGCCACGGAGGGTGTGACGTAAGTGACAGCCAGGGGACGGAAGAGCAGGGGAGGGGACATGTCCGGTGACACCCCCCTGTCCCCTTCCCTGTCCCCCCGGCTGACGCGCGAGACTCGGAGTAGGCACTCAGAGGAGGGCGCATGACCGACGAAAGGGCCGCATGGGCGCGGCGCATCGCGGCTGAACGGATAGCGCGCGACTGGTCGCAACGTGACGCAGTCCGGGCCCTACGGGCGCACGCTCCCACGGAGCTGCCCGCGGAAGAGAGCATGATTCGCCAGTGGAAGCGCTGGGAGTCAGGCCAGATGCCGAACGACTTCTACCAACCGATCATCGCGGCACTCTTCGGCACCGTGACGCATGCGCTCTTCCCGGCGCCCGCTCGGCGGGATGGGGACCGGGAGATCCTGGCAGCGTCCGGCATGGAGACGCTGGAGATCGTGAGCCGCCTCAACCGGTCCGACGTCGACAACGCCACGCTCGATGCCCTGCGCATCACAGCGGACCGGCTCGCATCGGAGTACCCCTTCATGCCGAGCGAACAGCTCATCGTCGAAGGGCGGCAGTGGCTCCGCCGTGTCGTCGAACTGCACAAGAAGAGCCTCACGCTCGCGCAGCACCGCGAAGTTCTCGCGCTGTCCGGTTGGCTCGCGCTACTGGTCGGCTGTGTCGAGTACGACATGGGCGACCGCCATGCGGCCGAGTCGACGCGGCAGGCCGCACTCTCACTCGCGACTGAGGCTGATCATGCAGAGGTCGCCGGGTGGGCGCACGAGATGCGGGCATGGTTCGCCCTCACGACCGGCGACTACCGCGGCGTCATCGCGGCGGCGCGGGCCGGAGCCGAGACGGCGGCGCACCACGGCGTGGCCGTGCAGCTCGCTGCCCAGGAAGCCAAAGCATGGGCGCGAATTGGAGACCGCCGACAAGTCGAGGTCGCGTTGGACAAAGGGCGACGGATGCTCGAAGGGATGCCATACCCGGAGAACCTGGATAACCACTTCGTGGTGGATCCCGCCAAGTTCGACTTCTACGCGATGGACTGCTACCGCCTGGTCGGTGAGGACAAGCTCGCGCGCACGCTCGCCGAAGAGGTACTGAGGGCGGGAACGGACTTCGACGGCACCGAGCGCAAGCCGATGCGTAACGCTGAAGCCCGCGTCACGCTGGGCGTGACGGCGGCTCGTGAGGGGGACCTAGAGCAGGCACTCACGATGGGGGAACGCGCCCTCGAAGGGGACCGCCAATCGGTGCCATCGCTCATCATGACCAGCCGTGAACTCGCTGCCGAGATGAGGAACCGATACAGCTCTGAGCCTGCCGCACAGGACTACCTCGCGCGGCTTCAGACACTTGCCGGACAGGCGCCCGGATTCATGCCGCGATGAGCGCGTGCGAGGGTCGCCACCTGCACGAATCGGGGTTCAGGCGGGGGCCAGCCGG
>NZ_JAAKZY010000230.1 GCF_011045015.1 Streptomyces scabichelini | reverse complement strand
CCGCAGGACGACCCGCCTCCGCAGGACGAGCCGCCCCCGCATGAGGAGCCGCCGCTGGAACTGCCCCCGTCCCCGGCCCACCAGCTGCCGCCGGCCCTGGAGCCGCGTGAACGTGAGCGCGAGCGTGAACGTGAGAGTGCGATGACAACCACTATGAAGATCACCGCCAGGATGATGCCCGTAGCCATGGCGTCACCCTCCTTTCGTTCCCCCGAAGCGGCCCCCCGTGGGCCTTGCTTCTTGCGTGTGTTGTTTGCCTGAGTTTTTTTGCCTGTGTTCTATGCCCGTGTTCTTTGCGTGTGTTCTTTGCGTGTGTTCTTTGCGTGACGGTGGGATGCCCGCGCGTCCCACGGCCCAAAGCAGAGTTGAGCAAGTCCAGAGGTTGAGCGCAGGATGGCCGCCATGACCTCCACCGCGCGCCCGCTCCTCAACCGCCGCCTCGCCGAGTTCGGGACGACGATCTTCGCCGAGATGTCGGCCCTGGCCGTGAGCACCGGCTCGATCAACCTCGGCCAGGGCTTCCCCGACACCGACGGCCCCGAGGAGGTCCGCGAGGCGGCGGTACGGGCGCTGCGCGACGGCCGCGGCAACCAGTACCCGCCGGGCCCCGGCATCCCCGAGCTGCGCACGGCGATCGCCGCGCACCAGGAGCGCCGGTACGCGCTCACGTTCGACCCCGACACCGAGGTCCTCGTCACGGCGGGCGCGACGGAGGCGATCGCGGCGTCGCTGCTCGCCCTGCTGGAGCCCGGCGACGAGGTGATCGCCCTAGAGCCGTACTACGACTCGTACGCGGCCTGCATCGCGATGGCGGGCGGCACCCGCGTCCCCGTGACGCTGCGCCCGCACGAGGGCCGCGGCTCAGCCACGGCCGGACACAGCTTCCGCCTGGACCTGGACGAGCTGCGCGACGCGGTCACCGACCGCACCCGCCTCCTGTTGATCAACACCCCGCACAACCCCACCGGCACGGTCCTCACCCGCGCCGAACTCACCGCCATCGCCGAGCTGGCCGTCGAACGCGACCTGCTCGTGGTCACCGACGAGGTGTACGAGCACCTGGTCTTCGACGAGGCCGAACACATCCCGCTCGCGACCCTGCCGGGCATGCGCGAGCGCACGGTCACCATCGGGAGCGCCGGGAAGTCGTTTTCGTTCACCGGGTGGAAGGTCGGCTGGGTGACGGCGCCGCCCCCGCTGGTCTCGGCGGTGCGCTCGGCGAAGCAGTTCCTGACGTACGTGGCCTCGGGCCCCTTCCAGTACGCGGTGGCCGAGGCGCTGGCGCTCCCCGACGCGTACTTCACGGCCTTCCGCGACGACATGCAGGCCAAGCGGGACCTGCTGAGCGCGGGCCTCGCGGAGGCGGGCTTCGAGGTCTTCCGCACGGCAGGCACGTACTTCATCACCACCGACATCCGCCCCCTCGGCGAAACGGACGGCTTCGCCTTCTGCCGCGCGCTGCCCGAGCGTGCGGGCGTCGTCGCGATCCCGAACGCCGTCTTCTACGACCACAGGGAGGCGGGGGCGCCGTTCGTGCGCTTCGCGTTCTGCAAGCGCATGGAGACGCTGCAGGCGGCTGCCGAGCGACTGCTCAAGCTGCGGCAGTACTGACCCGGTACCGGACCCGGTACACGAGCAGGTGGCTCATGACTCCTCCATGGCCGGATCCGGCATCGGGGAGGTCGTCGCACCGGCGGACAGCAGTCTCTGCGCCAGAGCGCGACAACGGCTCCCGAGCTCCGGGGGGTCGAGCGCCTCGAAGTCGTGGCCCAGCAGAAGCACGTGCATGATCACGGCGTCGAGGGCGGCCGCGCCACTGAGCACCTCGCAGCGCTCGTCACCCCGCGGTCGTACGACGGCTGCCGACGCCGAAATCTGCGCGCGCACCGTGTCGGCCGACGCGTGCACGAGGAAGCGCGCCTGGTGCGGGTAGACCCGGCTCGCCACGCCCTCCTGCACATACGTCGCCGCATCGGGCACCGGGCGCGGGCGAAAGCGCCAGGCCCGTGCGGACACCTCGGTCATCCGGTCGACACGGAAGCTGCGCCAGTCGTCGCGATCGAGGTCGTAGGCGAGGAGGTACCAGCGCCGGTCGGAGGCGACCAGCCGGTAGGGCTCGACCCGCCGCCGTCGCACCTCACCCCCGGACGGGTGGTAGTCGAAGCTAGCCTCGACCTCGTCGCGGCAGGCTCTGGCCAGTGCCATGAGCACCTCGGGGTCGACCGGTGTGCGGCCGCCACCGAAGGACTCCACCGAGCCGGAGAGCGCGCGCACCTCGTGCCGCAGCCGGCTGGGCAGCACCTGGTCGAGCTTGGTCAGCGCCCGGAGTGCGGCGTCGCCGGCGCCCGCGACCTCGCCACCCGCGCCGGCGAGCAGCGAGACCGCGGTGGCGATCGCCTCCTGGTCGTCGAGGAGCAGCGGCGGCAGGTCCCGCCCCGGGCCGAGCCGGTAGCCGCCGCCGACACCTTGGGCGGCATGCACCGGATAGCCGAGGGCGCGCAGCCGCTCGACATCACGCCGTACCGTGCGCGCTGTGACCCGGAGCCGGTCGGCGAGCTCGGGGCCGGTCCAGACCTGGCGCTGCTGCAACAGCCCCAGCAGGGTGAGCACCCGCTCCGTGGTGCCCAGCTCCTCTTCGCTCGCCACACCCATGTCGCTCACTCTGCCAGAGACAGCGGACCGATCCTGTCCGCCAGAGATGTCACGGTGGCTCCATGGACGCAGACGAGTTCGACTGGAACCGGAGGCTGTGCGACCTCCATCTGCACACGGACCCTGCCGCGAAGGGAGCAACACGATGAGCCGCCACTTCCAGGTCACCTTCGACGCCCACGACCCGCGGGCGCTGTCGTCCTTCTGGCGCGACGTACTGGGCTACGTCCACCCCGGCCCGCCCGGAGTCGACCTGCCCCAGGGCGCCGACCCGCTGGCCGCATGGGACGACTTCCTCGCGGGGGTCGGCGTACCGGAGGAGCGGCGCAACACTAGGTCGGCGATCGAGGACCCGGACGGGAACGGCCCGCGGGTGTTCTTCCAGCAGGTACCGGAGGACAAGGTCGCCAAGAACCGCGTCCACCTCGACGTCCGAGCGGCTCCCGGACTGCAGGGGGAGGAGCGGATGGCGGCGCTGGAGGCCGAGTGCGACCGGCTCGTCGCGCTGGGAGCGAAGCGGGTACGCCGCCACGAGCCCGCTCCCCCGTTGGACGCCGGGCACATCGTGATGACCGACCCCGAGGGCAACGAGTTCTGCCTGGACTGACGCGGCTCAGCTGTACGGGAAGAGCCCGGCCGGGGTGCGCGACGCTGTGGTCGCCGCCCCGGCCGGGCTCTTCTTCGCGTACACCCGGGGACTACTCGTCGCCGTCGGGCTCCTCGGCGTCGTTGACCTCCTGCTCCAGGCCGAGCTGCTCGACGAGCCACTTGTCGAACTCGATGGCGGCCCGCACCCAGCTGACCGTCGAGGACACGAAATGCTCCAGGCTGACACCGGTACCGATCAGCATCTGCGCCTCACCGATGAGGCGGACGGTGCCGTCGTCGTGCGTGTGGCTGTAGACCTTGGGCCACAGCGTGCGCCGGTTCCAGTCATCGATCGACTCGAGGAGCTGGGGCTTCTCGTCGATCTTGTGCGGCCGGTCGTAGAACGTCCGCACCGAGAAGACCTGCTGGTCCCCTTCGCCACGGAACATGAAGTACGTACGGAACTGCTCCCACGGCGCCGCGAGGTCACCCTCGTCGTCGACGACGTACTTCAGCTCCATCTGGTCCAGGAGCTGCTTCACGAGGTCCTGATCCGGGACGACGGGGCCCGCCGGTCCACCGCTCTGCGGCTCTGGCTCGGGCTGGCCCCCGAAATTCGGAATCGAGGACGGGTCGATGGACATACTTGGACACTCCTGCGGTCGTCTGGCTCGTCCGGCCAAAACTGAGACCAGACTTACACGCCCCACCCTCTCTCGCTGGGCCCCTGCCCGGCAACTTCCTCGACTGATGAGCCCCATGCGTGGCCGAATCAGCGACGGGCGTGCCAGAAACCCGGCCCCATCCCTTTGGACCCACGGAGCTCTACGAAGTACCGGCGCGCTCCTTCCTCGTGGCCGTCCATCTCGTCAGCAACCGCTGTTCCTCCGCGTGGGTTGAGCGCTCCCGCCTCCTGCTGCGGTGACGAAGGGAGATACATGTGCACAGTCCCCGCCCTGTGCGTCCCCTCACAGAAGAAGCGGACACCGGCCTTGAGGAGGAGCGCCGCCCGGCTGTCCCAATCCGGGTCAGCAACCCAGCGTTCGCCGTAAACGGCACCCGTCGGCTCCTCGTTCCACCGGGCGTGGACAACTGGTTCGGCCTCGAGCCTCTCGACGGTCTTCGCGTGCTCGTCCATCTGATTGGCCAGGGCCTCGACGGCTGTCGGGCTGGCTGCCTGCCCAATGGCGGCAGTGAGATTGGCGAGTGCCTGCCGCAACTCGGCGATGGCCGCGGTGTGGTCCCGGCCCGGTGTGTAGGTGCGCTTCATTTCGGTCAGCTCACCGGCCTTGTCCAGAAAACGCCTCTCTACCGTCTCGTAGAGACGATCGGCCCGCCACGTCGAAGGGGCCTCGCAGCGATTCATCTCGGAGACGGAACGACACTGGTAGTAGTTGAGCACCTTGGTCGTACCGTCGGCCAGGCGATTCTTCTGATGCCGTACGTACAAGGGCCTGCCACAGATGCAGAAGACCACCCCGAGCAGAGGCGTGCTCCAGCCCTTGGCCCGCCTGCGCTCCCCCTTGCTCTCGGTGATGAGCGCGTCCTGGAGCGCCGCGAACTCCTCGGAGGTGAGGATGGGATCCGTCCAGACCAGCGGCTGGCCATCCTCGTCCGTGACGGGCTCGGAACGATGCATCATCACGCCCATCAGGGCCGGCGACCTCAGCATGTTGCGCAACGGAGTCACCGACCAGAGGGTCCCCTTCTCCGGCCTGCGCTCATGTTCCGGAAGATCCTTGTTCTGCTCCCTGCGCTGATGGTCCCGGGCGCTCGGGACACCTCGCGCATTCCAGTCCCTCGCCACCGCGCAGACCGTGTCGCCGCCCTCGACCATGCGCTCGTACGCCTCGCGCACAAGCCGCGAGGTGCGGGGGTCGACAGCCAGACGTTTCCGGGACTCTCCCAGGTGAGTGAAGACCTCGGCGCGGTAGCCGAAGGGCCAGATTCCGCCGTTCCACAGCCTGTTCTCACGGAAGAACTGCGTACGATCAAGCTGCTTGGCCTGGACTGCCTTGCGGTACTTGGCGGCTTGGGCCGCCTTGATACCCGCCAGCATCCGCCCGTCCTCCGAGTGGATGTCGAACGTCGGATCGTCGAGGACCTCGATGTCCTTCCCGTTCTTCAGGACCCAGTCGACGAAGTGCCACCAGTGCATGTCGTCGCGAGTGATGCGGTCCTGTTCGGTGACTATGAGGACATCCCACTCATGCACCAGAGGATCAGCGAGCCACTTCCTCAGACTGGGCCGCTGGTCGAGGTTGACAGCCCCGGAGATGGTGGCGTCGACGACGCACCCCACCTCGTCGTAGCCGCCCCGCCGGACCGCGATGGTAAGTGCCTCGTCCTGCCGCGTAAGCGCCGATGACGCCTCAGTGTCGCGGCTGATGTACCTCATGGTTACGCGGCCCGGAGCACCTGCCCCTGGCCGCGACCATGACATCCCTCAGGGCTACAGCGTCTTCCCTGTCGCCGGCCCCACGATCAGACCATCCCCGAACGAGTCCACGCGGACCGTGTCGCCGTCCTTGATCTCGCCCGCGAGGATCTCCTTGGCGAGGCGGTCGCCGATGGTGGTCTGGACGAGGCGGCGCAGGGGCCGGGCGCCGTAGGCCGGATCCATGCCCTCGTCCGCGAGCCAGGTCAGGGCCTCGTCGGTGACCTCCAGGGCGAGGCGGCGTTCGGCCAGGCGCTTGGCGAGGCGGTCGATCTGGAGCCTGGCGATGCGCTCCAGCTCGGGCTTCGTCAGGGCCGAGAAGACCACCAGGTCGTCGAGGCGGTTGAGGAACTCCGGCTTGAAGGAGGCGCGGACGACCTCCAGGACCTGCTCCTTCTTCTCCTCCTCGCTGGTGATCGGGTCGACCAGGAACTGGCTGCCCAGGTTCGAGGTGAGGATCAGGATGGTGTTGCGGAAGTCGACCGTGCGGCCCTGCCCGTCCGTGAGGCGTCCGTCGTCCAGCACCTGGAGCAGGATGTCGAAGACCTCCGAGTGCGCCTTCTCGACCTCGTCCAGCAGCACCACGCTGTACGGGCGACGGCGCACCGCCTCGGTCAGCTGGCCGCCCTCCTCGTAACCGACGTAGCCGGGCGGGGCGCCGACCAGCCGCGACACGCTGTGCTTCTCGCTGTACTCCGACATGTCGATACGGACCATCGCCCGCTCGTCGTCGAAGAGGAAGTCCGCGAGCGCCTTGGCGAGTTCGGTCTTGCCGACACCCGTCGGGCCGAGGAAGAGGAAGGATCCGGTGGGGCGGTCGGGGTCCGCGATACCCGCGCGCGTGCGGCGTACGGCGTCCGACACCGCCCGTACGGCCTGGGTCTGGCCGATGAGCCGGCGGCCCAGCTCCTCCTCCATCCGCAGGAGCTTCTGCGTCTCGCCCTCGAGGAGGCGTCCGGCGGGGATGCCGGTCCAGGCGGCGACGACGTCCGCGATGTCGTCCGCGCCGACCTCCTCCTTCACCATCGTGTCGGACTTGGACCCCGACTTGGACGCCTCCTCCTCTTCCTCGGAGGCGGCCTCCAAGTCCCGTTCCACGGCGGGGATCTCGCCGTACAGCAGCTTGGACGCGGTGTCGAAGTCGCCGTCGCGCTGGGCGCGTTCGGCCTGCCCGCGCAGTTCGTCGAGCTTCTCCTTCAGCTCACCGACGCGGTTGAGGGACTGCTTCTCCTTCTCCCAGCGGGCGGTGAGGCCGCGCAGCTCCTCCTCCTTGTCGGCGAGGTCGCGGCGCAGTTTCTCCAGGCGCTCACGGGAGGCGGGGTCGGTCTCCCTCTCCAGCGCCAGCTCCTCCATCTTCAACCGGTCCACGACGCGCTGGAGTTCGTCGATCTCGACGGGCGAGGAGTCGATCTCCATCCGCAGCCGGGACGCGGACTCGTCGACGAGGTCGATGGCCTTGTCGGGCAGGAAGCGCGAGGTGATGTAGCGGTCGGAGAGGGTGGCGGCCGCGACGAGCGCGCTGTCCGCGATCACGACCTTGTGGTGGGCCTCGTACCGCCCCTTGAGCCCACGCAGGATCGCGATGGTGTCCTCGACGGTCGGCTCGGCGACCAGCACCTGCTGGAAGCGCCGCTCCAGGGCCGGGTCCTTCTCGATGCGCTCGCGGTACTCGTCGAGGGTCGTGGCACCGACCATGCGCAGCTCACCGCGGGCGAGCATGGGCTTGAGCATGTTGCCCGCGTCCATGGCGGAGTCGCCGCCGGCCCCGGCACCCACGACGGTGTGCAGCTCGTCGATGAACGTGATGATCTGCCCGTCGGAGTCCTTGATCTCGGCGAGTACGGTCTTCAGCCGCTCCTCGAACTCACCGCGGTACTTGGCGCCCGCGATCATCGCGCCGATGTCGAGCGCGACGAGCCGCTTGTTCTTGAGGGACTCGGGCACGTCCCCCTTGATGATCCGCTGGGCGAGTCCCTCGACGACGGCGGTCTTGCCGACGCCGGGCTCGCCGATGAGGACGGGGTTGTTCTTCGTACGCCGGGACAGCACCTGTACGACGCGCCGGATCTCCTGGTCACGGCCGATGACAGGGTCGAGCTTCCCCTCACGCGCGGCGGCCGTGAAATCGGTCCCGAACTTTTCGAGTGCCTTGTACTGGCCCTCGGGATCGGCTGTGGTCACGCGACGCCCTCCCCTCGCCTTCTGGAAGGCCTCCAGCAGCTTCTTCGCACTGGCGCCCTGCTGGGAGAGTACGTCCCCGGTCTGACCGCCCTTCGCGGCGATGCCGATGAGCAGGTGCTCGGTGGAGAGGTACTCGTCACCCAGCTCCTTGGCCCGCTCCGCGGCGTCGGCGATGACGGCCAGCAGCTCGCGGTTGGGCTGCGGCGGGGCGACGGTCGAGCCGGTCACGCTGGGCAGCGTGCTCAGCACGCGTTCGGTGCCGGCCCGTACGGCCGCCTGGTCCGCCTCGACGGCGGCCAGCAGGTCGGTGATGTTCTCGTTGTCCTGCCCCTCGAGCAGCGCGAGCAGCAGGTGCGCGGGGGTGAGATCCGGGTGGCCTTCGGACACGGCCCGATTGCTGGCCGCGTTGATCGCGTCCCGGCTCCTGTTGGTCAGCTCGGCGTCCACGTCCGCTGTCTCCTCCTTGCGTCAGCCGTCGGCGTCCGTTTCAACGTCCGTTTCAACACTGCCTTCGGCAACGTACACAAAGTTGAGTCTATTCCACTCAAGGAGACTCGTGCGGGTATCTGGCAGGCATCTCGGCGGGCGACTTGGCGGCATCCTGGCCGTACAACTGGGACCACGTTGACACCGGCTCGACCGTGCGACTGAAACCAGCCCCTCTTCGCGGTGCCCATACCTGGAGATTCCGCACAAACTGCAGCGGCGTCACCGTGTTCAGGTCACGGTGACGCCGCTGCGGGGGGAAGCACCTGCGCGATCTACTACGACGGGGGAATCGCGTCAGGCACTGCGGGGGGTGGCTGAGATGGTTCGTACGTCCGGGACTTCCGGCTCGACCAGCCGGTGGTCGCGCTGGTCGAGGTTCACAAAGATCATTCCGTACCGGATGGCACACCGCACTGGCTGCGGCGCTCCTCGCGGACGCCGCAGACACCGGTACGCCCGCACGTCGTCGTCCTCGTCCCGGGTGACGACGACCGGCTCACCGAAGACGGTCACCATCAGGGAGTCGCCGCTGTGGGGGATGGCGGTGACCAGGTCGATGAAGTGCCAGCCGGAGCGATAGGCGGTGGCCATTTCGCGGCGGAAGGAGCGGTCGTCTGGAGGGGTGCTCATGAGTTGTCGGGGATCGTCGAGTCCGCCGGAGGGTTCCCCCATCCCGTATCAGCGGGCTGAAGGGGGCCACTTCCCCAGCCGGTGTCCGCGCGTCCGTCTTCCCCAGGCGGCGCTGCCGCGGCGCTCACGGCACCGAAGACCACGGCCGCAGAGAAAGCAACGGCAAGCGCCGAGCGAAGCAATCTCCTGTACATAGTCGGCTTTGTCCTCACTCGATGAGTTCCCTTCCCCCCGTGCCAGGAACGACGATGGCTCATTCAGGCACGTGGATGCCACAGGGGCGATGCATCATGTTCCTGCATGTTCAGGACCCTGGGGGGTGCAGATTTGGCAGCAAAAGACTCACAACGGACACATCCCCACGACATCACCGAGTTGTGTGACGAGGGAGCGCAGCTTTACGCCAGCGCGCTGAGTACCGGGCGCATCGCCCGGGCCGAGGTGGAGGCGACGCCATGCCTGCTGGATTTCGCCCTGCTGCATCCCGATCCCGACGACGCCAATTGGCTGCGGCCGGTTCCCCCGTCGGTCGCGCTCGCACAGCATCTTCACCCGCTCGAACGCGAGATCCTGGACCGTCGACGCCAGTCCATCGAACTGACCGAATCATTCGAGCCGTTCATGGCCCTCAGCGCCCTGGCTCCGGCTCCCACCCATGCGATCACCGTGCTGGAGGGCAACAACCGGATCAACGCCGCGCTCAACCTCGCCACGGCCGAGGCCCACACCGAGGTGCTCACCGTGCAGCCGGGGGGCGGTCGCAGCGAGCACATCCTCATCCAGGCCCTCGAACGCGACCGCCCTCTGATGGACCGCGGCGTGAGCATGCGCACGCTGTATCAGCACACGGTCAGGCACAGCCTCGGCACGATGGCGTACGTCGATCAGATGTCCGCCGGCAAAGTCGAGATCCGGACGCTCGAAGAGCTCATCGGGCGGCTCATCATCTGCGACGACACGGTCGCGTTCATACCGGCCCAGGACGACCAGCCAGTGGCTCTGGAACTCCGTCATCCAGGCCTCGTGAAGTACCTGATCAAAGTCTTCGAGCATCTGTGGCGCCGCGCGACCCCCCTGCACGACCAGGTCCCCTACGAACCCACCCGCGACGGCATAAGCGGCGTTCAGCGGTCCATAGCCAAACTTCTCGTGGAGGGCCACGTCGACGAGGCCATAGCGCGCCGTCTGGGCATGAACGTACGCACCTGCCGAGCCCATATAGCGAAGCTGGCCACCGCCTTGGGCAGCGGCAGCCGGGCCCAACTCGGCTTTCTCATAGCGCAGTCGGGGATTCTGGACAAGGATCACTGAGCGCCGGGAGAAGGGAGCTGCGAGTGGCCACCGAGGCGCACGGGCACAGAGCGGAGGAGCTGTGCGAGGACGGGACCGAGTTGTACGCCCGTGCTCTGCGCGAAGGCCGCGTGCCCAGCGAGGAGGCGGCCGACGCTGCCCCCTGCCTCGTCGACTTCGGCCTGCTGCACCCGGACGTCGAGGACACGCGGTGGCTGGAGCCCGTCGCGCCGGCCATTGCCCTTCACCGGCTGCTGCGACATATGGAAGACCGCATCGCGGACGAGCGGCGGCGCGAAGAGCGGCTCGCCGCGGTGTTCGAACCGCTGATGCGGATCGACGGCCCCCGTACCGCGGCGGCGGACACGCCGACGATCCGCGTTCTCAGCGGCAAGAAGCGGATCAACCTGGCCATCACCGACGTCATGGTCAATGCCTCCAGTGAGCTCCTCGCCATCCAACCCCACACCAGTCACATCGGCCCCGACCCCCGGATCCATGTCCAGGCCCTGAGCCGCGACCAGGAACTGCTCGACCGAGGGGGCCGCATCCGCACCCTCTACCAGCACACCCTCCGCCATGCGCCCACCGTCCTCGCGCGCTACGAACACCTCAACGGCGACGTCGAAGCCCGCACCCTGGACGAAGTCACCGAGCGCCTGATCATCATCGACCGTACGGTCGCCTTCATCCCCGCCAGCAAGGACCGCGAACTCGCCCTGGAAGTCCGCCACCCCGCCCTCGTCACCTTCTTCACCACCGCCTTCGACCGCCTCTGGCGCCTGGCCACTCCCATGTACCCCCAAGCCGCCCAGCAGCCTTCGGCGAACGGCATCACCGCCCGTCAACGGGCCATCGCCGGCCTCCTCATCGAAGGCCACACCGATGCCGTGATCGGCGACCGACTCGGCATGAACGTACGGACGGTACGCGTCCACATCGCCAAGCTCGCGGAAGCGCTCGGCAGCGAAAGCCGAGCCCAACTCGGCTACCTCATCGGCCAGTCGGGGATTCTGGAGCAGCCGGGCGAGCGGCCGGACCGGGAGCGGTGACCGGGAGCAGTTCGGAGGAGCGGGGCGGGCCGTCGAGGCCCGCCTGGGCGATGCGGACCCCCAGCTGCGTACGGCTGGCGGCGCCGAGCGTCTCCGAGAGGCGGGCGATGTGGGCCCGGCACGTACGGACGCTGATGCCCAGCCGCTCCGCGACCACCGCGTCCTGATGCCCCTCGGCCAGCAGCGCCGCGATGGACCGCTCGCGGTGCGTGATGCCCTCGATGCCCGTGTCGGGGAGGGGAGCCGTCAGGGGGATCGCCAGCCGCCAGAAGCGTTCGAAGACGGTCACCAGGTAGTCGACCAGGGCCGGGTGGCGCAGTTCGAGGGCGATCGTGCGGTCCGTGTTCGCGGGGATGAAGGCGACCCTGCGGTCGAACACCAGCAGCCGCTCCACGACCTCGTCGAGCGTACGGGCCTCCGCCGCGTCGCCCATCAGCTCCATGTAGTTCAGCAGGCCCTGCCCGTGCCGGGCCACATGCGTGTAGAGGTCGCGCATCCGGATGCCGCGCCGCCGCAGCGCGAGTGCCCGGTGCAGCCCCTCGGTCAGCTCGTCCTCGCGGCGGATCCCGCCGGGCTGCACGGTCAGCACCTCGGTCGTGCACGCTTCCGTCGCCTCGTCCACGGCGGCGCGGATACGGGGCAGCCCGTCGAGAACGCGGATCGCGACGCCCTCACCGGGGGCCTGGGCGTGGCCGCCGAGCTCGGTGTACCACTCGAAGGCGGTGACCGCCGCGCCCATACGGGACTGGGTCGCGGCGACGTGCTCGTGCATCTCGCGCAGCAGCCGCGTCATGACCTCCTGCGGCGAGGTCGGCACGAGCCACCTCATGTCGTCGGGGTCGGGATGCAGCAGCGCGAGCTCGACCAGGCAGGGCACGGCATCGGCGTCCTCGCGGGGCACCCGGCCGCGCCGTACGGCACGGGAGTACACCCGATCACCGGCCTCGCACAGCCGGTCAGCCCCGTGCGGATGCCCGTCCGTCCCGCGCTCGACCATCTCCCACCCCTGGTTCCAGCCCCGTCCGCAGCGCAACTATGGGGCGCGCCACCCGCCTCCGCAACACGGCTCGACCCCCTCCGTGGATCTTAATGACCTGATATCTCACGGATTGTCCGCACCTCCGTATGCCTCACTGCAGCAACATGAAGGCGGCGAGGAACCCATGTTCGGTGCATGGTGGACACGCTTGCCGCCGATGCCGAGGCGCACCGAGGCAGCCATGGCCCAATACCCTCGCTCGCCCGGACGGCCCCGCCGCCGCGACCGGAATGCGAAAGTCCCCCGTGAGCTGCCCGAAATCCCCGAGTGATCGCCGCGTTCCCTGCCGCACCCACCGTCAGGCCATGGCCGAGATATTTGACGCATACCCGTTGGCCAACGCGTGGGACGAGACGGTCGAACAGCGGGGTGGTGATCAGGACCGCCTACGCGCCCTCTTGGCGGTCAGGGCGTTTCGGGGGTGAGGATGAACAGGCCGCTGACTTGGCCTTCTTTGTTGAAGGTGGCGCGGCCTTTCATCTGGCCGGCTTCGAATTCCAGCGGGATGTCCACGACGGTGTGATCGCCGAGTTGCCGGACCAAGGGTTTGTCCATGCGTTCGTAAGTGCCGACCATGCCGATGATCTGGGCCCAGGCGGCGGCCAGCTGGTCGGGCGGAAGTTGTGCGGTCATCGTGGGGTCGAAGTGAGCGACGATCTCGTCGTGTTGTCCTTCGATCCAGTTGACGAACAGGTCGGTCGCGCGGTTGGCGGCGTCCGGGAGCGCGGCGTTGCTCATCGATTCTCCTGTCCGTGGGTCGATGGGGCGTCCGAAGCGTTGGAAGGCGGCCTGTCGGCTGACGCCGAGCAGGTCACCGATCTCCTGCCAGGTGTGGCCGGCGGCGCGGGCTCGCTCGACACTGGCGCGCAATGCGGTGTCGGACAACGCGTCCAGGTCGCGCGCGATCTGCACGCTGGTGAGCTCGGCGGGCACTGCGTTGTTGCGCTCGGTGACGTCGGCGAGCAGGCGGGAGAGCGCCATCATCTTTGCGGCCAGTGCCGCGAGCTCACTTCGCGGACCGCTCACGCTGTAAAGGTTCTCTTGACACCAGCGGTGCGTCAAGGGTGCCTTTACAGCCTGGCATGCGGCGGCCACCGCATGCCGCTGCAGGGGCGCCCAATTCCGGGTGATACGGGTCTGACCGGGCACCCGCGCCCCTCGATCACTCCCGTGAGCTACCAGGTGAGGCCAGGACCGCCTACGCCTCGCGGGCAAGGAGCGGCCCTGGCCGCGGGACCGCTCAGCCTCGCTTCGGACCCGTGATCCCCTCACCGATCACGAACCCCTTGGCGGGCCCTTCGGGGATGGTGACCTCGGTGCCGTAGGGGACGCGATGCACACCGACCCAGTCGGCCTTTTCGGGCTGGGGTTCGGTGAGGACGGTGACAGTGCCCTGAGCGTCGTAGTCGTCGATGATCACGTAGACGGGGATGCCGGCGCGAGCGTATTCGCGGCGCTTCTTCACGCGATCGCGCTCCCGGCAGCGCTTGTCGGGGGAGACGACCTCCAGGACGAGGCGTACAGCTGCGGCAGTAACGCCCAGGCCGTCGGACGTGACGTATCGATCCGTGTCCCTGGGGACGATGAAGAGGTCCGGCACCAAGGCGCTGCCTTCGTGGAAGACGTTGATGTCATTGCGGGCGACAAAGTCTCCGTCCCTCAGGAAGATCACCAGCTCATCCCGAAGAAGATTGATGACGTTACCGTGCGAATAACGGCCGGTGGGCGACACCTCGATGGCGCCCTCGATGATCTCAGCGCGGTAGCCCTCGGGGAGTTCCATCGCCTTCCATGCCTGCCACACGACTTCGTCGAGGCTGGGCCCGTTCTCAGGCACGCATACGGGCTCGGTCCTGATCTCAGTCATGGTCTCGAGCCTTTCTTGCGCAAGAGCAGTCATGGTGGCGTCACCTCCTCAAGCGTGGGCTTGGCGTGCTTGGGACACAAGCAACGCGATCACGGTAGCGACGCCCCACGCGTCGGCGATCTCCGGGACGAGGGGTGGTCCGCGGCCCCCAGCAGGCGGCCAGCCCGGCCTCTGCGACAGGTGTGGCCGGAGGATCGTGGCTCTCGTCGTACACGCTCACCCGGAGCAGGACCGCTGTGAGCCGCCCCCGGAGCATCGCGGTGTTCTTCGTATGCAGGTGAACGTTGGTGACCAGCTCCGAGGTGCAGAGTGTTGCCGGCAGGACGAGGGAACAGGCGGGCTCATTATTCGTCGCCGCCCCCTCGCCCCACCCCGCGATCATCCCCGTGAGCTGCCCGAAATCCCCGAGTGATCGCCGCGTTACGTACCACATCTACCGTCACGTCATGGCGGACATATTTGACGCATACGCGTTGGCCGATGCGTGGGACGAGATGTTTGAGCGGCCGGGTGAGGTCAGGACCGCCTATGAGCCGGTGCTGGCGGCACTTCAACCGATGGAACCGGCCGAACTGCGGTTCAGGGCCGACCAGATGGCACGCGCGTTCACGGACCGCGGGGTGACCTACGCCTTCGCGGGCGAGGAGCGGCCCTGGCCGCTCGATCTCGTGCCACGGGTTCTGGACGCGCTCGAATGGGATCTGATCCAGCGCGGGGTCGCACAACGGGTGAGGGCTCTCGAGGCCTATCTCGCGGACGCGTACGGGCCGTGCCGGGCCTTCGAGGACGGGGTGGTGCCCTGGAGACTTCTCCTCAACTCCGGGCACTTCCACAGAGCCGCGCACGGCGTGGAACCGCCGGGCGGCGTACGCATCCACGTCGCCGGCATCGATCTCGTACGCGACGAGGCGGGCGACTTCCGGGTCCTGGAGGACAACGTACGGGTCCCGTCCGGGGTGTCGTACGTGATCGAGAACCGGCGCGCGATGACCCGGATCTTCCCCTCCCTCTTCGCCGAACAGCACGTACTGCCGGTCGACGGCTACGGGCAGCGCCTGCTCGCGGCGCTGCGCGCGGCCGCGCCCGACGGGGTCGGCGACCCGCGCGTCGTCGTCCTCACGCCCGGCCCGAACAACGCCGCCTACTTCGAACACGCCCTGCTGGCCCGGCTGATGGGCGTGCAGCTGGTCGAGGGCCATGACCTCACGTGCCGCGGCAACCGCGTGTGGATGCGGACGACGCGCGGCGAGATGCCGGTCCATGTCGTATACCGGCGGCTCGACGACGACTTCCTCGACCCGCTCCACTTCCGCCCCGACTCCGTGATCGGCTGCCCGGGCATCATGAACGCCGCTCAGGCCGGGAACATCACACTCGCGAACGCCGTCGGCAACGGCATCGCGGACGACAAGCTCCTCTATACGTACGTACCGGATCTCATCCGCTACTACCTCGGCGAGGAACCGGTCATCCCGAATGTCGAATCGTTTCGTCCCGAAGAACCAGGGCAGTTGGAGGCTGTTCTTGACCAGCTGGACCAGTTGGTCGTCAAACCCGTCGACGGGGCGGGCGGGC
>NZ_JAAKZY010000022.1 GCF_011045015.1 Streptomyces scabichelini | reverse complement strand
CCGCACGCCCCTCAGCCCCCGTTCGGCTCTCATCCCCCCTCCGGCTCCGCTCAGCCTGCGCGCCCCCGCCAGGGTGGTCACCACAGTGCCGGCACCGGCGAGCATGGCCCGTCCGGCGTCGTCGAGGTTGTCGGCGTGGTGGTCGTGGGTGAGCAGTACCGCGTCGACCGGTCCGATGTCGTCGGGAAGCAAGGCGGGGCCGGTGAGTTTGCGGGAGGACGTGCCCCAGCCGAACGCGTACGTGCGGCCGGGTGGATCGAACGTCGGGTCGGTCAGCAGCCGCCAGTCGGCGAATTCGATGAGGACGGTGGGGCCGCCGATGTGGGTGAACCGGACTTCCGTCATGAGCTCCGTCTCCTGTGGCTCGAGCGGTCTGGGCCGGTCCCGTCACCGACTCCGGACGGACCGCCCAGCCCGAGCGGCCCGGCCCGTCCGGAGTCGGCCGGTGTGGGTCAGGAGTGATCGAGGGCCCAGCTCAGGGCATGGTCGGCGATCTCCTCCCAGCCCTTCTGGGCGGGCATCAGGTGGGATCGGCCGGCGTATTCGACGACCTCGGTGACGGTGGTGTTCGACTTGTAGTGCTTGGCATTGGACCGCTGGATCTTCGGCGGCATCAGATGGTCGTTCTCGCCCGAGATGAACAGCAGTGGCGCCCGGTCGTCGTTGTGGTAGTTCACGTACGAGTCGGCGTGGCCGGGATGGACGTTGGCCAGCGCGCTGCCCCAGAAGACGTGCCCGGAGGCGGGGATGTGGTAGCGCTCGTACAGGGCGCGGGCCTCGTCCTCGGGAAAGGTGTTGGTGAAGGCGTACCGCCACTGGTCGTAGGTGAACCCGACGGCCTTGTGCCGGTTGGCGGGGTTCTTCAGCACGGGGAACGTCGCCTTCAGCTGTGACAGCGGGACCGTGGCCACACCTTCGGTGGGGGCGGAGTTCATGGCCACTCCGGCGCTGCCGTATCCGTGGTCCAGCAGGATCTGGGTGAACACCCCGCCGGCGGAGTGGCCCATGATGATCGGCTTGGTGTCGAGGCCGTCGATCAGCTTCTCCAGGGACGCGACGACCGCGGGGACGGAGAGTTCCTCGATCGGGGTGGGGTCGGCGTTGAGCGCCTCCACCTCCACCTCGAAACCGGGGTAGGCCGGGGCCAGCACCCGGAAGCCCTGGGACTGGTAGCGGGTGATCCAGTACTCCCAGCTGCGGGGGGTCACCCAGAAGCCGTGGATCAGGACGATGGTGTCGGGTTTCATGAGCCTTCGCTCCTTCAACGGGTCAGCGCGTCAACGCTTCAACGGTCAGCGGGTCAGCGCTTCACCAGGTCAACGGGTCGCGGCGTAGGCCGCGTTGATGATGCGGGCGGTGGCGTCCGGGTGGGACATCATGACCACGTGCGAGGACCGGATCTCGGTCACCCTGCTGCCGGCGCGCTTGGCCATGAACCGCTGGGCGGCGGGCGGAATGACCTTGTCCTGGGTCGGGATCAGGTACCAGGACGGAATGGACTTCCAGGCCGGGGCACCGCTTCCACCGCTGAGGCCCTCGACGGAGCCGGGACGCTGGGTGGCCGCCATCAGACGGGTCCTGGAAGCGGGCAGATCGGCCGCGAACACCGCGCGGAACTTCTCGGGTGCGATGTAGCCGTCGGTGCCCTCACCGCCGGGCAGCGGGTAGGGGCGGGGGACGAGAGCGGTGCCCAGTTCGCTGCCGGGGAACTGCTGTGCCAGCTGAAGTGCGCTCTCACCCTCGTCGGGCGCGAACGCGCCCAGGTACACCAGGGCCTTGACGTTGGCGTGCCCACGCGCGGCATTGGTGATGACGACGCCGCCGTAGGAGTGGGCGGCCAGGATCACCGGGCCGGGAATGGTGTCGAGGAACCTGGAGATGTAGGCGGCGTCGCCCGCGGTGTCACGCAGGGGGTTGGCCGGGGCGAGGACCGGGAAACCGGACTTCTCCAGCAGTGCGATGGTGTCGTTGAAGCCGGAGGCGTCGGCGAACGCGCCGTGCACGAGCACGACGGTCGGCTTCGGCCCCTTCGCCCCGGCCTGCTCGGCCCGCTCGGCCTGCGAGGATCGCTGGGACGTGGCCTGTGCGGAGACCGCGCCGGCCACGATGAGAACGGCGGCGGCCAGTGCTGTCAGCAGTCGGCGCAGTGCAGGAACACGCATGAGGAACCCTTTCGGGACAGGAGGGTTGGAGTGCGCTGATGTGCCCGCGGGTGTCGTAACCGGTCCTTGTGACCTGACCGGCTCATGTGATCAGGCGGCCTGGCAGTCAGGCCCGCCTGGCGGTCGGGCGACCTGATCGTCAGGCGGCCAGGAACGCCAGCAGATCGGCGTTGAACTCGTCCTCGAACGCGCCCACCAGACCGTGCGGCGCGCCCGGATAGACCTTCAGCGTGGCGTCCTTGACGATCTTGGCCGACTCCGGAGCGCTTGCCGCGATCGGGACGATCTGGTCGTCGTCGCCGTGCGCGATCAGGGTGGGTACGTCGAAACGCTTGAGGTCCTCGGTGAAGTCGGTCTCGGAGAACGCGCGGATGCAGTCCAGCGCGCCCTTGAGCCCGACCTGCATGCTCCACAGCCAGAACGCGTCCCGCACGCCCTGCGAGACGTCCGCGCCGGGCCGGTTGAAACCGTAGAAGGGCAGGCTGAGTTCGGCGTAGAACTGCGACCGGTCGGCCGCCACTCCGGCGCGGATGGCGTCGAACGCCTCGATCGGCAGGCCCTGGGGGTTGGCGTCCGTCTTGAGCATGAGGGGTGGAACCGCGCCCAGGAGGACGGCTTTGGCGACTCGGGCGGTGCCGTGCCGGCCGATGTACCGGGTCACCTCGCCGCCGCCGGTCGAGTGTCCGACGAGTACGACGTCGTGCAGGTCGAGGGTCTCGATGAGCTGGGCGAGATCGTCGGCGTACGTGTCCATGTCGTTGCCGTGCCAAGGCTGCCCGGACCGGCCGTGGCCACGCCGGTCGTGCGCGATCACGCGGTAGCCGTGCGAGGCGACCAGGTGCAGCTGGTTGTCCCAGGTGTCGGCGTTCAGCGGCCAGCCGTGGCTGAACACGACCGGCTGCCCGCTGCCCCAGTCCTTGTAGAAGATCTCTGTGCCGTCGGTCGTGGAGATGATGCCCATGGCAGTACTCCCAACTTCGGAGGATCCGTGATGCGGGGGATCTGTGACTCGGGCGATCGTGCCAGTGCCGCGCGCGAGGGTGTTTACCGTGTGCGCCGCATTCTGTTCCCTGCCTGCCACGCCATGTCTGCCACACCGCATGGGGCTGACGAATTTGAGGATCCACACATTCCGCCCACAGCTGGGCAGAGAATGTGCAGAATCCGAGGAGACGGCCCGGCAGCGCGGATGCCGCTGCGGCCGACCTGGGGGGATCGTGATCGTCCTGGACACGGCACAGCTGCCGGCCGCCGATCGGATCGACGCCTTTCACGCAGTCGCTGCCGGGGAGAGCGGCAGTTGCTCGATCGAGCACGAAAATGCCAAGTCCGGTATCTGGAAGAGACTGGAGGTCTGGCAGTTCGGCCCGCTGACCCTGTTCGCCACGCACGGCTCGGGAATGCGTATCTGGCGCACCCCGCGGCACGCCCGGTTCGACTCCCTGAACACCGTCTCGATCATCACCCAGAGCCAGGGCACGGGCGCCTTCACCTGGAACGGCCACCAGCAGCGCGTCGGCCGCGACGCCCTGGCCCTGGCCCACAAGACCGCCGGATACGAGTACGGGTGGTCCGGCAGCGGACTGTCCGTCGCGTTCATGGTCGACGCCGTCCGCCTCGGCCTGCCCGAGCAACTGGTCCGCGCCGCGATCCCCCTCCTGCACCACAGCCGGATCGGGCCGTTGCTGCTGCAGCACATCCGCGGCCTGCACCACGACGCCGACCGATTGAGCGCCGGACCCGGCGCCGAGGCGCTCGCCTCCGCCACCTTGGAACTCACCCGCGCCGCCATCGCGTCGGTGGCCGCCGACGAACGCACCCGCCGGTCAGTCGCGGAGGACACCCTCCTCACCCGCGTCCTCGCCTACATCCGCGCGCATCTGACGGATCCCGGCCTCACCCCTCAGCGCATCGCCGGGGCCCACAACATCTCCGTACGGACCCTCTACCGGCTGTGTGAGAACGGCGGTCTCAGCCTGGAGAAATGGATCATTCGCCGGCGTCTGGAAGGCACACGCCGAGACTTGGCCGCGCCCGAGCATGCCCACCGCACGATCGGGGCCGTCGCCCGCTCCTGGGGCTTCATCGACCCGTCCTATTTCTCACGCCGCTTCCACCAGACCTACGGCGCCACGCCCCGCGAATGGCGGCAGCTCGCTCACCATCGGGCCGCTCTGCCAACCCCCGACGAGCCCTAGACGCCCGGCACCGGGCCGGCGCCTCGGGATGATCGACGATCTCGTCCTAGATGACTTTGACCGCCACCAGCCGCCCACCCGGCCCCGGTCCCCGTCGCCGGCCTGTGACGCCTCCCGTATTTTCGTTGCGCTCGCAGGGCTCACGGATGCATCCGCGCCCCCTTCACCACCTTGTCCACCCCGTTGCGCGGCCCGTACACGGCAAGCCCCACCAGGTCCAACTCCCCTGCGGGTACGGCCCGTACGGCCGCCCGGTTGTCGCGGTCGTTGCCCGTGGAGAACAGGTCGGAGGTGAAGAGGGAGCGGGGCAGCGCGCGAGACAGGGCGCGGCTGTGGGCCACCGTCAGCGTCTCCTTGGAGGCTTCGAAGATCATCACGGGCTGGCGGATCATCGGGAGGTACGGGGTTCCGTCGGCGTCCTCGTACGGCTCTCCGATCACCTCGGGCAGCTCCGTCCCCAGGCCGCTGACCAGGAAGGCGGTCACATTCAGGCGCTGCCAGGACTCCAGGTCGTCCCGCAGGAGTACGGCGATCTTGGTGTCGAAGCGGATGGGTTCGCCGGTCAGGCCGTCGTTCACGTCGTTCATGTCTTGAGACTGCCGTCCGTCGTACGACACCGTCTTGTACGTTCTTTGCATGGTGTCCCGGCAGGAAGTCTCCGCCTGGCGCCCGGGTGTTCCGGGGGTCGTGGAGGTGTTCCACGCCCATTTCACGGAGTACGCGTACCCCATGCACGTGCACGACGCGTGGACCCTCCTGATCGTCGACGACGGCGCCGTACGCTACGACCTCGACCGGCACGAGCACGGTACCCCGCACGACACGGTCACGCTGCTCCCGCCGCACGTCCCGCACAACGGCTCGCCCGCGACCCCGCACGGCTTCCGCAAGCGGGTGATCTACCTGGACGCGACCCAGCTCGACGAGAGCCTCATCGGCCCGGCGGTGGACGGCCCGGACCTGGCCGACCCCGTACTGCGCAGGCGGGTCGGGCAGCTGCACACGGCCCTGAAGCAGCCCGGCGACGAGTTGGAGGCCGCCGGCCGACTCGCGCTGATCGGCGAGCGGCTGCGCGGTCACCTGCGCCCCCGGCTGACCGAGGACTCGCCGCCGAGGCCCGACCACTCAGTCGCGCACACCCTGCGCGAACTCCTCGACGCCCGCCTCCTCCAAGGCATCGCCCTGGAGGAGGCCGCGCGGCTCGTCCACGCCCACCCGGCCCACCTGGTACGGGCGTTCAGCACGACCTTCGGCATGCCCCCGCACCAGTACCTGATGTCCCGCCGCGTCGACCACGCCCGCCGCCTCCTCCTCGCCGGACACGCCCCAGGCGAAGTGGCGGCCGCGACCGGCTTCTACGACCAGTCCCATCTGACGCGCCACTTCAAGCGGTTGGTGGGCGTGACGCCGGGGCGCTACCGCGGCACGTCCCGCGTCAGCTCGCGCTGAGCCTCGTACAGATTCCGCGGTCGTACGACGCCCTGGGTGTCGTACAGCTCCAGGCGCGCGTGCAGATCTCCGGAGAAGTCGGGTACGTCGATCTGGCCGAACTCGGTGCAGTGGTTGAGGCCGACGGTGGCGCTGTAGGGAGCGAGGCCGTCGATCTTCATCAGGCCGGCCCGCTGGTTCGTCACGCGGATGTTCCAGTGCGTGAAGCGTGCCCCGAAGAGCGGTCCGGCGATGGCGTCACCTCCGTGGCGGCCGTTGTTCTCGACGGTGATGTCGGTACGGACGTTCGCGAAGGGCATGCCGCGATGCGAGTCGAAGGTGCCCATCCGCATGTCGCCGCGCGACCAGACGTTGTAGGAGGAGAGGCCTTCCACGTTGATGCCGTGGAGCTGGGTGCCGGAGGGCGCCGGGGCGGTGCGTTCCTCGATCGTGAAGTCCTCGACGAGGTTGTCGTGCGAGCCCTCGCGGCAGAAGTACGGGTGGTGCGTGCCCCGGCCCGCCACCCGGGTACGGCGCAGCGTGCAGGCCGACGCCGCCACCAGGCCGAAACCGTTGTCCATATGGCGTACGACGATGTCGTCGGCCCAGCAGTCGTACGCGCACTGGAAGGTGACGCCGTTGTAGCCCTGGTCGAGGAGGTGCTGCGCCTGCGGGGTCTCGACGGCCTCCAGGGTGAGGCCCTCGACGCCCGCGCCGGTGAGTGCCTCGACGTGGGTGGTGAGGCGTGGGTCCCACTCGGGGCGTAAGTCGAGCGGGAGCGGGCGCTCCAGGGTGACCTTTCTGCCCTGCACGCGCGCGATGCGCACGGGCCACTCGTAGGGGACGTAACTGGTCAGCTTTGTCTTGTCGTCCCAGTGGTACGCCTCCGGGCCGGGACCGCCGCCCGCCATGTGCTTCAGGAGGGTGTGGCCGGGGTCGTCGGCGAGGCGGAGGAGGACGAGCCGGCCCGGCTTCAGGTGCTTCGCGTCGGCGACGGTGACCGACCAGGAGCCGCGGAGTGCCGGTGCCACGGTCGTCAGCGTCTGCCACTCGTCCCGGCTGTTCCCGGTCCAGCCCTCGAAGGGCCAGGCCTCGGCCCTGACGGCGGCGGTGAGTGAGTCCCAACGGGCCGTCGGACAGAGCCAGATGAGGCCGCCCGCCCATGACCACGACGACTTGTCGCCCCCGTAACGCGATCCGTAGCGGCCGATCAACTCGGTGAGGTTCCTGGTCGCGTACAGCTTCGTACGGTCGCTGCCGGCGCCGCGCAGGACGACGTTCGAGTGGCCGATGCGGATCAGGCCGTCGATGCGGTACGTGCCGGGCGGGATGAGAACCGTGCCACCGCCGGCCCTTCCGGCAGCGGCGATGGCACGGTTGATCGCGGGCGCGGAGTCGGTCGAGGCGTCCGCCCTGGCGCCGTACGCGCGGACGTCGGCCACGACGGGGCGGCGGGGGAAGTGCGCCGCCCCGGCGCGGTGACCGGCCCTGCCGACGTACGGGATCTGCGGGTGCGTGAAGGGTGACTTGGTGAACTCCCGCCAGAGGGCGGGCACTTCGCCCGTACGTTCCCGGGCTGCCGCCTGCGGGGAGGTGGCGGCCGCGGCCGGTCCGTCGGTCATGGCGCCGACCGCCACGGCCGTCGCGCCGTTCAGCAGTGCCCGTCTGGAGATGCGCGCATGTCTGGGGCGCTTCTCGTGCCCCTCATGCCCCTCGGGCCCCTCGTGGTGCCCGTGTCCCTTCTGGTGCCTCTCGCCTGACTCCTTGCTCATGTACGCACGTCCTTTCAGGGATCCGTTTTTCCATGGATGTGAACGACGTTCAGAATTGCGTCGGCGGCGAGCATGCCACGGGGCCCCGGAGCAGGGAAAGGGGCGTGCAGTGGTTAATCGATGGTTGATTGACCGGGACCAGGGGTCAGTCAGCGGGGCGCTGAGTCAGATGAGTGAACGCGTCCAGGTTGCGCGTGGACTCGCCGCGCGACACCCGCCACGCGTACTCCTTGCGGATCGCGGAAGCGAAACCGAGCTCGAGGAGGGTGTTGAAACCGCCGTCGGCGGCCTCCAGGACCGAGCCGAGCAGCCGGTCCACCTCGTCCGTCGTGATCGCGGCCAGCGGCAGTTTGCCCGTCACATAGACGTCACCGAGCGGGTCGACGGCGTAACCGACGCCGTAGAGCTTGAGGTTGCGTTCCAGGAGCCAGCGGTGGACGCCGGATTCGTTCTCGTCGGGATGCCGGATGACGAAGGCGTTGAGCGAGAGGGAGTGCCTGCCGACGATCAGCGAGAGGGTCGTCGACAGCTTGCGCGTGCCGGGCAGCTTCACCACGTAGTTGCCGGGCTCAGGGCTTTCCCACTCGAGTTCGGCGTCCTTGAGGACCCCCTCGATGACCTGCGCCGCCTGCCGTACGTCAGCCATGGTGGGAGCGTACGCGACGACGGTGGTCGTGGATCGCGGCCGTGTAGACGTCCGCCGTGGCCGAGGCCGCGGTGGTCCAGCCGAAGGACTTGGCGTGCCAGGCGGCGGCCGCGCCCATCCGGTCCGGGAGCGCGGGGTCGTCGGCGAAATCGCCCAGCACGCGCGCGTAGTCGACGGGATCGTGGCCGGGGACCAGGATGCCGGTCTCCTTGTCGCGTACGGCGACGGGGAGACCGCCGACCGCTGCCGCGAGCACCGGAGTGCCGGTCGCCTGCGCCTCTATGGCGACGAGCCCGAAGGACTCACTGTAGGAGGGCATCACAAGGACGGACGCGGCCCGGAACCAGTCCGCGAGCTCGTCCTGGCCGACGGGCGGACGGAACCGGACGACGTCGGCGATGCCCAGGCGGGCGGCGAGTTTCTGCAGGCCCTCGGGCTTGGCGAGGCCGCTGCCGCTCGGACCGCCCACTACAGGGACGACGATTTTGGAGCGGAGCTCCGGACGCTCCCCCAGGAGGACGGCGACCGCGCGCAGCAGTACGTCGGGGGCTTTCAGGGGCTGGATGCGGCCCGCGAAGAGGGGGATCAGGGCGTCCTGCGGGAGCCCGAGGCGGGCGCGGGCGGCGGCACGGCCGTCGGCCGGGCGGAAGCGGTCGAGGTTCACGCCCGGGTGGACGACCGCGACCTTGCCGGGGTCGGCGTCGTAGTGACGGGCGAGTTCGTCGGCCTCTTCGGAGGTGTTGGCGATCAGGCGGTCGGCGGCGCGGACGATCTGGGTCTCGCCGATGACGCGGGCGGCGGGCTCGGGGGTGTCGCCCTCGGCCAGGGCCGCGTTCTTGACCTTCGCCATGGTGTGCATCGCGTGCACCAGGGGGGCGCCCCAGCGCTCGGCGGCCAGCCAGCCGACGTGGCCGGAGAGCCAATAGTGCGAGTGCACCAGGTCGTAGTGGCCGGGCCGGTGACCGGCCCAGGCCTGCATCACCCCGTGCGTGAAGGCGCACAGCTGGGCGGGCAGATCCTCCTTGGCGAGGCCTTCGTAGGGGCCGGCGTCGACGTGGCGTACGAGGACGCCGGGCGCGAGTTCCACCGTGGGCGGCAGGCCCCCGGTCGTCGCGCGCGTGAAGATCTCGACCTCGATGTTGATCGCGGCGAGGCGCTGGGCCAGCTCCACGATGTAGACGTTCATGCCGCCGGCGTCGCCCGTGCCGGGCTGGTGCAGTGGCGAGGTGTGCACGGAGAGCATCGCGACGCGACGCGGCCTGCGGTGCAGCCTGAGCCTTGAGGGTGCCGCCGGGGAGCGACGCCCGAGCCTGCTCACGTACTGGCTCACGTGGCGTTTCCTCCTTGCTGCGGGCATGCCGAACGGAGGGCCTCGAGTACCCTCCAAAGGCCGGAACACCGGAGTGTCCCGTTCCATTTCCTCTTTACCGAATCATTGCCTGCGCTCGCTCAACCGTTCGACGCCTTCTTGCGTAGACCTGATGACTGCTTCGTACGCGACTTCGCACACGACTCGCTGTCAGAGCGGCCGCTTACCCTCGTACGCATGACATCCCGCGCAGCGACCCTCCCCATCGGAACGGTGACGCGCGGGACCACCAACCCGAACCGGCTGCGGCGCATGGACCGCTGGATCGCCGCGGTCCACGGCGCCGAACTACGCCGGGCCGGCGACTCCACAGCGGTCGACCTCGGATACGGCGCCGCCCCCTGGACCCCGGTGGAGCTCCTCCAGCGGCTGCGGACCGTCGCTCCACGCGCGCGCGTGGTCGGCGTCGAGATCGATCGGGCCCGCGTCGCGGCGGCGCGGCCGTACGAGCGCGAAGGGCTCGCCTTCCGGCACGGCGGCTTCGAAATCCCGCTGCCGGACAGACCGCTGCTGATCCGCGCGGCGAACGTGCTGCGCCAGTACGAGGAGAGAGAGGTCACCGGGGTCTGGGCGCGGCTTTGCGCCCGCCTCGCGCCGGCGTGCGCCAACTCGCGCGGTGGGCTCCTCGTCGAGGGCACGTGCGACGAGATCGGCCGTCGGCACGTGTGGGTCGCGCTCGGCCCGGAGGGCCCGCGCACCGTCACCTTCGCCACCCGCCTCGGCTCCCTGGACCGCCCCTCCGACCTCGCCGAACGCCTCCCCAAGGCCCTCATCCACCGCAACGTCCCGGGCGAACCCGTACACGCCTTCCTGCGCGACTTCGACCGCGCCTGGGCGGCCGCGGCGCCGTACGCCTCGTACGGCGCGCGGCAGCGCTGGATCCGTGCCGTACGCGATCTGACGGCCGACTGGCCGGTGACGGACGGCGTGACGCGCTGGCGGCAGGGCGAAGTGACCGTGCGGTGGGAGGCGTTGGCGCCCCGCGGGTAGCCCCACGTCCCGAACCGCATGCAAGTCCGCTGATTCCGCGCGTCATTCCGGTGCGGAGAGGCGGGAACGAACCCGGTGATTCGTTCGTCACACGGGCGGGGTAGATCGCGGGGGAGATCATCGTCGAGTGGGCAGTGATCCGGGATGAGTTGGGGACGGAGTTCTTGTCTGCCTCTGTCGTATTGCACGGCGCCATGGCACCATCCCCCGAGGCATCCGTAAGTTACTGACGGTAAATCAGTTTTGGGGAGCGGAGTATGGCAGCGGGCAAGCGGAGCCTGACCACGGCGACCATGGCCCTGGCCTGCACGGCGGCCATCATGGCCGCGCCCGGGGTGGCGTACGCGAATCCGACACCGAGCCCGACACCAACACCGACACCGTCCTCAACGTCCGTGAGCACCAAGGACCTTGAGGCCATCCGCAAGAAGCTGGACAAGCTCTACCACGACGCGGCGGTCACCACGGACGCGTACAACGCGGCGGAGGAGAGGACCGAGAAGCAGTCCGCCCAGATCGTCGAGCTGGCCCGCGAGATCGTCAAAGGCCAGGCGAAGCTGGACAAGCTGAAGGACCGGGCGGGCGCGGCGGCCCGCGCCCAGTACCGCAGCGGCGGCCTGCCGCCCGAGGCGCAGCTCATGCTCAGCGACGACCCGCGGGAGTACCTGGACGGTGCGGGCCGGGTGCGCCAGGGCCAGCAGGCGACCAAGGGAATGCTCGCCGAAATGGCGCGTACGCAGCAGGACTTGAAGCAGTACGCGCGGGACGCCTCAGCCCAGTGGCAGAAGCTGGAGGCCAACCGCAAGGCCAAGGCCGAGACCAAGAAGAAGGTCAAGAAGCAGATCGCCGCCGCCGAGAAGATCGAGTCGGAGCTGGAGAAGGACGAGAAGGAGCGGCTGGCGCAGCTGGAGCGGGAGGCCGCGCGCAAGGCGCAGACGGCCTGGCTGGGTTCAGGCGTCCTCGACGGCATCAAGGGCGAGGCGTCGGCCGCCGGCAAGAGGGCCGTGGACTACGCGACGGCACAGCTCGGCAAACCGTACGAATGGGGCGCAGAGGGCCCGCAGACGTACGACTGCTCCGGACTGACCTCGCAGGCGTGGGCGGCGGCCGGCCAGGGCATCCCGCGCACCTCGCAGGAGCAGTGGAAGCAGCTCGACCGCGTCGACGTCAAGGACATGCGTCCGGGTGACCTCATCATCTACAACTCCGACGCCAGCCATGTGGCGATGTACATCGGCGACGGCGCGATCATCCACTCCCCGCGGCCGGGGCGGACGGTGACGATCGCGGGGGCGGGGTCCATGCCGATCCTGGGGGTTGTGCGTCCTGGGGCGTGAGGGCATAAGGGCGTGAGGGCGTGAGGACGCGAAGGGCAACTCAGGACATGTGATCCGAACTCGGGACACATGACCCAGGAACGTGACCCAGGGGACGTGGCCCGGGAGACGTGGTCCAGGAGACGTGATGCACCACACGTGACGTTCAGCACGTTCCGAGGTTCCCCTCAACCCCGTCAACGTGACGTTCGTCATTACCGGTAGGGCCACACGATGCCCAAGTCCGTTATGGCATGCGGCATATGACAGCGGCCGTTTTCCGGACGGAGCGCCTCACGCCATTCCTTTGTGGCGGCAGCTGGCGCTATGGTCCCCGTCGGTGGGCGAGACCCCTTGTCCCACCGTGCCCTCGGGGGGAGGGAAGGAACCAAGACGATGCCCGTACCCGTACCGCGGCAGAGAGCGATCCCGGCCGTGGAAGGTGGTCAGGCTCGCGCCGCATCCGCAGTCGGCGCCCCGGCCGACACCGCGTCCGCACCGGACGCCCCGGCCGGTCAGGCGCCGCCCTCCGCCACGCGCGGCTCCGGCGACCCCGCCGGCAGCAGCGCCCCGCTGACGCTCCTCGTGATCGAGGCCGACGCCGGGTCGCTGAGCGTGCCGCAACTGCTCGACTCGGCCGGCAAGCCGATCCGGGTCCGTACCGCCCGCAACCTCACCGAGGCCGAGCGGCTGCTCACCGACGACGTCCACTGCATCCTGCTCGACCTCGCGCTCCCGGCGCCGGGCCGGGCCGCCGAGGGGGACGACGAACTGGCCACGCTCAAGCACGTACTGCGGCTCGCGCCCCGGCACGCCGTCCTCGCGCTCACCGCGTCCGGCGATGCCGAGCGCGGCGCCGAGGCGGTACGCGTCGGCGCCCAGGACTACCTTTTCCGGGACGAACTGGACGGCCGGCTGCTGAGCCGCGCGATCCGGTACGCGGTGGAGCGAAAACGCTCGGACACGGCCGAGCGGCGGCTGACCGAGTCCCGGCTGCGGGCGCAGGAGAACGCCCGTCTGGAGCGCGGCCTGCTGCCCACGCCCCTGCTGGAGGGCTCCTCACTGAAGTTCGCCGCGCGCTACCGGCCCGGCCGCTCGCGCGCGCTGCTCGGCGGTGACTTCTACGACACCGTGCGCACCCCCGACGGCACCGTGCACGCCATGATCGGCGACGTCTGCGGGCACGGCCCCGACGAGGCGGCGCTCGGCGTGGAGCTGCGCATCGCCTGGCGCGCGCTCACGCTGGCCGGTCTGTGCGGCGACGAACTGCTCGGGACGCTCCAGCAGGTCCTGGAGCACGAGCGCGACAACGACGAGATCTTCGCGACGCTCTGCACGGTGGACATCGCTCCGGACGGCCGCCGCGCCGGCGTGTGCCTGGCCGGGCACCCGTCCCCGCTGATCGCCCGCGCCGGCCACGTCGTCGAACTGCTGGCGCCCGAGAACGGCGGAGCGGCCCTCGGCCTGCTGCCGAACGCCCGCTGGCCGCGCCGGCAGGTGGAGCTGGGCGGCGCGTGGAGCCTGATGCTCTACACGGACGGCCTGATAGAGGGCCGGATCGGCAAGGGCAAGGAGCGGCTGGGCCAGGACGGGATGGTGGACATGGTCCGCCGCCAGCTGGCGCAGGGCCTGCGCGGCGAGGAACTGCTCCGGGCGGCCGTGAACGAGGTCCGGGACCTCAACGGCGGGGAGCTGACGGACGACGTGGCGGTGCTGCTGCTGGACCGGATGGCGTAGCGCTCCGCTGGAAGTGAGGCACGCAGGCTCCCGGGTACTGCGGTACGGCAGCTGCGGGCCGTGTGTGGCTGGTCGCTCCCCCACTCTCGGCTTCGCTCGAGCGGGGGGACCCCCATCGCGGCGGAGCCGCATATTGATACAGCCCCGCGCCCCTAAAGGGGCTTCAGCGTCCGCCGTTGTAAGGGCCGTACGGACCGTCGCTGCTGCTTCCCCCGCGACGGCCGCCGCCCGAGACCTGCTTGAGCGCGGGCCGTACGTCCACGAAGAAGACGATCGTGGCGATGAGGCCGGCGATCTGCAGGAACAGGATCGGCACCAGCAGGTTCACGGCCACCGTGACGCCGAGGATGATCAACCAGAACATCTTGTTCTTCTTGTCCGCGGCGACATACGCGTCGTCGCGGGCCATCGCCGCGAGCACCAGTGCCGCTACGGCGAGCACCAGCATGGCGAGGAAGAGCAGCGACATGAAGCCGCCGAATGCCGTCATCAGCACTGTGCCCACCACCCGTGTCTAGTCGTCTCTACGCCGTCACCGTACCCGGAGAACGGGTCGGGGACTCCGATAGTGCCCGGAGTCCCCGACGGTTCTCGTAACAACGAATCTCTGTTTACTTCTTACTTGCCGGCTTGCTCGCTGCCCTACTTGCTGGGCGGCGTCGCCTTCTTGGCCGTCGTCTTGCGGGCGGCCGGGGCCTTCTTGGCCGGGGCCTTCTTCGCCGGGGCGGGCTCGGCCTTGGCTTCGGCGGGCTTCTCGGCCTTGGTCTCGGCCGGCTCCGGCTTCGGCTCGACGGCGACCGCCAGTTCCTCGATCTCCTCGGCGGCCTCGCCGCGCCAGGTCTTCACGGTCTGCTCACCGTGCTCGGCGACCTTCTCGTACGTCTCACGCGCCTTCACGGCGTACTCGGCGGCCACGCCGACGCTGCGCAGGGCGAAGTCCTGAGCGGTCTCACCGATCTTCTTGATGTCGGTGTCGAGCGTGGTGATGAACTCCGTGACCTTGCTCTGCAGGGTCTCCTGCGCCTCCTTGGCGCGCGTGGTGGCCTTCTCCTGGACGGCGTTCGGATCGATGCTCCGTACGGACTCGATCCGGGAAGGGGCCTCGGTACGGATCTGCTCGAAAAGGCCGGGCACCTTCTTGGCCTGCTGGACGGCCAGGTCGGCGGTGCCGGCGGCGAAGTAGAGCGGGGTCGGGTCGCTGAACGTCTTGCGCAGTTCGTCGGTGATCGCCATGGCGATGGTCCTCCAGGAATCGCTACGTGGGTGAGGGTTTTTTCGTGCGGGTGTTCGTGCGGGTGTTCGTGCGGGTGAACGACCGCTGCTCCGCGGCGGGACGGCGTCGGCCCTGGTCAGCCGACGGACTGCTGACCGTGCGGTTCGTCGCGATCGTTCGCGTAGTCGTTTGTGCCGTGCTTCTCGTTCCGGTCGTTCTGGTCGCTCTGGCTGTCCTCGTCGTACGGGTCGTTCTGCTCGGCCCCGCTGCCGTCGGCCGTGCGGACCCTGTCAACGGCGGTGCCCCGACCATCCGTTACGCCCTGAGGGCCCAGATCATCCTGAATGCCCTGGATTTCCTCGTCCGCCTTGATCTCGAACCCGTTCTCCTTGCGGAAGGATTCGTAGATCTGGAGCAGCACCTGCTTCTGCCGCTCGTTGAGCGTCGGGTCGGCGAGGATGACGGCTCGCGTCTCCACCTCGTCCCGGTCCCGCTCCGCGTCGAGGATCCCGGCCCTCACGTACAGCGTCTCGGCGGAGATCCGCAGCGCCTTGGCGACCTGCTGCAACACCTCCGCACTCGGCTTGCGCAGCCCGCGCTCGATCTGGCTCAGATACGGATTGGACACCCCGGCGGCCTCGGCGAGCTGCCGCAGACTCAGCTGCGCATTGCGCCGCTGCTCCCGCAGGTACTCACCAAGATTGCCGACGTTGAGCGTTGCCATGCCTCTACCTTGCCGCACCCCCGCTAACTATTGCAAGCAGGTGCTTGCAATAGTGCGCTAGACCACTTGTGACTGAGCGCTTCAGTTGGCCAGTGAGCACTCGTGTCCTGTCTCTGTGATGTCCGGGCAGTCTCGGAGAACTCCGGGCAAGTGAGCTGACGTCTCAGTCATCTCCGGGCATTTGGTGGGCTGTCTCGGTCTTCTCCGGGTACGCCGCTCTGGCTGTCCCTACGGTCGTTGTGGCTCGTCGGCGTCGTACCGGAGGCCCGGATGGATGCGCGTGAGGTGTCGGCGGAGGACATCGAGCTGGAGTACGTCAGCGCGTCGGGGGCGCGTGAGCGGGGGCCGCTGGGTCGTTTGTGGCCGGTCCGGTTCGAGTCGGTACGGCCCGAGCGGCGATTTCCGGCGTTCCGGGGCCAAGGCAACTGGTGCGGCTGGTACTGGTCGGCGACGTGCGGCGGGCATATGGGCTACGAGTCGTGACTGGAGCGTGATCGCCTGATGCTGCTCGACTTCGACCCGCTGGTGACCGGCATGCACCTTCCCGGCCACAAGGGCCGCAGCACCGTTGAGAAGTCCGGCCTGTTCACCGGCATCCGGGGCAAACAGCTGGCCGGCCGCTGCATCATGGTCCGCACCGGCCCCTTTACCTTCACTGCCGAGTGGCGAGCGCTGGTCGCCTCGCTGGAGAACACCCTCCGCCTGCACCGGCACCCGGCCGGCACCCTGGTCAAGCAGTCGAAATACCTGCACCAGAGAACCGGCGGCATGATCGGAAGCCTTTCGCACCTGATCCGGGCTGCAGCCATCTCCGCCATCCTCGACGGTAGTGAACGCATCACCAAGACCAGCCTGCGGAGCATCCGCATCGACCACAACAGCGAATCGGACGGCCCGCCCGACCCTCCCAAGGCAGCCTGATGACCGCACGGTTCGATCCCGTCGTCGTCCGCCCGCTGCCGCGTCCGCTCAAGCCCTTCCCGCATGAGACCGAATCCTCATTCCTGAGCAGACTGGCCGCCGCGAACGCGACGCCCGTCCAACGCCTGCAGCGACCCTCCCTCTGGCTGACGTCCCGGCTGGATCCGATCGACCAGCTCAGCGTCCTCAGCGGACAGTCCCGCACCACGATCCAGTACGCGATTCCCCGCTGGGAGAACAAGTCGTGGAACGTCTCGAACGGGCCCCCCGCACTCACTCCCCGGTGGGCATGCCGGCGCTGTGTTGCCCGCAGGACCGGAAATCCGCAACAGGACGTCATGGTCTGGATGTCGAAGCATCACGACCAGGTCTGCATCCCCCATCGTCTCTGGATCGGCCGCGCCGTCGACAGCGCGGCACGACAATACGACCTGGCTGACCTGCCTGAAGTCGTCCAGGCCCAGCGGCGGCACTACCGGCTGTTACGCCGCTACGGCCCAGCAGTGATCGCTGCCTGCTACGAGCGCTGCTCCACCTTCTGGCACAGCCTGTTCCAGCGGGGCTACCGCCTGAGCGATCGGGCAGAACGGCTCCGGCGGATGCCGCCGAACGACCGCCAGGTCCGCCCTTGGCAACCACAGCGATAGGCGGCGGTCTATCCCGAGATCGTCGAAGCCATGTCCCTCTACGCGTCTTCGCTCTGGCGCAGCCTCGCACTGGGCGAGGAGGAGCAGATGAGGCTGTTCAAGGTCGAGTTCCATCGACGTCTGCCCCAGGAACGCTCCCTTCGCACCACCGCAAGGCACTGGTTTCTCACCGAGATGATCATGACTGCATGGCGCATCGAACTGGCCATCAAGTCCGCCGAGATCAATAAAAACCAGCGGGACTTGCCCGGAGTTGAGTGAGACGCACTGGCGAAACGTGTCTCACCCAACTCCGTGATCACGGCGTCAGGCGCACTCTTAGCGGCGCTCATCGGTCTCTCCGGCGCGCTCTGGGCGACCATCAGCAACCAACGAAAGCAGCATCAGGCACAGCGCGACGCCTGGAAAAAAGACGGTCAGCGTACCTCCCACACGCTTCTCCTCGTCCCCGGCCGGGATTGACAACCGTCCTCGCACCCCTCCATCATCATTCCACTAATCAGATAGTGGAATGGTGGTGGTGATCGTGGAGTACCGCATCGACAGGCGGAGCGGGGTCCCCGCCTTCCAGCAGATCGTGCAGCAGACCAAGCAGGCCCTCCGGCTGGGCGTACTCGTGCCGGGTGACCGGCTGCCCACCGCCAAGGAGGTCGCCGCGACCAGCACGGTCAACCCGAACACCACCCTCAAGGCGTACCGCGAGCTGGAGCGCGAGGGCCTGGTCGAACCGCGACCGGGCCAGGGCACCTTCGTACGCCGCACGCTGGGCCGCCCCGAGACGGGCACCGACTCGCCGCTGTACGTGGAGTTGGTGGCGTGGATGTCGAAGGCGGCCGGGGCCGGTCTGGAGCAGGAGGACGTGGCCGCGCTGGTCGCGTCGGCGATGGAGAAGCAGTACGCCGCCGGGAACGTGGCGGCAACGGAGTCCACGACAACGGGGGCCACGGGGGCCACGACAACTAGGAGCACAGGTGAGTGAAGGTATGTACGCGGGGGAACCGGCGATCGAGGCGTACGGGCTGGGGATGCGCTACCGGCGGGGCTGGGCGTTGCGGGACTGCTCCTTCCGGCTCCCGGCGGGACGGATCTGCGGCCTGGTGGGACCCAACGGGGCGGGCAAGACCACGCTGCTGAGCATCGCGGCCCATGTCCTGCAGCCGACGAACGGCTCGATCAGCCTGTTCGGTGAGGCTCCGGGCTCGGTGGAGTCCGGTCGGCGCACAGCGTTCCTCGCCCAGGAGAAGCCCCTGTTCCGCCGCTTCACCGTGGCGGAGACCCTGCGTCTGGGCCGGGAGCTGAACCCCGGCTGGGACCAGCGCGCCGCCGAGGGCATCATCCGCGCGGGCAACGTGCCCTTCGACGCGAAGATCAGCACCCTCTCCGGAGGCCAGCGCACCCGCGTCGCCATCGCCCTCGCCTTCGGAAAGAGCCCCGACCTGCTGATGCTCGACGAGCCGATGTCGGACCTCGACCCGGTCGTGCGCCACGAGATCATGGGCACCCTCCTCGCCGAGGCCGCCGAGCGCGGAACCACCGTGCTGATGTCCACCCACGTCCTCGCCGAACTGGAGAACGTGTGCGACTACCTCGTTGTCGTCTCCGGCGGCGGCGTGCGCCTCGCCGGTGACGTGGACGAGCTGATGTCCGTGCACACCCTGGTCACGGGCGCCAAGGAGGGTGACGGCATGCCTCCCGCCCTCGCCCTCGGGGGCCACACCCTCGTCGAGTCCCGGACCAGCGGACGGCAGTTCACCGCGCTCATCCGCCCCGACGGCCCGGTCACCGGCCCCTGGGACATAAACGCCCCGAACATGGAGGAACTCCTGCTCGCCTATCTCCGCTCACCCGACGCACCACCGCTGATCACCCCCACCGCCCAGGTCCACGGCCAGGGGTTCGGCACCGGGGCGGTGGCGGCATGAGCACCTTCACCCGCAGCTCGACCAGCACCTCGACCGGCTCCACCAGCGACGGCAAGAACGGGACCATGAACGCGACCACCACGGAGGCCAACCGGCGCCCCCGACTCAGCGGTATGACCTGGCTGATCTGGCGCCAGCACCGGGCCGCGTTCTGGACGATCCTCGCCGCCACCGCGCTCTCCGTGGCCTGGATCGTCTACCAGCGCGGCCAGCTGGTCGACTTCCTCGACGGTTACGGCTATCCCGGCAAGAGCCTCGACGAGGTGGACGGCAGTTTCCAGCAGTACAGCGACGCGTTCTCCTTCGTCTCCACGGGTCTCCAGGCGATACCCATCCTGTTCGGTGTCTTCCTCGGCGCCCCGCTCATCGCGGGCGACCTGGAGAACGGCACCGCCAAGCTGGTCGCCGCCCAGTCCATGAGCCGGACCCGCTGGCTCGCCACGAAGCTGGCGCTGGCCGGACTAGTGGTCGTGGTGAGCACGGGCGTGTTGTCGGCGGTGTTCGGCTGGTGGTGGAACCCCGTCAAGTCCGAGGCCACGGTCATGGACTGGACCTCGGGCGCCGCGTTCAACACGACGGGCCCAGTGCCTGTCGCCCTCACCCTCTTCTCCGTCTTCGGCGGGGTGGCGATCGGTGTGGTGCTGCGACGCACGCTGACGGCCATGGTGGTCACCTTCGGTTTCACCGTCGTCCTCCAGCTTGTCTGGGGCTACTTCCTGCTGTCGCTCGGCAACGTCGTCACGGTCACGACGAACAAGGGTGTCACAGGCGAGAACGCGTACCCGTCGCTCCCCGACGACGCCTACGAAATCGATCAGTCGTATGTCACCGGCAGCGGGGATGTGGTGGGCTGGGGCACCTGTTCGGGGGCGCAGACCGACGCGGCACTGCAGGCGTGCCTGGACAAGGCCGATGTCGTGGGCTTTTCGGTGGATTACCTCCCGATGTCGCAGATGAACGCCATGCAGTGGTTCGGGGCGTCGATTCTGTTCGCCCTGACCGCCGGTGTCGTGGCGTTCCTCTTCTTCTGGGGTCGTAAGCGGCTCGTCTGAGTTCGTACGCCCCGCGCCCCTTTGCGAAGGGGCGCCTCTTTCCCCCTCTGTTTCTTTGTCCCGTCCGCCGGGCCGCTTCGCCATGCCCGAAGGTCCGGAGAGAAAGGCATGCCTTGAATCACCGTAAGAAGCGAGCGAGTGAGGCTTCCGCTCTCGCCGTGCTCGTCGCCGCCGCCCTTACCGCGGCCCTGCTCGGTGCCCCGGAATCCGGGGCCGCACAGTCCGTCGGCGGTACGGCAGGTACGGCCGGCGCCCTCGGCAAGGCCAGGACAGTCACCCTCGTCACCGGTGACCGGGTCACCCTGGACGCCACCGGACAGGTCACCGGTGTGCGGCCCGGCAAGGGTCGGGAAGGCACCGCCTTCCGAATAGCGCGGAGCGCCGACCGCACCTACGTCGTCCCGCGTGACGCCGAGCGGCTCCTCGCGAACGGCACCGCCGACCGGCGGCTGTTCGACGTGACGCAGCTGGTCAAGTGGGGTTACGACGACGCGGCCCGCCCCGACCTCCCGCTGATCGTGACGTACGCCAAGGGCCGCACCCTCGCGCCGAGCGCGCTGTCCGCCGCCGGAGCCCGGGTCAGCCGGGACCTGTCCAGCGTCAACGGGGACGCGCTGAAGGCCCGTAAGTCCGAGGGCGCCGACCTGTGGGAGACGCTCACCGGCAGCGGGGGGACGGCGCGGGCGAGGTCGGCCGCCGCCGACCGGGTCGAGAAGATCTGGCTCGACGGGAAGGTCGAGGCGGCCCTCGACCGGAGCACCGCCCAGATCGGCGCCCCCGAGGCCTGGGCGGCCGGGTACGACGGCACGGGCGTCAAGGTCGCCGTGCTGGACACCGGGGTCGACGGCACGCACCCGGATCTGGAGGGCCGTATCGACGCGGCGAAGAACTTCTCCGAGGCGGCGGACACCGTCGACCGGGTGGGTCACGGCACGCATGTGGCGTCGACGGTCGCGGGGTCCGGCGCGCACTCCGGGGGGAAGTACAAGGGGGTCGCGCCGGGTGCCCGGCTGATCAGCGGCAAGGTGCTCGACGACGAGGGCTTCGGCGAGGAGTCCGGCGTCATCGCCGGTGCGCAGTGGGCCGTCGCGCAGGGCGCCGAGGTGGTCAACCTGAGCCTGGGCGGCCCCGACAGCCCCGGTGACGACCCCCTCGAACAGGCGGTGGACGAGCTGTCCGCCTCCTCCAGCGCCCTCTTCGTGATCGCCGCCGGCAACGATGGCCCCGCCGCCGGCACCGTCGGTTCGCCGGGCAGCGCCGCCGCCGCGCTCACCGTGGGCGCGGTGGACCGCACCGACGCGATGGCCGATTTCTCCAGCCGCGGCCCGACGGCGGACGGTTCCCTCAAGCCCGACCTCACCGCCCCCGGCGTCGACATCGTCGCCGCGAAGGCCGCCGAGGGCACGGAGGGCGACCCGGCCGCCGACGGCTACGTCTCGATGAGCGGTACGTCGATGGCGACCCCGCATGTCGCGGGCGCCGCCGCGATCCTCGCCCAGCGCCACCCCGACTGGACCGGTGAGCGCATCAAGGCCGCGCTCACCGCATCCGCCAAGCCGACCGCCGGTGTCTCGGCGTTCGCGCAGGGCACGGGCCGTACGGACCTCCCCCGTGCCCTCGGCCAGCAGCTCACCACCAACCCGGCCACCCTCGGCTTCCCCGCCCAGCAGTGGCCGCACACCGACGACCAGCCGGCCACGAAGACGGTCACCTACCGCAACGACGGCGACCGCCCCCTCACCCTCGACCTGAGCACCGAGGCGTACGGCGAGGACGGAAAGCCCGCCGCCGAGGGCATGTTCGAGGTCTCACCGAAGCAGCTCACGGTTCCGGCGGGCGCCACCGCGACCGCCCAGGTCACCGCCGACAGCGGCGCGGGCACGGCCGACGGCTCCTTCGGCGGCGCGCTCACCGCGACGGACGGAGCGGGTACGACCGTACGGACCGGCATCGGCGTACACCGCGAGATCGAGTCGTACGACCTGACGGTCAAGCATCTCGACCTGCAGGGCAAGCCCGCCAGGCGTTCGGAGACCGGGGTGCAGGGTCTGGACAACGAGATCGGGCAGGCCTACTCCGACGACACGGACGGCGAGTTCACCGTACGGCTGCCCAAGGGGCGTTACAGCCTCGAAGGCCGGATCGACACGGGCGCGAACCCCGAAGACCGCTCCGGGGAGCTGGCCCTCCTCCTCAACCCGAAGTTCTCGCTCACCCGTGACACCACCCTCGTCATGGACGCCCGCAAGGCCAAGCCGGTCCGGATCACCGTGCCGGACAGCAGGGCCAAGCACACCGACGCCACCCTCAACTACGGGTTCGAAATCGGCGGGAACCGGTACTTCTCCACGTACCCCATCGGCGACTTCGGCAGGCTGCGCGTCGGTCAGTTCGGGGCCCGGCTTCCGGCGGGCGAGGCGTTCGCGCAGTACAGCGGCACCTGGACGCACGGCAGTACGCACTACCGGCCGGCCTGGAACCGTACCGGCGACCTGTCGGGCTTCACCGCGAACCTGAAGCGCGGGCAGTTCGCCAAGGTCACGTTCGCCGCCGGTGCGCCCGCCAGGGGCAAGACGGCGACGTTCGCCGCCGCGCCGCTGACTCCGGTCGGCCAGTCGGGCGGCATAAACCCCGACACGCGCTCGCTGCCGGGCGCTTTCACCGAGTACGTCCTGCCGGGCGTGCGGTGGCGGTACTCCGTCGAGCAGATCGGAGGCAAGGACGCGGACGGCGAACCGGTGTGGGAGGCCCGCCAGTGGAGCGCGAAGCCCCGCTCGTACAGCGCGGGCAGGCAGTACACCGAGCGCTTCAACACCGGCGTCTTCGGCCCGCACCTCACCGGCCCGCTGACGGACGGCGCGGACCGCCCCGGCGCGGTCCGCGTCGGCGACACCTTCCTCGCCTACCTCCCCCTCTTCTCCGACGGCGCCGGCCATATCGGCGACTCCCCGTACAGCAGGGCCAGGAGCACCCTGTACGCGGGCGGCACGCGGGTCTTCGCCGTGGACACGCCGCTGACCGGCGTCTCGTACGAACTCCCCGCTGCCAAGCGCTCGTTCCGTCTCACCACGGACGTCTCCCGCCCCACCACGCTGTCCTCGGTCAGCACCCGGGTCACCGCCGAGTGGACCTTCACCTCCGCGCACGTCACCGGTGAGCAGCGGCTGCCGCTGTCGGTGGTCCGCTTCACGCCCCGGCTGTCCACGGAGAGCACGGCCAAGGCGGGTACGCGTTTCTCTGTCCCGTTCACGGTCGAGGGCGCGGCCACCGCGCGCACCGCCCGCAAGTTGGCCTTCTCCGTCTCGTACGACGACGGCCGGACCTGGCACCCGGCGAAGGCGGTCGACGGCAAGCGCCTCGACCTGCGTCACCCGGCGAAGGCGGGCGCGGTCTCTCTGCGCGTGACGCTCACGGACGCGGCCGGCAACACCCTGAAGCAGACGATCCACCGGGCCTATCGGACCGTCAAGTAGGCCTCTGTACACGTGTGTTGGTTGGACGCCCGGGTCGGCTTCGGCCGGCTCGGGCGCTCTTGCCCTGAACGGGACCCGCTGACCGTCGGAAAGTGAGAGGGGCCGGAGGGGAGGAGGGGAGCAGCTCGATCAACAGGGAGACGATCGGCACGAACGGCACCATCGAGGCGAGCTCGTCGCGCAGCGCCTTGGCCTCGGCCGGGATGTCCTCGGCCGACAGCGGCGGGATCACCAGCTTCCCCTGCTCGTCCAAGCGGACCGCGCCCACGTCACCCGGAGAGGCGCTCGCCAGAGTCTCCTCCAGATCGGTGAGGGCCCTGGTGGAGCTGCATCCGGGCCCCCGACGGAAGAGACACGCCGATCGTCCCACCGCAAGCCCCCAACTGCCTTCAAAACAAGCGACATCACCCTCAGAACACCAAGCCACCTCCTGTACCCACCAACAAACGTCTCCCCGACTCACGTACGTAGCTACATGACTAACGTGCTTTACACGGCATCAACGCATTGACCTGTAGAGACACTTGACAGCACTAGATAATCATCGACACGACCGCCGCAAGGACGCCTACCTGGCCTACGTCAACGCAGCGCGGGCGTTCATACCCGTAACTGAGGAACTGTTCCGCGCCGAGGAAGCGGACACACTCTGGACGCCCTTCCCGGCCGAACCCAGTGCTGCCTGGCGCAAGAAGGCACCCGAGCGTCTGCGCGCGTTGACCACCGCGTTCGATCGCATTGACCTGGAGGGTCCGCCGGAGGTCATCGCCCCCCGGGCTCGCGATCATTGCGTCAGCGCACCGCCTGATCGCGGGCTCCGAAATCTTCGCCAAGGAAGCTGAGCAGGAAGCCGCCGAGGGCGGCAGCGCCACCGAAATGGATCTGCTGCGCGCCGAGGTCCACCACTACAGGATGCTCTGCGGCGAGTTCCGCAAGCAGGCCAAGAAGGCGCTGGATCTCTCAGGCAGCTGAGGCAAATGCCCCAAGCCAGCATGCCCGGAGTCAGCCGAGACGAACACAAGCTGAACCGTCTCACTGATCTCCGGGCACCGCAGGTCACCGACTCGCGCTACCCGGACTTACCTGAGACAGGACAATAGGTGTCGTATTTGCAGGACAACTGTCGTCATCCGCGTCCGGCCTCCTGGTGCAGGTGCTTTGGGGCCAGCCTCCGCGAGTCGCCGAGAAACGACGTTGTCGGTGGACTCTGCCAGGGTGTGCGACGTGGATGAATTGGTGGAGCGTGTCGACGGTCGAGATCGCGTGCTGGGGGTGGTCAGCCGTCGGGAGGCCATCCGGGAGGGTTGGCTGCACCGGGTCGCCGTGACGGTGTGTCGTGATGAACGTGGGCGGATCCTCATCCACCGGCGGTCGGAGCAGGTATCGCGCTTCCCCGGGCTCTATGAGGTCGAGGTCGGTGGCACCGCAAATGTCGGCGAGTCCTATGAACAGGCCGCCGCGCGGGAGCCGACCGAAGAGCTGAGCATTCGTGCGCTGCCGCGCCTGGTGTTCACGTTCATCAACCGCAGCGGCTTGAGCCCTCACTGGCTCGGCGTGCACGAAGCCGTGGTGCCGGACGCCATGGTCCCCGATCCCGATGAGGTCGCCTGGCATGGCTGGCTGACCGAGCCGGAGCTCGACTCGGCCCTGCTGGAGTGGCGCTTCACCCCCGATAGCCACGAAGCCTTCAGCCGGTATCTCGCGTTCCGGACCGCGCAGTCCTGACCTCTCTCGCCTCGCGGGCTGGGACGCCTGCGTGCGGCCAACGCGCCTTGTGAGATCGGCTGATCGCCATGGCCGAACTCCCGGCGATCGCCGGCGCAGACCGCGCGACCGCACACCGCTACTTCGACGACTTCGCCCTCCGCCGACTCCCCGCCGCGCTCGCCACGGCCCGTCAGGACACCGTCACGGCGGCCATGGCACCGCTGGCCGAGATGTTCGGCGACGCCGGCGGCATGGTCCAGCTGAGCCGTGAGCAGGCTCGCGGCCGGGCCGGCGACTTCGAGATCATCGAGTACATCCTGCGTGCTCAGCCCGGAGGCGTGCCCGGCACCTGGGGCCACCACTTCGACGACTACCTCCTGCACGCTCCCATCACCGACCAGCACCGCAACAAGATCGCCCACCAGGCCGCGCTCATCGAGTCCGCACTCGGGAGCGACCCGGCGGACGTCCCGAGCACGGCCCCCGCGCGCCACCGGCCGCCGCATCCTGCTGATCGCGTCCGGAGGCGCCGCCGACCTGCGCCGGGTCGACCCGGCTCTCCTGCACCCCGCCGACCGCCTGGTCCTCAACGACGTCGACCCCGACGCCCTCCAGCACGCCCTCACACACCTGCCGCCCGCGACCCGCGCCCAGACCGCCGCGGCCCCCGGCAACGTCCTGCGCACCGCCGCCCACCTGGCCGCCGACCACGGCCCCTTCGATCTGGTCCTGGCCGGAGGCCTCTTCGACTACCTCGAAGAACGCTTCGCCCGAGCCCTGATCCGCACCACCCTGTCCCGCCTGTGCCGCCCCGGAGGCACGTTCTACTTCTCCAACATCGCGACCCCGAACCCGTACGCCGCCCTGATGACCCACATCGGCCGCTGGAACCTCGTCGAACGCACCCCCGCCGACATCGAGGCCGACGTCCGAGCCGCCGCGCCGCCGGGAACCGTCGCCGGACTGGACATCACCGCCGATGCCACCGGCCTGACGCTTTTCGCGACGGTGCGGTGCGCTGACGAGCCGGGGTGATCCCCGCAGCCGGCATCGTGTTCCTCCCTGACGCAGCATCGGTCGTCAGTCGAGGCCTTCGATGATGCGGAAGTCGCGCTCGAAGCCGTCGGGGAGTTCGGCCAGCGCCTTCTGGTAGGCCGCACTCTCGTATGCGGCGACCGCCTGTTCGAAGCTGTCGAACTCGATCAGGACAACGCGCTCGGCGATTCCGGCTTCGTGTGCGACGACCCGGCTGCCGATGCTGGCGAGCACCCGCCCGCCTGCGGCCTTGACGGCCAGACCGGCCAGTTCGTTGTAGACATCAAGCCCCTCAGGGTCTGTGATGGTGGGGTAGACGCTGACCCAGTAGCCCTTGGCCACGGTTCCTCCTGTGTTCGGGATTGATGATCAGAAGCTTGCTCAGATCCATGGCCGGCGCGCTGTGGGTCAGCGAGCCGACGGAGACGGCGTCGAAGTCGGACGGCTTCGGTCAACCGGCTGGGGCTGCGGTCGGAGCCGGTCGAGTCGATGACCGGCCTCGCCGGAAGGGCGGCGGCCTGAACTGGAACGAAGAGGAGCCGACAAGTAGGGAGGAGTCGCACCAGTACGGCGTGATCGGCCATCAACCCTGAGCCCCTGCCACAGATGCCGCCAGAACTGGCCGGGCTCTCACCGGAGCAGTTGGACCTGCTGCGCACCGGCACCCTCGCCTTGAGCGCGCGGGCCTCATCGCATGACCCTGCGCACGATCGCTGCCTGGCCGCCGACTCGGATCCGGTGTCCCGTGCGGTCGCGGCGGACGGTCGCTGTGATGGTGGACGGGCTGCCGAGGTGGTCACCCATGTCGACAGTGAGGCGGTGTGTGCCGAACCCGGCAGCATGCGCTGCCAGGCAGGCCGTGCTGTTGGCGTTGGCGATGTCCTCGGCGACGCCGATCGGCGGGGCGAACATCCGGGCTGCTGCTCGGCCGTGTCGGTCCGGGGGCGAGTAGGCGTAGCAGCCCAGCAGACCGTAGCGGTCACAAGCTGCGCGTAACAGGGTTGAGTCCGGCGTGAGTTCGGCCAGTGCGGCGCGGGATCGGATGGGCAGCAGAAGCCTCGGCCGCCCGTTCGACGCCACGCAGGCGTCGCCGGCGACCGCGTCCTCCGTCAGTCCGAGGCCGCCTGCGACTGCCCTCAGTTCGGGTCCACCGGCGCTACGCAGGCTGACCGGGCCCGGGCCGAACGACGCCGTCAGGCCGTCACCGTTTCGGCTTGCCCGACCGTCGAAGCTGCGGTGGGCTGTACGCAGGACGGCGCGGTAGTCGTGGTCGCCGCCTTCCCGTTCGGCGAGCACGGCGAGGGCGGCGACGGTGCCGTGGCCGCAGGCGGGCAGTTCGTCCTGGGCGGTGAAGAACCGCAGTGTGTACGCGGGCTGACGACGCTCGATTCCGGTCGCGCGGAGGAAGACGGCGTGCGATGTTCCCAACTCCGCGGGAATGCGGCATCGCTCCTCGTCGGTGAACGGCGCATCATCCAGAACGGCGGTCGGGCTGCCACCCGCGCCGTCTCGCTGACACGCGTCGACGACCGCTACCTCGGACATGGCACCGGGCCGGTGGTCAGCAGCATGGTCAGGTCCAGTGCGGGCGCGCTGTGCGTCAACGCCCCGACCGAGATGAGGTCGACGCCCGTCCCGGCGATGGCGAGAACTGTGTCCAGGCGGATGGTGCCCGAGGCCTCCAGCAGGATCCGGGAAGCGTCGGCCCGCCCGGCCCGGAGCTTCACGACCTGCTCGATGTCGGCCACCGGCATGTTGTCGAGCATGATCCAGCGGGCTCCGGCGTCGAGGGCCTCGACGGCCTGTGTGACGGTCTGCACCTCGACATCGCTCTCCACGGTCCGCCCGGTGCGCGCCATCCCGCGCCTGACCGCCTCGATCGCGGCGGTCACCCCGCCCGCCGCGGCGATGTGGTTCTCCTTGAGCAGGACCATCGCCGCGAGATCGGGGCGGTGGTTGTGGCCGCCGCCGGCGGTGACCGCGTACTTGTCCAGGGCGCGCAGGCCCGGCGCCGTCTTGCGCGTGTCCAGGATGCGCGCCCTGGTCCCTGCCACAGCTTGGACGTAGCGGTCGGTCAGCGTCGCGATGCCGCACATGCGCTGCAGGAAGTTCAGCGCCGCACGCTCCCCGGTGATCAGGCTGCGCGCCGAACCGGACAGGTGCACCAGGACCTGGCCGTCGGCCAGTCGGGCGCCGTCGGCGACGGCCGGCTCGACCTTGACCTCGGGGTCGACCTGCGCGAAGACCTCGGCGACCACGGGGAGGCCGGCGGCGATGCCGCTTTGCCGGGTGCGGATCTCGGCCGTGGCCGCCAGGTCCTCGGGAACGCTCCACTCGGTGGTGATGTCCTTCCCTGACGCGTCCTCGGCCAGGGCGGCAGCGGCGGCGGCCCGTGCTGCCGCAGAGGGAAACTCGGTCGTGGTCATCTGGTCTCCAGCTCTGAGTGGACGTTGGCTTGGTGGCGGCAACCGCTGACGAGGCAGCACTGAAGTTCCGCTGGGCCGGTTTGCAGGACCTGGTGGATCCTGTACTCGATCTCCCGCGTGCCGGTCACCCGTCCCCCCGCCACGAACAGGTTCCGGGTGAGCCGTCCGTGCGACTCGGCGCCGACGTCGGACTCGGGGCACCATGCGCATGTACTGGTCCTCCCAGCCGGTCTCGCCTCCGTCGACCCGGGCTTTCAGGAACGCCTCTCACCCAGGTCGTCAGGGCAGGTGCCACAACAGCCTCCTCCGTTTCGATTTCCGAAGCGGTCACCGATGCTAGCGTGTCGGAATTCGAAGCATCAACCCTGGAGAGCTGGACATCCCGACATGGCAACACCCAGACCTGGCAGTCCTGTTCGCGGCTCGACCACCGGCCGCCCCCTCATGGCCGCACTCGATCTGTTCGGGCGGCGGTGGAGTCTGCGCATCCTGTGGGAGCTTCGCGCGGGTCCGCTTGGATTCCGCCCCTTGCAGAAGCGGTGCGACGACATGTCCTCCAGCGTGATGCGGCAGCGCCTGACCGAACTGCTGGATGCCCAGGTGATTCACCAACTACCGGACAGCCGCTACGAGCTCACCCCGCTGGGACAGGAGGCGCGCCACGCCCTGAACCCCCTCGCCCGCTGGGCGGAACACTGGGCGGCCACGATCGACCCGCAAGGGGCGGACCACACCGACGACCAGTCCGCCAGCCGCGTCTCACATCCGGACACAGTGGGCGACGGGGCGACGGAGAGGGGCTCCGCGGACTGACGCCCCGCCTCGGATCGGAGGCGGGGCGGGACCGCCGGGTCACGAGGTTGCCGTGGCTCGGCCGAGCGCCGGGGGCAGGCGCGAAACCTCCGCCAATCCTTCTTCGGATTTCGAAGCGATGGTGTCCAGCCTGCGACAGTGCTTCGATATTCGAAGCGCACTTGTCCGACTTCGATCAAGGGGGCGGCATGACTCAGCAGAACACCGACACGGAACGTTCCACCATCCTGTCCTGGAGGGAACCAGGGCCGCTCTTCGCCTTCAAAGGGGAACTGACGGGCCTGCAGTACTTGCAAGGCCTGGCACAAGTAGACGCTGAGCGCACGGTCGGCATCGCGAAGTCTGTGAACGAGCGGGGTCATCGACTCTCGCGCTTCGCAGGGATCCGCAGCTCGGAGCAACCGCGTCGCGGTCTGCAGAACCGCGCCCGTGGCCAGAGAGTCGGTCGGCGGCGCGGTGTAGGGCTTGGAGGTCTTCTTCTTCCCGGTGGTGTTGAGCAGGGGCTGGGCCTGCGCGGTGCGGGAAGCATGCTCGGCGTCGAGCACGGCGGCCAGGAACGATGTGCCTGCGTACGGGCGGGCTTCGGGCCAGGTCCGGAAGGTGCCGACGGGGCGTCGCAGCCCGCAAGACACTGCGGGCAGTACGGAGAGGTGCGCATGAAGACCCAACGGTTGGGCCGGGCGAGCTGCCGGGGGTCCTTCCCTTCCCCGTAGCGGCGGCTGAGGAGGCCATATCGCTGCCCCAGCGGGGCGAGCAACAACGTGCCGGCCTCCGCCACGGTCAGCTGTGCCGCGCGGGCCACCCGCACAAGGCGCGGCTTGTCCATGTCTGCAAGAAGCCAGGGCGAAACGATGACGGCGCTGCCACTCCCTTCGTCCAACAATCCCATCCTGGCGGCGACTTGGGCCGATGCCGTGCCGTTGCGATAGGCGAGGCGGAGGATGAAGCCGATCAGGGTCTCGTCGTCGAGCGGGTCGAGGCTGCGGGGAAGCGGGCGCACGCCGTGCTCACCCCGCTTCCGTTGCCGGCGTCTGTGACACGCTGCGCGGACTGCCCGTACGCGAGCGCGGAATCAGCCCGAGGGTGCGGCTCAGAGACGGAGACGCCCCGAGACCTGCCACGAGCTGCCGGCCGAGCGCGGCGCGGCCTTTCCCTGCCTGCCGGTAGAAGTCAGCAAGCCCGGCGCGCTCAATCTGAACCACCACAGGTCACAGCATCACGCTGGTTCACCTTCACTGAGACGGGTCGGGTCACTGGTGACCTGGCTGTTCCGTCGCACCGAAGGTTGGTCGGCAGGGCGGAGTGCCCCGCCTGCGGTCGGGGCTCGTGCCCGGACGAGGCGGACAGTGCCGGCTCAGCCGCTCGGCTGAGTCGGGCCCGTGGCTGGTGGCCAGCTCCGGAGGGCCATGTCGGCCACGTGTTGCAGGTCGTCGCGGGTGGTGCCGCTGGCGGCCTGGACCGCGATGCCGTTGGCCACGGTCATGAGGTAGCGGGCGAGCAGGCCGGGATCGGTGCCGGGGGGCAGGTCGCCTTCGTCGACGGCTCGCTTGAACCGGTCGCGGAGGAGGGAGGTGTGCTCGTTGCGCCAGGCGATGAGGTCGTCGCGGGCCTTGCGTCCCGGGTCGCCGGCGGCGAGGGACGCTTGGACGCCGAGGCATCCGGTGGGGCAGCCGGGGCGGGTGGTGGCCCGGACGGAGCCGTTGAGGAACGCGGTGGCCACCTGCCGGGCGGTCGGCTCCTGCATGGCACGCGCTCCGTACGAGGCGGGGCCCTCGGTGTAGCGCTCCAGGGCCTTGCGGAACAGGTCCTCCTTGTTGCCGAAGGCCGCGTACATGCTGGTCCGGGTGATGCCCATGGCGCTGGTCAGGTCGGTGAGGCTGGCGCCTTCGTAGCCCTGTTCCCAGAAGACCCGCATGGCGTGTTCAAGAGCTTGGTCGGTGTCGAAGCCTCTCGGTCGGCCGATCGGTGCCTTCCGTCGTGTCTCCATGCAATCGATCGTACCTCTTTTGCACTGGTCGGTACGGAAGGTGTTACAGTCTCGTTCGGTACCGATCGGTACTTGAATTTGGGGAGGTCATAGTCATGGGACAGCTTGAGGGTAAGACCGCAGTCGTCACCGGCGGCAGCGCCGGGATCGGCCTGGCGACTGCGAAGCGATTCGCGGCCGAGGGCGCGCACGTGTTCATCACCGGCCGGCGCGAAACCGAGCTGGAGAAGGCCGCCGCCGCCATCGGCAACGCCACCGCGGTGTCCGGTGACGCCAGCGTCGCGGCCGACGTGGACCGCCTGTACGAGCGCGTGCGAGAGCACGGGCAGGGCCTGGACGTGGTGTTCGCCAACGCGGGCATCAACCTCCTCGCGACGCTGGACGAGCTCACCGAGGACATCCATGACGCGGTCTTCGACACCAACGTCAAGGGCACCTTCCTCACTGTGCAGAAGGCCCTCCCGCTGCTCAACGACGGCGCTTCGGTGATCCTCACCGCCTCCACCGCCGCCGAGGGGGGCGCGGCGGGCATGAGCGCCTACGGAGCATCGAAGGCGGCCGTGCGGGCTTACGCCCGCGCCTGGGCCGACGAGCTCGGCAGCCGGGGTATCCGGGTCAACGCGATCTCGCCGGGCCCGGTGAACACCCCCATGTGGGAAGCGGCTTTCGGCGATCGCGCCAGGGAGATGCTGGAGACCGTCGCGGCCGGCCTGCCCCCCAAGCGGTTCGCCGACCCCGACGAGATCGCCGCCGCCGTGACCTTCCTCGCCTCGTCGGACAGCAGCTTCGTCTACGGCGCCAATCTCTACGTCGACGGCGGAATGAACCAGATCTGAGCGGACCGCCGGGTGACACCCAGGGAACGGGTGACACACAGGGAAGCGGACAACCAGGGGAGGGCGCCGCCGGCACGCCCAGAGCGGACGTACCCGCAGTCGAGATTCCTGCCTTCAGCGACGGCCGCCACGGCGAGACCGTGCAAGTGCGTCGCACATCATCACCATCCGGAAACACCCCGATCCGGGAACTGAGAGGCAATCATGTCTGACGCCGAACTGCGCGATTTCTTCCAGCGCTACATCGATGCGCTCAACGCTCATGAGTTTCACCGCATGACCGAATTCATCCACGACGAACTCATCATGAACGGCCACCCGGTCACGCGGGACGACGTCATCGCGGACCAGGAGGGCCACGCCGACGCGGTCCCGGACTTCACCTGGCGGGTCAAGGACCTCGCCATCGACGGTGACCGAGTGGCGGCCCGTCTGTTCAACAAGGGCACGCCCGCGAAGGAGTGGTTCGGCGTGCCCCCCACCGGCGCCACGGTCGAGTATGCCGAGTACGCCTTCCACAAGGTTCGTAACGGGCGCTTCTATGAGATGAATTATCTGATCGACGCCCAGGCAGTGCAGCGACAGCTGGTCGCCTGACCTTCCTCTGGCAGCCCGGTCCGGGCCATCTGCGCCGTACGCTCGCTCAATTTGCGGCACCATCCGGGGTTGTGCGATGGCAGCGCTGGTCATGGGGTGTGCTGCCCTGTATCCGGTGCCCGCTGGTCCCGTGGCTCCCGGCTGCTGCGTAACCCGGCCCTGCAACCGCCTCGCCGAGGTTGACTGCCGGGTGCAGCACCGGCAGTCCCGCCGCGAACGGCCGGCTCCGCCGCCGGTGTCCGGCCGGCCAGGCGGCGCACCAGTAGGGGGCCGCGGCTGTGGCGGCCCTGGGCGGGCCACCGCGCTCGGTGACGTCCGGGGCGCAACACAGGTTCCCGACCGTCATGTACCGGTTTCGTCCTACGTACGCGGAGGAGGAACCCTCGCGGTGACACCGTGCGTTCGCTGCCAGGGCTGCTGCGGGACGAGGCCGAGGAAACGTGGAACGGGCCCGGTCCGCGTCGCCTGGGCTATGCGCCGCGGGGGTGGCAGGTCATGGGCAGCTCGCCGGGAGAGATGACGACGCGGGCGTGCGGCCGGTAGCGGTGCCCGGGCACGGTGCGCAATTGCCAGCGGCCGGCGATGGTGGCCAGGGCGGTGAGGATCTGATTCATCGTCAGGGCGTCGCCGATGCATTTGCGTACCCCCGCGCCGAAGGGGATATCGGCGCAGCGTGTCAGGGCCTTCGCACGGTCGGGCAGCCAGCGGTCGGGATCGAAACGCAGCGGATCGGGGTGGATCGCGGGGTTTCGGTGAACCGCGTAGGTGCAATAGGCGAGTTCGGCGCCTGCGGGGAGCTCGACCGGGCCGAGGCGTACGGGGACGAGGCTGCGCCGGGCCAGCATCCAGACTGCCGGGTGCAGTCGCAGGGTCTCTTTGACGACGCGCCGGGTGTACTCGAGTTCGGGCAGGTCCTCGGCCTGTACGGGGCGGTCGCCGAGAACGGAGTCGATCTCCTCGTGCACACGCTGTTCCACGTCCGGATGACGTGCCAGTTCGTAGAAGACATGGGGCAGTACGTCCTTCAAGCCGTGCACCGCGGCCCAGACCAGGAACAGCGTGTCGGCGATGATCTGCTGGTCGCCGAGCGCTTCGCCGGTGTCGGCGTAGCGGGCTTGCAGGAGCAGGGAGAGGACATCGTCGCCGGTCCCGCCCTGGCTGCGGTGATGGACGAGGGCGGCCGCGACGGCAGTGCGCAGATCGGACAGGGCGCGCCGGAACCGGCCGGTGCCCGGCACATGCCTGAGGTGGGCGAGTCCGGGAAGGGCGAGGCGCCAGTACAGGCCTTGGGTGGTCCGGGAGGACAGGATCGCGAGGCCGGCCGCCACCTGACCGAGGACCGGGGTGTCGCCGCACACGGCGCGGGCGTTGACCCGGTAGGCGAGCTGGGCCATCGCCTTGTCCACCCTGACCGTCTCCCCCGGGTGCCACCGGGCGATGGCTTCCTGTGTGGCCCGCCGGACCTCCGGGGTCCGGGCGGCGATCCGTCGCGGGTGGAAACCCGGTTGCACGGCGCGACGGTGCCGGCGGTGCGATGCGAAGAGAGTCAGTCCCTCGAAGTCCATGTCCATCACCAGGCCGACGCCGAACTGGGAGCCGATTCCCGCGGTGATCCTGCCCTGGGCGTAGCTGCGGGCGTCGGTCACCAGGACCTGATGCAGGAGTTCCGGTGAGTTGACCACGTAGACATCGGGGGTGAAGGCCGGGCCCCGCATCCGCACCAGGGGGCCGAGCTCGTTGAGCGACGCCATGAAGCCGAGCGGATCACACACCATCCTCAGGCCGTGCCCGAGCAGGGGCAGAGCTCCGGGAGCGGTCGGCACGGCGGGGGGAGACGCGGAAACAGCCACGGGCTCTCTCTCGGTCGATCACGATCGCGTTCAGCGATCGGTAATGTACTGGCTGTGACGACTGGTTGGGGCGGGGCAGGGTCGTGCGACGTGATCGTCGTGGGCTCCGGGTTCGGCGGTAGCGTGACGGCGCTGCGTCTGGCGCAGAAGGGCTACCGCGTCACGGTCGTCGAGGCCGGGCGGCGGTGGCGGCCGGAGGACTTCGCCGCATCCCCCTGGCAGGCGCATCGCCTGCTGTGGGCGCCCTGGCTCGGGTGCCGGGGCATCGTACGGCTGCGGGTGCGCCGCCGGCTGATCGCCCTGACGGGCATCGGGGTCGGTGGCGGGTCTCTCGTCTACGCGGGGGTGCACTACCGGCCCGACGCACCGGTGTTCCGGGCCCCCTGCTGGGACCCGGCCCTCGAGTGGGAGGCGGAACTCGCCCCGTACTACGCGCTGGCTGAACGGATGCTGGGCACGACCGAAGTGCCCCGGCCGACGGCGGGCGATGACGTCCTGCGGCTGGCGGCCGATGCACTCGGGGTATCCACAAGCGTCCACGCCACCCGCGTGGGCATCCACTTCGGCCCGCCCGACCGGACCGTGCCCGACCCCTTCTTCGACGGCCGCGGGCCTGCTCGGGCCGGCTGCACGGAATGCGGACGCTGCACCCTCGGCTGCCGTGCCGGCGCGAAGAACTCCCTCGACCACAACTACCTGCATCTGGCCGAACGGTCAGGGGCCGACATCCGGCACCTGACCGAGGCCCGCAGACTGCTCCCGCAGCCGGACGGCACCTGGCAGGTGCACACGCTCCAGAACAGCGGCATCACACGACGCCGAGCGGTGCTGACCGCGCATCAGGTCGTGCTCGCCGGCGGCGCGTGGGGGACCGTGGAACTCCTGCACCGCTCACGGCCCCACCTTCCGAAGCTGTCGCAGGCACTGGGCACACGGACGCGGACCAACCGCGAGGTGTTCGCCACCGTGTCCGCGCCAGGCTTCGACGTGGGACCGGGCGTCGCGATCAGCTCCGCGCTGCAACCACACCCGGACCTGCTGGTCCAGCTGTGCAGACTTGGGCCGGGCTCGCATCCCGCAGCGTTGCTCGCACGATCGGCCCGGCTCCCCTGGCGGGACTTCGGCCGTCGTACCGCCGTGCTCTTTGCCATGGAACAAGGCGACTCACACCTGACCAGCCACTACCGCCTCGGGAAGATGACCTTCCGCCCGGGAAGCCCGGGGCCCGAACCCGTACGGCTGGCTGCCGCCGAGGCCGTGGCGCACCACTACGCCCGGCACATCGGCGGCCGGGCCGGTCTGCTGTGGAACACCGCCCTGGGGCTGCCGGTCACCGCGCACCTGATGGGCGGCTGCCCGATCGGCAGTGACCCCGCCACGAGCGTCGCCGACCTCTACCACCGGGTCCACCGCTACCCGACCCTGCACATCGCCGACGCCTCCACCGTCCCCACCAACCTGGGCGTCAACCCGGCACTCACCATTACCGCGATGGCCGAACGCGCCTGCGCTGCCTGGCCCGTGAGCGGCCGGCCCGACCAACGCCCGCCCCAGCACCTGCCGTACCGGCCCGTTCCGCACCGGACGGAAGAGACCGGCTCATGACACATCCCCTCATCGCCCGCCTTGCCACCAACCGCGCCGTCACCCGGCTCGCCGCCCACGTGCTGCCCCAGTGCGATCTGCTCATCCACCGCCTGACCCGGGGCCGCATGCTGCCGAGCCGCCTCTTCCTGGACACCATCGTGCTGGGCACCACCGGGCACCGCACCGGAGCCCCACGCGCCACGCCCCTGTCCGCCCATCGGGCCGAAGACGGGACCTGGACGGTCGTCGGCAGCAACTTCGGCCGCCCCGACCACCCGGTGTGGTGCGTGCCCGCTGGTGCGCAGCTTCGACCGGGGGCGCCCGCCTCTGCGCGGCGGCGCGACTCCCGCAGGACCGCCGCGGAGACCCCGAGGGTGTCGGTGGACACCAGCACGCGGCCCACGCCGAGCGCCCCGGCGGCCGGCCGTCAGCCGGACCACCCATGCGGCCTTCTCGGCGTTGGGGAACACGGACGAGCTCGCGACGAGCCGCCGGATGTCGCGGCCCGACACCGGGTTGGCGATGACGTCGACGTGGCGTCGGCCACCAGCCGGTGGCGGCTCACCCGCCGGCCGTTGCCGTGCTGCAGCCGCTGACAGCGGTCACAGTCGTCATCCGACAAGACCCGCTTGATCCTCTCCGCTTGATGTTCTCCGTTTGACGTATGCCGATATAGGCATACGATGGCTGCCATGGCACGAGCAGCGACGACGTCGGATGTCTTCAACGCGATCGCCGAGCCGCAGCGCCGGGAGATCCTGGTGCTGCTGCGGGCGGGTGAGCGGCCGGTGACCGAGTTGGCCCAGGAGCTGGGGATGACCCAGCCGGGAGCGTCCAAACACCTGCGGGTGCTCCGGGAGGTCGGGCTGGTGCGCGACCGCAAGGCAGGCAAGCAGCGCCTGTACGGCCTGGACGCCCGTGGGCTGCGACCGGTCCACGAGTGGACCGGCGGGTTCGAGCGGTTCTGGAACGAGAGCTTCGACCGGCTGGACGCGTACGTGCAGGACCTCAGGCAGGCAAAGCAGGAGGAGTAGCTGATGAGCGCGACAGGACGAGGAGCGCCGGGCGCAGTCCGCGACGGCCGACCGCGAGATCGTGATCTCCCGGGTCATCAGTGCCCCACGGGAGCTGGTGTTCGAGGCGTTCACCGAAGTCCGGCACCTGTCGCGGTGGTGGGGGCCGGAGGGGTTCACCACCACGACGCGGTCCTTCGAGTTCCGCGTCGGCGGGGAGTGGGACTTCGTGATGCACGGACCGGACGGGACGGACTACCAGGAGTGGATCTCCTGGACCGAGATCGTCCCGCCGGAGCGGATCGCGCTGCTGCACGGCGAGTCCCGCGGCGACCCGAACGCCTTCGAGTCGGTCCTCACGTTCACGCCCGACGGCGCGGCGACCCGGATCGAGATGCGCACGGTGTTCCGCACCAAGGAACTGCGCGACCAGGCGGTCGAGAAGTACCACGCGATCGAGGGCGGCCGGCAGACCCTGAGCAACCTTGCTGCCTACGTGACCGAGAGCGTTCGGAAGGGAGTTGAGGACTGATGGCCGGAAAGGTGTTCTTCAGCGTGTCCATGTCGCTGGACGGCTTCATCGCGCCCGAGTCCCTCGGGGACCTGATGGGGCAGCAGTGGATGGAACTGCAGCAGTGGGTCTTCCCGCAGCGGTTCTTCCGGGAAAACCTGAAGCTCGGCGAGGGCGGCGAGGAAGGGCGTGACAACGACATCTTGCGGGAGACGTTCGAGCGCACCGGCGCGAGCGTCATGGGCAAGCGCATGTTCGACGCCGGCGAGCAGGCGTGGCCGGAGGAGGCGCCGTTCCACACGCCGGTCTTCGTCGTGACGCACGAGAAGCGTGACCCCTGGGAGCGGCCGGGTGGGACCACCTTCCACTTCGTCAACGACGGCATCGAGAGCGCGCTCGACCAGGCCCGCGAGGCCGCCGGCGACCGAGACGTCCGTATCGCGGGCGGCGGCGCGACGATCCTGGAGTACGTGAACGCCGGCCTGATCGACGAGTGCTCGATCGCGCTCTCACCCGTACTGTTCGGCTCCGGAATCCGCCTGTTCGAGGGCGTGGACGCGGGCCGCGTGGCCCTGGAGCCGGTCCGCGCGGAGCCGACGCAGCGGGTGACCCACCTGACCTACGCAGTCCGGGAGCGGTGACTGTCCCGACCTCGGCGCTCCCCCGCCGAGGTCGGCAGCACGGTGAGATCCTCCTGGAGGAGAAGGGGTCACATCACGCGACGGCGGTGCCCTCGAGTTCGACCATCTGGCCGGGGATCGCCAGGCGCGTCACACCGAGCATGGTGGTGGTCGGCGCGACCTCGGCGGCGCCCAGCCGGCCCGCCAGCACGCCGTAGTGATGGAAGAGCAGGTCGACGTCGGTCGTGTAGACGTTGAGCCGGACGAGGTTCGGGAGGGACATGCCGGCCTCGGCGAGCACCGCCTCGATGTTGTCGATACTCAGCGCCAGCTGCGCCGCCATGTCACCGTCGTGCTCGGGCTTGCCTTCCTTGCTCATCGCGGTCTGCCCCGAGATGTACAGGGTCCGCGAGTGCCCGGAGACGACCTCGCCCTGGTTGAAGCCCATCTCGACCGACCACGTCACCGGATTGACCGCGTTACGTTCCATCGCCGACTCGCTCCATCCATTAGGTTTGCTGAATTGCGTACGTTCAACGGCCCGGCATTCGCCGGGCTTTGTCGTCGCGTAACAGACCCTTCCAGCAAAAGGTGACATCTTCAGTCATGTATTTGGTTAGGGTTTTCGCATGCGCGCCGACCGGTTGGTTTCCCTGGTGCTCCTGCTGCGTCAGCGCGGCCGGATGACCGCGGAGACACTGGCCCGCGAGCTGGAGGTATCCACCCGCACAGTGCTGCGTGACATCGAGGCGCTGTCCACGGCCGGCGTCCCGGTCTACGCCGAGCGCGGCCGACACGGCGGTTTCGCGCTGTTGCCCGACTTCCAGACGGCGCTCACCGGACTGAATCACGACGAGGCGCTTGCCCTGCTGGTCGCCGGATCGCGGCGCGGCGCACAGCTGTTCGGCCTCGGTTCGGCGCTCGCCTCGGCCATGCTCAAGGTGGTCGACGCGTTGCCCGAGGGCCTTCGGGACACGGCGGCCGATGCGGCGCAGCGATTACTCATCGACCCGGAGACCGATCTCCTCTCGCGCCGCGTGGCCATCGAGGAGATGTCCGACGCCATCGTGGCCGAGGTCCGGCGCGCGGTGTTCGCCGGACACAGATTGCGTATCCACTATGGGGCAGTGGACCAGGCCCCGAAGTGGCGCACGGTGGACCCGATCGGCCTGGTCACCGTACGGGAACAGGGTTACCTGCTGGCCAAGAGAGCCGGCGAGGACCGCACCTACCGGCTGTCCCGGGTGCTGGCCGCCGAGGAACTCGACGAACCCGCGCAGCGACCGGACACCGTCGACCTGGACCGAGCCTGGCAGGAACGCAACGCGCAGTTCCGGACCGGCGGTGACAAGGTCGCCGTACTGGTACGGGTGGACCCGGCGCGGCGGGAGCACCTGGTTGGCACCGCCCTGGCCGTGTGCGTCGAGGAAGCCGACGCGGACGGCTGGCTGCGGCTGAACGTGATCTTCCAGGATTCGCGACACGCCGAGTGGGCCCTGTGGCAGTACGCCACCGACGCGGAAGTCCTGGCCCCGCAGTGGCTGCGCACCTCCCTGTGCAACCGCGCCGCCGCGATCGCTGCCCGCTATGGTCCGCCGTCCTGAGCGTGGGGAGCGACCCGAGACCGCGGACATGAGCACGATCGATCCAGACGCCGAGCTGCGCGCCCTTCCGGGTGCGTGTCGGTCATCTGTCAGGGGCTGTCCGTCCCATGTAAGTGGCTTGTCGGCGGGGCCTGGCACCTTTCCGGAATCGGCCGCCGGAGATCACGGGGCGGTCCCGACCCCGAGGAGCCACCATGCACACCCCCGTCACGATCATCGGCGCCGGACTCGGCGGACTCACCCTGGCCCGCGTCCTGCACGTCCACGGAATCCCGGTCACGGTCTACGAGGCCGAGTCCGCCCCGACGGCACGCACGCAGGGCGGGATGCTCGACATCCACGACTACAACGGGCAGCTCGCACTCCAGGCGGCCGGCCTGATGGACGAGTTCCACGCCATCGTCATCGAGGGCCGCCAGACGATGCGGCTCGTCGAGCAGGACGGGACCGTTCTGCACGAGATGGCCGACGACGGCACGGGCGGACGCCCCGAGGTGCAGCGCGGGGAGCTGCGAAGGATCCTGCTCGACTCGCTCCCGGCCGGCACCGTCCGGTGGGGGCACAAGGTCAGCGGCACCCGTGCCCTCGGCGAGGGCCGCCATGAGGTGACGTTCGCCGACGGCGGCACCGTCGTCACGAACCTGCTGGTCGGCGCGGACGGCGCCTGGTCGCGGGTCCGGCCGCTGCTCTCCGACGCCGCACCCGAGTACGTCGGCACGTCGTTCGTCGAGACCTACCTGTTCGACGCCGACACCCGGCACACCGACTCCGCGAAGGTGGTCGGCGGCGGGTCGATGATCGCGCCCTCGCCGGGCAAGGAGATCCACGCTCACCGGGAAAGCGGTGACACCCTGCACGCCTACGTGGCACTGTCCCGGCCGCTGGACTGGTTTGCCGCCATCGATTTCACCGATGCCTCCGCCGCGGCCGCGCGCATCGCGCGGGAGTTCGACGGCTGGGCGCCGGAGCTCACCGCGCTGATCACGGACGCCGATATCGCGCCTGCTCTGCGCCCTCACCACGCCTTGCCGGCCGAGCACCGGTGGGGCCGGGAGCCGGGGGTGACGCTGCTCGGTGATGCCGCCCACCTCGCGGCCCCGAACGGCGAAGGAGCCAACCTGGCCATGCTCGACGGCGCCGAACTGGGCAAGACCCTCGCCGCGCATCCCGACGACATCGAGGTCGCGCTCACCGAGTACGAACAGGCCATGTTCGCCCGCAGCTCCGAACCAGTCACGTTTGACGGCACCGAGGTCCACGGGATCGAGTCCGAAAACAACACAGCCCAAGCCATGTTCAAGATGATCAACGAGCAGGGTCAACAGGCGACTTGAGCCTCAGGCGGCGGGCCACGACCAGCTCAGTAGGTGCGCGGGTGGCCCTCGACCACGATCGTGGTCGAGGGCCACCCCCTGCCTGCACGGGCCACGGCACAGGCCGGCGCCCGGCTGGGCTCAGCGCCTGGCCACGACGACGTGCGCGGCGGTCTGCGTGGGGACTTCGGCGGCCTCCCCGCCGCCGCTGACCATCACGCCGCCGGGCGAGGACGTCACGCTCACGACCGCGCCGGGCCGCACCCCGGCGTGCCGCAGGGAGTACATCAATTGGGGGTCGGTCTGGATCAGCTCCCTGATGCGCCGTACGACCGCACTCGCGCCGTTCGGCCCGGGAACGAGGTCGCTGAGCCTGACCATGCTCTCGTCGCTCTCGTCGGGGAACGGATCCACGGTGCTCTTCCCGCCGAGTTCCTCCAGGCCCGGGATCGGGTTGCCGTAGGGCGACTTGGTCGGGTGCCGCAGCAGCTCAAGGACGCGGCGTTCGACGGCCTCGCTCATCACGTGCTCCCAACGGCAGGCTTCGGCGTGGGCCTGCTCCCACTCCAGCCCGATCATGTCGACGAGCAGGCACTCCGCGAGCCGGTGCTTGCGCATCACGCGCGTGGCCAGCCGACGGCCCTCCTGCGTCAGCTCCAGATGCCGGTCGGCGGCGACGTGCAGCAGACCGTTGCGCTCCATGCGGGCGACGGTCTGGCTGACGGTGGGGCCGCTCTGGTCCAGGCGCTCGGCGATACGGGCGCGCATGGGGAACACGCCTTCCTCCTCGAGCTCCAGGATCGTACGGAGATACGTCCCGGTCGTGTCGATGAGTGGGGACATGCCGTCCGTCAGGCGGGAGTTTCGGCGGTGGCGGTCAGGACCGCGCGGCCGAGGATGTGGCCGGCCATGGTGAAGCCGAGGACGGCCGGGGTGGCGTCGGCCGGGACGCCGATGGACTCGACGTCGAGGGCGTGCACCACGACGAAGTAGCGGTGCGGGCCGTGCCCGGCCGGCGGAGCGGCGCCGATGTAGCGGGCCGCCCGGGCGTCGTTGGGCAGTTGGAAGGCGCCCTCGGGCAGGCCCGAACCGGTGTCGTCGCCGGCGCCCTCGGGCAGCGCGGTGACGGTGGCGGGGATGTCGGCGACCGCCCAGTGCCAGAACCCGGACCCGGTGGGGGCGTCGGGGTCGTAGACGGTGACGGCGTAGCTCTTGGTGCCTTCCGGGGCGCCGCTCCAGGACAGCTGCGGGGAGACGTCCTTCCCGCCGGGGACGCCGGAGGAGTACTGCTCGGGCGACCAGGCGGCGCCGTCGGTGACGGTGGTGCTGGTAACGGTGAAGGAGGCCGCCTCGGGGAGGCGGGCGAAGGGGTCGTTGGCGCTCATCGCGTCGTTCCTTTCAGGCCGTCAGGCCGTGCTGTGGGGTGGCCGAGATGCGGCCGACGGGGTCCACGGCATCGCGCAGAGGCACCGCCGCCGCCTTTCATCGGCCGCTGGATCGACCATAACACTGATAATCGATTATCTATTGGATCGTCTACGCTGAGGGCATGACTCAGACGGGCCACACCTCGACCTCACCGGGGAAGCAGATGCTCTCCGAGCAGGTCTACGCACACCTGCGGGACGCGATCATGCGTGGGGTGTACGCCCCCGGTGACGCCCTCAAACCGCAGGACCTCGCCAAGGAACAGGGCGTGAGTCTGGCCGTCGTGCGTGAGGCGCTCGTGCGGGTGGTCGGCGAGGGTCTCGCCGACCGGCTGCCCAACCGCGGCTTCGCCGTCCCGGCCGTCTCCGACCGCCGCTGGCAGGAGATCGCGGAGGCTCGCCGGACCATCGAACCGCTCGTGCTGCGCATGTCCATCGAGCGCGGGGACGTCGACTGGGAGGCCCGCGTACGAGCGGCCCACCACCGTCTGGCCCGCACCCCGGCGTACGTGCCGGAGGAGGGCGAGTACTACAGCAGCGCATGGTCCGAAGCCCACCGGGCATTCCACCGCACCCTGCTGGAGGGCTGCGGCAACCCCGTTCTGCTGGAGACCTTCGACCGGATGTGGACCGCCAGCGAGCTGGCGCGCCGCTGGTCGGCGCGCCGCACCGACCGGGACGACGCCCGTGAGCACCGCCGGCTGGAGGAGGCGGCGCTGGCCCGCGACGCCGACACCGCGGCCGAACTACTGGCCCAGCACGTCACCCAGACCGCGGCCGGACTGACCGGGAGAGTCTCCACGGCCGTTGAGATGTGACTTGGCCGGCCGGCGTCATCAGGGGCTTACAGCAGCGTCGGCGCGTGGAATGGTCCGAGGCCGGAGGTCAGGTCCCGGTCCAGCCAGTAGCGGCGCGGTTCGGCGAGCATGACGTGGACGCTGGCCGTGAGGATGCCGGGGATCTTGGCGAGTTCGTTGTCGATGAAGAGCGCCAGGGTGGAGCGGTCGGCGACCAGGCCGGTGGCGAGGACGGACATGTCGCTGGCCACGTGGGCGACGAGCCGGGTCTGGGGGAGCTGGTCGATACGGCGCATGACGTCGGCGGTTTCGCCGGGTGCGACCCGCAGGCGGAGCATGAAGGGGGTCTGGAAGCCCAGCCATTCCGACACGATCTCCAGGCGCGGTTGGACCCATCGTTCGTCGAGGACCCGGCGGACGACGCGGTGCGCGGTGGAGGTGGCCAGGCCCGCGGCTCGGGCGATGCTCGCGGCGGAGGCCCTGCCGTCCTGGATCAGCTGGGTCACCACGGTGCGCTCGGTCTCGCTGAGGGGCTTTGCGGGTGGTGTCGCGGTCGCGGCGCCTTCCGGGCGGGCGCCGGTCAGTTTCAGCAGTTCGGTCCGCTCGGTGTCGGCGAGGAACTGGGGGTCCCACGTGATGCCCCGGCGCAGGGTGCTGAGGGCGGGCAGAGCGTTGACGCGGCGGACGCCGGGCACGGAGAACATCCGGTCGATCGCCTCGCTGGTGGCCGCCTCCGACGGGGCATGGACGACCGCGTAGAGCGGGTAGTCGCCGGAGATCTGCGCCAGGAGCTGCAGGTGGGGCAGGTCACGGAGCCGGTCGAGGACGGCCAGCGGCGTTTCGCCGGTGATGTCCAGGAAAACGTGGACCGGCATCGCCGTGGAGTGCATGCCCCAGTCGGCCTGCCCGATCACGCGGACCATCCGGGCCTCGTGCAACCGGTCGTAACGGCGTTTGAGCGTGCTGGCGTCCGCGGTCAGGATCCCGCCGATGTCGTCCCAGGTGGCCCGGGGTGCCAGGTGCAGCGCCCCGATGAGGCGCCGGTCGAGCTCGTCGAGGAGAGGACGGGTCATGGTGCCCCACCTTAGACCGCCGATTAATCCCACTGTTACACCCAGGGGCTAGAGAATCTCTCATCGCGGTGCCATTGTTCGCAGGAACATCCCTCAATCGCACGAAGAGGTACCGATGAGTGCCACCTCCGCCCAGCCACAGCCGCCCCAACCGCCCCAGCCCCAGCCGACCGAGTCACAGTCGACCGAGCCACAGTCGAGAGTCCTGCGTATCGCGTTCCGGGGTTTCGCGGCGATCGAGAAGATCGGTAACAAACTGCCCAACCCGTTCTGGCTGTTCTGGATCCTCGCGGGGGTCGTGGCCGTCCTCAGTGCCGTGCTGGCGGCGGTCGGCGTGAGCGCCGTGCACCCCGGCACGCACGAGACCATCAAGGTGGAGAACCTGCTCAGCAAGGACGGCCTCACCATGGCCGTCGAGGGAGCCGTCGAGAACTTCGCGGCCTTCCCGCCGCTGGCCACCATCCTCACCGTGATGTTCGGTATCGCCGTCGCCGAGAGGAGCGGGCTGTTCTCGGCGCTGCTGCGCCGCATGGTCGCGCGGGTGCCGGGCAGGTACCTCACCTTCGCCCTGTCGATGACGGCCATGGTCAGCCATGTCGCCGGCGACGCCGCCTACGTCACCCTCATCCCGCTCGGCGCACTGGTCTTCCGTGCGGCGGGCCGCAGCCCGGTGCTCGGCTGCATCGTCGCCTACGTCTCGATCTCCGCGGGCTACGACGCCTCCCCGTCGCTGACCACGACCGACGTACTGCTGTCGTCGATCTCCACCGCCGCCGCCCACACCATCGACGCCGACCAGGTCGTCACCCCGGTCGCGAACTACTTCTTCGGGCTCGGCTCGTCCGTCCTCGTGGCGCTGGTGATCACCCTCGTCGTCGACAAGGTCCTCGCCCGCCGCTCGGACCTGGAGCCCGACGAGCCGGTCGCCGCGCCGAACGCCGCAGAGCTGGAGGCGATCGAGGTGACCGCGCAGCAGCGCCGTGCGCTGCGCGTGACCGGCCTTGTCGCCCTCGGCTTCATCGCGTTCCTGGCGGTGGCCATGATTCCCACGTCCTCACCACTGCGCGGCGAGGGCGGCAGCATCGTCGACTCCGTACTGATCGGCGGGATGGCGCTCGTCCTGGGCGTGTTCTTCGCCGTGCTCGGCACCGTCTACGGCCGGATGACCGGCACCTTCTCCGCATCCCGCGACATCATCGCCGCGATGGTCGACGGCACCCGGTCGATGGCGCCGATCCTCGTCCTGTTCTTCGCGATCTCCCAGTTCCTCGCGTACTTCAAGTGGACGAACATCGGCAACATCCTCGCCGTCAAGGGCGCCGAGACGCTGCGCGACGTGGACATGCACGGCTGGACCGTGCTGGTCGGCGTCGCCGTGCTGATCACGTTCATGAACCTCGTCATCACCAGCGGTTCCGCCCTGTGGGCCCTGGCCGCCCCCGTCCTCGTACCCATGCTGATGCTCATCGGGATCGAGCCCGCGACCACTCAGGCCGTCTACCGCGTCGCCGACTCGGTGACCAACTGCGTCACCCCGATGAGCCCGTACTTCGTGATGGCGCTGGGCTTCATCCAGCAGCATCGCAAGTCCGCCGGCATCGGCACCCTGGCCTCCTTCACGATCCCGATCGCCGCCGTCGTCTGGGTCGTCTGGATCGCGTTCTTCGTGGCCTGGTACCTGCTGGGCATCCCGTTCGGCATCAGCTGAACCCGCCCTTCCACCCTTCGCCCTGCCGTCCTTCGCCCTTCCGGCCTCTCGGCGAAGGAACGCCACCCCCCCACCTCCGTACGAGAAAGCAGATGGAGCAGATCATGCCCGCATCCCCCGCATCCCCCGCTGCCGCCGCCCTCACCGCCCGCGCCCAGCAGGTCTCTTCGGAGATCGTCACCGACATCCTGACCCTCGTCCGCCACGAGACCAGCAGCTACGACCTGCCCGGCCTCGCGGCGGGCCTGGATCTCCTGCGCGAGGTGGCCGTCCAGCGGCTCGGCCGGCCCGATCACGAACAGCGCCACCCCGGCGGCGAGTGCGGCGACACCCTCACTCTGACCTACACCGGCACCGGCACCGGGCACGTCGCGCTCGTCGGCCACTACGACACCGTATGGCCGACCGGCACCCTCGCAGGATGGGAGCAGCCGGAGGCGTCCGACGACGGTCGGGCGAAGCTCAGCGGGCCGGGCATCTTCGACATGAAGACCGGCCTGGCGCAAGGGATCTGGGCCCTGAAGCTGGCCCGGGAGAGCGGGGCGCCCGTGCCCACCGTCACCTTTCTCTTCAACGGTGACGAGGAGATCGGCTCCCTGTCCTCGCGGCCGGTGATCGAGGAGGTCGCGCAGAAGGCCGACGTCACGCTGGTGCTGGAGCCGACCGCCCACGGCGCGGTCAAGACCGCCCGCAAGGGCTCCGGAATCTTCCGGGTCACGGCCACCGGCGTCGAGGCGCACGCCGGGCTCGCGCCTCAGGACGGGGCGAGCGCGATCACCGCGCTGTCCGAGTTCGTGGTCGCCGCGGCGGCCGTTGCCGCCCCCGACAAGGGCACCACGATCAACACCGGGCTCATCAAGGGCGGCTCCGCCACCAACGTCGTCGCCGGGCAGGCCACCGCCGGCCTCGACATCCGGGTCGCCAGCGAGGCCGAACAGATCCGTGTCGACGACGAACTGGACGCCATCAAGGTCAGCGACCCCCGCGTCCGCATCGAGATCGAACACGCCTGGAACCGGCCGCCGATGACCCTCAACGCCGCCTCCGCCCCGCTCCTCGGCCTCGCCCGCGAGGTCGCCCGCGAGCAGGGCCGCGACGACTTGCCCGACGCCTCCGTCGGCGGCGCCAGCGACGCCAACTTCGTCGCCGCCCTCGGCCTGCCCGTGCTGTGCGGCATGGGCGCGGTCGGCGACGGCGCCCACGCCCGGGGCGAGTTCATCCACCCCGACACCGTGCCCGCCCAGACCGCCCTGGTCGCCGGACTGCTGGGACGACTGGCAGAACCACTGCGGAGCTGAGCCTTTGGACGATGAGTTCGCGGCGCACGACGGGTCTTCACAGAAATAAGGCATTGCTCAACCGCCCGCATTCCATTAACGTCTTCTCCGTGACTGCCGGGTCGGCCATGGGCCAAGAGCGAGTTGGGTTCCCGGCCTCTGCGTGAGGTCGGGGTGGGCCAGGGGCCCGCCTTTTTCTGAGTCCGCGTATTGAGTACGGCGGCTGCGTCGCCACGCGTGTTTTCCTCCGTGATCCGCGTGCCGGTACGCCCCTTGCCGATGCTCACGCGACGTCTTCACCTGGTGTCGGACGCATCCCAGGTACATCTCAGGTACTTCTCCTGGTACTTCCTTCCAGGTACATCTCAGATGTGTCCCGGATCCCTCCGTCGGGAATCCGCGCACCCTTCCCCTTCCCTTCACCACGGCAGCGCGCCATTCGCCGCCCCGTGGCAATTCGCCCTGCCCTGATGCGGAAATCCGCAGAACTCACAGAACTCCGAAGAAGAAAGAAGAGAATGCCCAACGACTTCAATCAGCAAGTCATCGAAGAGTTCCGCAGCAACGCCGGCCAGGTCGGCGGCTACTTCGAAGGAGCCCGGCTGCTCCTGCTGACCACCACGGGAGCCCGCTCCGGCACCCGGTACACCACCCCCCTCGGCTACCTCCCCGACGGCGACGGCAGGGTCCTGGTCATCGGCTCGGCAGGCGGCTCGCCGAAGCACCCGGACTGGTTCCACAACCTCCTCGCCCACCCCCGAGTCACCGTGGAAACAGGGGTGTTCATATACGAGGCACGGGCCGTCGTCCTGGAGGGCGAAGAGCGCGACCAGGCCTTCGCCCGCGCGGTCGAGGGCGACCCGGGCTGGGCCGAGTACCAGGCGAAGACGGACCGCGTGATCCCCGTGGTCGCCCTGCACGAGATCCCCAGCGACGGCCCGCCGAACGTGACCGCATCCTCGATGGCCGAGTACCTCAAGCTCGTCCACGACGCCTTCCGCCGCGAACTGGCCCTGATCCGCAAGGAGTTCGCCGAAGCGAGCCCCGGCACCACCACCCTCGGCGCCCAGCTGCGCGTCAACTGCCTGGCCCTCTGCCAGGGACTGCACAACCACCACACCGGCGAGGACATCGCCATGTTCCCGCTCCTCGCCGACCGCCATCCCGAACTCGCCCCGGCCATCGACCGACTGGGCCGGGAGCATGAGCAGATCGCCGCGCTCATGGAGGAGTTGAAGACGGTCATCGACACCGCGGACCCCGGCAACGGGGGCGACGCAACCCTCGTACGCAAGGAAGTCGAACGCCTCACGGACGCGCTCGAAGCCCATCTGGCGTACGAGGAAGAGCAGTTGATACCCGTACTCGACGTACCGCACCCCTGAGCACCACAGGGGTTCGGAAGCACTCCTAACCCGTGAGCGGCACCCGGCGTATCGGCCGCCCGACGTACCGGCCGGGGCCGCCGCTCACCGGCCGGACGGCGCGGGCGGGCAGGCGCGACCCTCCGCCGCCGTCCAGCGCCCTCAGTCGAACGGCAGCGGCCGCCCATGCACCACATCGAGCCGCGACACCGCCCGCGTCAGCACCACATACAGCCGACGCAACCCCCGCGCACCCGCACCCGCACCCGCACCCATCCTCATCCCCACCCAGCCTTCCGCCTCTTCCTCCGCGATCGCCGCCGGCTCCACGGCGACGACATGGTCGTACTCGAGCCCCTTGGCGACCCCGGCGCCCAACACCGCGACCCGCGCGCCCAGTTCGTCGGGCCCCGCCGTCCCGATGCCCGCGGCGCCGAGCGCCTCCCGGACCCGTACGACGTCCGAGTCGGCCGCGATGACCCCGACGGACCCCTCGTGCGCGAGCGCGTCCCGTACGGCCGAGACGGTCTCCGCGACGACATCACCCGGACTCGCCCGCCGGACTCGCAACTCACCGTCACTCCTCAGTGACCGAGCCGCGGGCACCCGCACATCCAGCCGCGCCAGCAGCCGGTTCGTCAGCTCGACCACCGCCCCCGGCACCCGGAACCCGGTCGTCAACGGCACCACCGCGGCCTCCGGCTTCCCCAGATGCCCGAGCAGTTCGGCCCAGTCGCGGGCGGCCCACGGCGTGGTCCCCTGCGCGAGATCGCCGAGCACGGTCACCGACCCGAAGGCCGCCCGCCGCCCGATCGCCCGGCACTCCATCGGCGACAGGTCCTGCGCCTCGTCGATCACCAAGTGCCCGTACCCCTCCGGGTGTTCCACGAGCCCCGCCACCTCGTCGAGGAGTACGAGATCGGCCGCCGACCACCGCGCCGACTTGTACGACCGAGGCGGCCGCGCCCACAGGACCGCCTTCTGCTCGTCCGCGTCCAGCACCCCGTCCGCCGCCGCGGCCAGCACGTCCGGATCGGCGAGCAGCTCCGCGACGACCTCCTCCGGCCGCACTCTGGGCCACACAGCGTCGACGTACTCGCCGACGGCTCGCGCCCGCTCGATCTTCCGCATCCACGCGTTCGTGGGCGGCCCCGCCCGCAACTCGGCCTGCCGCTGAATGTGCCGCACGACCCGCGTCCGTACGCGCTCACGTCCGACGGCGTACGGCGGCTCCTCGCCCCGTACGCCCGCCACGATCCGCGCCAACTCCTCACCCGACACCCGCCAGCGGTACGAACCGTCCGGCACCGCCAGGTCGTCGAGGCCCGCCGTCACCACCCGGGCGTACAGCGCCCGGCGCAGCACCTCCGCCATCCGCGCATCGTGCTTGACGACGGCGGCCGCTTCCCTGTCGGTGGCCGTCACGGGATGGCGCGCGATCTCCTCCGCGACCGTCGACTGCCGCACACCCGTCTCGCCGAGCGCGGGCAGCACCTCCGAGATGTACGAGAGGAAGGTGCGGTTGGGGCCGAGGATCAGCAGGCCGCCGCGCTGGATGCGCCGCGGGTACGTATAGAGGAGGTACGCGGCCCGGTGCAGCCCGACCGCGGTCTTGCCGGTGCCCGGGGCGCCCTGCACGCAGACGGAGGTGGCCAGGTCGCCCCGTACGAGATCGTCCTGATCGGGCTGGATGGTCGCGGCGATGTCGCGCATGGGGCCGACGCGGGGCCGCTCGATCTCGCCCGTGAGGATACGGCTCTGGATACGGCTCTGCTGCCGCGTCTCCCCCGCCCCCAGGTGCTCGTCCTCCAGACCGGTGAGGTCGGCGGAATCGCCCCGGCTGCCCGGTGCCCAGCCGAACCGGCGTCGCACGCGAACGCCCTGCGGGTCGCCGGCGCTCGCCTGGTAGAAGGCGCGCGAGACGGGAGCGCGCCAGTCGACGACCAGGGGCGGGGCAGCGGGGTGTTCGCTGATCCTCAGCCGGCCGACGTGGTAGCTCTGCCCGGCGTGCTCGCCCGCGTCGAAGTCCAGCCGCCCGAAGAACAACGGCCCTTCGGGCAGCTCACGCAACTCCTTTGCCTTGCTGCGCAGTTGATAGCCGAGCACTTCGGCGTCGGCTCCGGAGGCGGAGACGTCCTCGCCGGTGACGACGTGTTCCTGGGCGCCTTCGACCATCGCGGCGAGGGCGGCGCGGCAGGTGTCGTGGTGGGTGCGTTCTTGGGCGAGTTCTCGGGCGAGGGGGTGGAGGGAGGGGGAGAGGGAGGACTCAGGAGACGTCATTCCAGCAAGGATAACGACCAAACGTTACCGAGTTAAATTTCTTATCGAGTCTCACTTGTGGGCGGGCGCGGCGGGCTGGGGCCCACCGCGCGCTCACGCGAACCGCTTCAACCCCGTCGTCAACTGCCGAAAGGCCAGCTCGGCCGCGGCGACAGCATCCGCCCGGACCTCCTCCGCGCGCTCCCCTGCCGTCATCCGCCGCACGTTCTCCATCGCGAGGATCCGCCGCACGGCGACAATCTGCCCGGCGGCGAGCCGCGCCTCCAGGTCCCCGCCGAGGGCACGGGCGAGCGCCGCCTCGGACCGCTCCAGAAACCCGGACAGCCGGGCCACGAGCGAGGGCGTCCCGTAGAGCAGCCGGTGAAAGGCGAGCACGGGCTCCGCGTCATTGAGCCCGGTGACGGGATCACACCGCTCCAGCCCGTCGAGGAAGTGCACCCGCAGCGCTTCGAGCGGCGACTGCCCCTCGGCCCGCTCGTCAACGACCCGCGCGGCCTCGTCCTCGTGGTCGGCGAACCGGTGCAGGACCAGGTCCTCCTTGGCCGGGAAGTACCGGAAGAGGGTCGGCTTGGAGATCTCCGCGGCGGCGGCGATCTCGGCGACGGAGACGGCGTCGAACCCCCGCTCCAGGAACAGCCCGATCGCGACCTCGGAGACGTCCTGGTACATCCGCCGCTTCTTGCGCTCGCGCAGACCTGTGTCACGCAGTCCCGTGTCGCTCATGCGGACGAGCGTACGCACCACGGGGCCGCATGCGAGCGGAGCGGCTGAGCCGCCGGTGACGTCCTTCGAGGACGCCTCACGTCACAGAGAACCCGCCCGACTGATGCTGCCATGGCCTCCGTACGGCAACGCGCGGGCAAGATAGGGGTTCGCGGTAGCGCGAGTGGGCAGTCCGAGTGACCCCTTGGCCACCGCGAGGGTCACAGCGTACGAGTCCACCGCCCTGCGGACGTTCGGGGCATCGAGGCTGTCACCGGTGACCAGGCGGTCGAGATCCACGTAGGCGGAACGAATGCTCTCGATCCGCCGGTAGACGCGCCAGTCCTGCTGCCAGTCCCTCGTGTGCGTGCTGGGAAGACTGCGCGCCCAGCGGCGGAACATGCGCTCGCGGATCTCCGGCTGGGTCGGGGTGAGATGCATGTGCCGGACCAGGTCGTACAGCGGGTCGCCGACCATCGCCATCTCCCAGTCGATGAGGGTGAGGGCGAGTGCGTCGTCGCGGCGCACGAGGTTCCAGGGGTTCAGGTCACCGTGCAGCAGGGCCGGCCGGCGCGGTGTCACGCGATGCCCGGAAAGGATCTGCCTGAGCCGGGAGGCATCGGGCAGGCCGAGGTCGCGGGCCACCTGCTTCGATTCCTTGGGTAGTTCCCGGACCAGCGCCACCAGTTGCTCGCTCAGCCAGTCGTAGAACCTCGGTGCATACCAGGCCTCCCCCATCGGGTCCAGAGAGCGGCAATCAACCTGGGTCAGTGCGCAGAGCTGGTCCACGAGTCCGTCCGCCTCATGAGGCAGCAGTCCGTACACCGGATGGCTGGGGGGCTGATCACCGTCGGGCGGACCGACATAGGTGTGGATGGCGAACGGGTCGTTCTGATGGCTCATACCCAGGGCGAGCACCCGCGGCGCTCTCACTGCGACCCGGGACCGTTCGATGGCCTGGAGCACGGCGTGCTCGCTGAGGAATCTGGGCTCTCGGCGGCTGACCGATGCCACCTTGCGGCGTACGACGACCGGAAAGTCGACACCCGGCACCCGGACCACCGAGTTGAGGTGTGCGGTGCCCTTGAACACCCGGCTCGCGGGGGCCGCCCCCTCCGCGATCAACGCGTCGAATACCGCGGACTTCGGGAAGTCGGGTTGCTCCGGCACCCTCCGATCCGGATCCCAGCTGAGGACGTTGACCGACCGGACGCCCGGCCGCCGATCACGCCGGGACGCCTGCCACCGGAACAGAACTCTCTCGATCTCCGTCTCGCCCGCCACACTGGCGAGTCGGAGAGGTCTCGCGGCGGCCTCCAGAGCACGGTGCACCGATGCCGTCGCCCCGTCCAGGCTCTTCTGGTCGAACGATTCCTCCAGGGACTTCGCCGCACGCATCACATCGGGATAGACGGACTGGGCCCGCTCGAAGTCGATGTAGTGGCGCAGGTCCTTGGCGAGGCCGTTCACGGCGAGAGGGCGCGTTGCCTGTACGGCCTCGGCCCACGCGTCTATGACCTCTTCCCACTGGAACTCGGGATACCTCATGCGGACGAGATGCGTGGCGAGGTCGTGCAGAGGGTCACCGTAAAGGGCGAGTTCCCAGTCGACGCAGATCAGGGGCGGATCACCGCTGTAGGTCACGATCACGTTGTCCCGGTGGAGATCGGCGTGGAGCAGGCTGTACGGGCGGCGAGCCATGGCGGGCACGCGGTCTGCCATACGGGTCAGGGCATCCTCGGGAATACCCAGGGCCGCGAACAGCCCGCCGAAAGCAGACCAATTGGGCTGACGGATCTGCAGGTCCGCAAGGCGCACCAGCGTCCGCAGGAACCCCTGGCTGTCCTTGTCGTTACACGGCCAGGCATCGGGCAGCGGCGGCAACGCCTCCCTGCGCACCTGTGACATCTGTGCCAGCAGCTCGGCCAGCGCCCTGATCAGCAGTCCGTCGACCGGCTTGCCGTTCGGACACACGCTGGAGAGGGGGACACCCTCCACATAGCTGTGGACGGCGGAGCCTCCGCGCTCGGCCAGGCACTCCGGCACGTGGCGCAGGACGCCCTTGATGGCGTTCAGAATCTCCGACTCGTGCTGCCAGGTCCTGATCACTACCGGCAGCGCCTCGGGCTTGCGGATCCGCACCGTCACATATGTGCCGGCCTCGCGCCGCACATGACGGGCCATGTCCTCGGTCAGCGGCAGCACATAGTTGCGGTTGTGATGGCCACCGCTCATCGCCCCGTGCTCTTTCGCCAGGTCCACGAACTTGTCGTAGGCCTGATCGGCGAACCTTGGCTCCGAGGCGGCTGCCTCTCGCTCCGCTCGTCGACGATCCACGCGGCCTCCTGCCCATGAACGGCGAACCGGTGCAGACCCAGGGTCCTCCTTGACCGGGAAGTACCGGAAGAGGGTCGGGTCGGAGATCTCGCCGCCCTTACTGCGCGTGCTTCATTCCGGGCTCGCGATCCCGGTACCACTCTGCGAGGGCACCCTTGATCTTCTGTGGGCTCGGCACCGTCTCCAGACCGAGCGGATCGGCGGCGGCGGTGAGGACGTTGTGGACTTTTCTGCCCGCCTGGGAGAGGCGGATCGGGTCGGGCTCCTGGCCGGCCCCAAGAGGCTCAAGGGGCCCAGGATGAAGGGTCAGCGACAGGGACTCCCGGATGACATCGGTGAACACCGACTGAGCCTTCTTGTAGTCGCGCAGCTTCGGCAGATCCTCCTCCCAGCCGGCCGAACTGCCAGTCCTGACCTCTTCGACGACCTCGCACCACCGCTCGATCATCCGGTCCTCCTGATGCTTCGGGTAGCGCATCAGGTAGAGGTGCGTGGCCAGGTCGTAGAGCGGATCGCCGAGCATCGCCAGTTCCCAGTCGATCGTCCAGAGCCGGCCCTCGGGATCGAGGATGAAGTTCTCGCGGTGCAGATCGGCGTGCAGGAGACAGAAGGGTCGCTCGTTCAGACCGGACACTTGCTTACGGAGGTGCTTGAAGGACACGTCGTGCACGCCGAGCGCGCGGAACAGTCCTCCGAAGTCCTCCAGGTTCTGCTCGTACACACGCTCCTCGGTGAACGTGATGAGCCGCTCCAGGAACCCCGAGGTGTCGCGGTCCGTCGCCCGGTCCGCGGGCTTACACGTCCGCTTCGCGAGAAGCGTGTCCGGGGTGATGTCGACCAACTGCCGGAAGAGTTCGACGATTTGACCGAAGACGGACGACGGAATCGCCCGCCCCGCTCTGTAGTGCCACCCGAGCGTCTCTCCCTCGATGAACCGCTGCAGAGGGACGGTCTCCGCCTGAATGATGTCGGGGATGCTCGTGATGCGCCCCTGCAGGGCGCCCACCAGGTCCTCTTCCGAAGCGAAGCAGCGCCGGTCGAACCAGAACGCGCCAATGCGAGGCTCACGGCATTTCCAGCGGACCTGCCACAGCCCCCCGGCCTCTCCGGGCAGCGGAAACACATACGTCTCGTGGTGGTAGCCCTGGAGTGGTCCTTCGACCACGCTCGCGTTGCCACTCACCTCAACGGCCCGCTGCCGAGCCAAGGAAGCCGATTCCGGTGACATTGCCCGTTCTCTCGCTGAGACCGCACCAGTGGTGACGGATTGGAGCACGCTACTCCTCCGCGGATGAGCATGGTGCCAGAACCGTTTCCCTGAGTCGCAACCGTCCCTTGCGTGAGTGGCGGAACGCCCGCTTGTACGGCAACGGATTCATGACCACGTACCCGGGCGTGTCCGTTCCCGGGCGCGTCCAGATCCCATGCTCCCGTGGTCCACACTGGCCCGGTGACGACCAAGAGCCCCACAGACAACAAACTTGATGAACCCGGCGAACCCGGCGAACAAGAGGCCCTACGGGCGCTTCTGCATGGAGTGGATGCGGTGCTCCTCGACTTCGACGGCCCCATCTGCGACCTGTTCGGCCCGGCGCCGACCGCGCCCATCGCCGAGGAGGTCAAGGTCATGGCACGGGAGGAGTGGGGCGTACTGGACCGGGCGGTCGAGGACTGCGACGACTCGCACGGCATCCTGCTGCGGCTCAGCGACATGCGCGACCGGACGTCACCGGTCCCTCTCAGCCGTACACCGCTCGACCTGGCACACAGAATTGTCACGCGGCATGAATACGCAGCTGTCGCCTCCGCCGAGCCCGCCCCGGGCGTCGAGCCGCTGCTGGACGCCCTGCTCGATCTCGGCAAGCGCCTGGTGGTGGTGAGCAACAACGCCGAGGGGCCCGTGTGGGAGTACCTCAAGCGCAGGGGGCTCCAGTCGAAGTTCGTGGATGTCTGCGGCCGTGATCCGCACGAGCCGCGCCATATGAAGCCGCACCCCGACTCGTTGCACCGCGCGCTGAAGTGCCTGAACGGTCTGGCCCCCTCCCGTGCCCTCATGGTCGGGGACCAGCTCACCGACCTGGCGGCGGCGCGGACGGCGGACGTCCGATTCCTCGGCTACACCGGCGATGCGGAACGGATGCGGGACATGAGACGGGGCGGTGCGGATTGGGTGGTCGCCTCGCATGCTCCGGTGGTCACCGCCGCCCGGACACTTGTGGGGGCTACGCCGAGAGCAGGTTCCACACCGAGTTGAACCAGTCCTGCATGCTGTTCACGAAGAAGGTGCCCGGAGAGTCCGGGTCGTCGTCCTTGACATAGTGCGTGAGGCTGGCGCCGATCCCGACGACGTCGATCGCGTCGATCTCCTCGTTCTTGTCCAGGAAGATGGGGCGTTCGGTCACCTCGTACGGTCCGAACAGCGCCCCGGTGCCATTGAGCAGGTAGAGCTTGAAGACCGGTATCAGCGGTGCGTGGCGGATATCCAGGCTGACCTCCGGCACGAGGTTCTCGACGCGCAGAGAGTCGAGAACGTCCCGCAACGAGGCCGTGGACCGGTGTGCGATGGACCGCAGGCGCTCCCGCGGGCGCGCATCGGTCGGGTCGTCCTTGGCGCGCGGATAGGGCAGTTCGAGCGTCTCGGACGGCAGCAGCATGCGCACGGCTATGCGCCGTGGGGCGATCTCCTCCACGCGGATGCGCTCCGCCTGCAGCCGGATGTGCGTGTCCAAGGACTGGGACGTCAACGTGTAGACATCCAGGGTGACTTCGGGCTCGCTGAATGCCTCGCCGATCATTGGGCCCAGCCTCATATGGCCCGGCTTCGCGCTCGGCACCGTCGTGGTCCGTATCCGCTGGGCTTTGATCACACGGGAGCCGCTGCCCTGACGTGACTCGATCCAGCCTTCGGTGACCAGTGCCCTCAGGACGCGCTGCACGGTGTCCCTGGAGACATCGAAGTGTTTGGCGAGCTCTCGCTGCGGTGGCAGCCGGCTGCCGACTTGGTACGTGCCGTCCGTCAAGCGAGTCCGCAGCGCGTCCAGGACACGCTCGAACTCCCTGCCACCACTATCGCCGGTCCGTTCATCACCCACATGCCGACCGTACCGCTTCCGACCGACAAGCAAACCGGTTCCAGTCAACTTTGCAAGACAATTTGACTGCTCTGGTTAGGTGATCAGACCGACAGGGCAGAACCACATTGAGTCAACCAGTCCAATTGGACCGAGAGTTGATCGCTCGACTGGACTCAAGGGGTGGGAGATGGTCTTCTTTCAACTGCTGTCGGCGGTTCTGGGCCTCGGCCTGGAGCAGGCTGTTCAATGGCGGTACGGCGCCATGGGCGTCGTCTGCCTGATACTGGTCGCCTGGGGGGTCCGGGCCCGCAACTCGACGTGCCTGACCGTTGCCGCCGTGTTGTTCGTGCTGTTGATGGCTCAGGCCTGAGGACTGGCTACTCGGCGAGCAGGTTCCAGAGGGAGTCGAACCAGGACTGCATGCTGTCGACGAAGACCGACCCCTGTGAATCCGGGTCGTCGTCCTTGACGTAGTGCGTGAGGACGGCCCCGAGGCCGAGCACGTCGAGGGCATCGATCTCCTCGCCGCTCTCCAGCTCGATGCGGCGCTCGACCACCTCGTACGGGCCGTGCAGCACTTCGGCACCGTTGAACACGTAGAGCTTGAATGCCGGGGTCAGCGGCACATGCCGGATCTCGACGTCCACGATGGGGACCAGGCCCTCGGTCCGCAGGTCCCGTAGGGCGCCTCGCAGCGACGCCGTGTGCCGGCGGGCGATGCCGAGGATGCGTTGTCGCATGGCCTCGTTGTAGGCGGGGTCCATGGCTCGCGGATAGGGCAGTTCCAGTTGCTCGGAAGGCAGCAGCATGCGCAGCGCGATGCGCTGCGGTGCTGTCTCCTTCGCGCGGATCCGTTCCGTCTGCACCCTGACGTGGGCGTTGAGGGACTCGGACGTCAGTGTGTAGACATCCAGGGTGACCTCGGGCTGCTCGAATGCCCTACTGATGAGACTGGACAGCGTCACGGCGCGACCCCATCGCGCTGCTCCCGCCGTCGGGGACTGGATCCGCTGTGTCCTGATCACGCGGGTTCCGCTGCCCGAACGCGATTCGATCCAGCCTTCGCCGTGCAGCGCCTTCAGAACCCGCTGCACGGTGTCCCGGGAGACACGGAAGTGTTCGGCGAGCTCTCGCTGCGACGGCAGCCGGTTGCCGACCTGGTACGTGCCGTCAGTCAGGCGAGTCCGCAGCGCCTCCAGGACACGCTCGAACTCCCAGCCACCCCGCTCTCCCGTCCAGTACCCGCCCACGCACCGACAGTACCTCCGTCAACCACCAAGCAAGCCAGTCCAATTGGACGCACAGCCGTTCGTCTCACGGCCTCCGGGCGCGACTCAAGCCCTCCGTCCGCAAAAGCCTCAGCACCGGCTCCAACGAGTCCACGATGTGGTGGGGATCCGTGCCCGCCTCCTGGAGGAGCTTGTTCTTGTGCCCGTTACGCGCGTAGCCCAAGAACGGAACACCAGCCTGCCGAGCAGCGACGAAGTCGGAGGGCGCGTCGCCGATCATCAGTGCTGCGGACGGCGCCGCTCCCATCGCGTTGAGCGCGCAGCGCAGGTAGTACGGGTCCGGCTTGAGGCGTTGCAGGTCCTGGGAGCGGCCGTAGATGTGGGGGGCGAAGGAGGAGACCAGGCCGCGGCTCGCCAGGTATTTGCGGACCACCCGCGGGGAGTTGTTCGTGGCGATGGCCAGCCGGGCGCCCACCGCCGTCCAGGTGCGTATCAACGGGTCGGCGTACGCCGTGGGCATCGACGAGGACGCCGCCCGGAGTTCCTCCTGGGTGAGACGTTCCTCCAGTTCCGCCACGAGGTCACTGCCGGGGTGCAGGCGATCGACGGCGCGCAGGACGCTGTGCGGGTCCAGGGACTCGCGTTCCGTCTCCGTCAGCAGCCCGTGCAGGCCCTGTCGTTCGAGCCACTCCACCAGGTCGCTCGCCACGCGCCCCGCCTTGTGCCCCGCGAACAACCGGCATATCGGACCGTCGAAGTCCCACAGGACGAACCGCGCTCCCGTGATCAGTCTCCGCAAGTTCTCTGTCTCTGCTGTCACCAGCTCAGTCTGCGTCGTATCAGAAGTCACTAGGAGAGTGTCAGGTCAGTGGTGATGGTTGCCCAGAGGGCGTCGAACCACTTCTGGGACTGTTCGACGAAGGCCGCGTCCCGTTCGCCGGCGCCTTTCGCGAAGGAGAAGAGGAGGGACGCGGAGCCCAGGGCGTCGTACATGTCCAGGGTTCCGGTGTCCCACTCCTCCTCGCGCCTGGTCAGCATGTAGTACGCGATCAAGGCCTCGACCTCGTTGAGCAGGTACAGCTTCACCGGCGGAGTGAACGGCAGCGCGCGGAACGTCACATGGACGTCGATGCCGTGGGAGGCACGCAGGGCCTGGAGGTTGTAGCGCAGAACCTGGCCCTGGGCGTTGCGCTGCTCCAGCCAGCGCCGGTGGACAGGGTCGTCATCGCTGCGGCCGTCCACCGGGACCGGGAAGGCGAGGTTGATGTCCCGGGAGGGCATCAGGATGCGTACGTCGATGGATTCCGGGCGGATGGTGCCCTCGTGGATGTGGCGCACCGGTTCGGCCAGGGCGGTCAGCAGGGTCTCGGCGGTGAGGCAGGCCGCGTCGATGCGTACGTGTTTGGCCTTGAAGGCATGCATCAGCTGTGGAGCCAGGCCCACCATCGTCGGCTGGGGCTTGTCGGTGGGCGGGGTCACCTCGGCGATGCGCGGCGGGCTGCCCTTGCTGACGTTGCTGAGCAGGCCGTCCTCCTGGAGGGCGCGGAGCGCCTGACGGACGGTGCCGCGCTCCACGCCGAACTCCTCGGCGAGTTCGGCCTGCGTGGGCAGGCGGTCTCCGGCCCTCAGCTCGCCGCCGCGGATGCGGTCCCGCAGGATGTCGGCGATCTCCTGGGGCGAGAGCCTTCTGCTGCCGTTCACTGCAACGTTCTCCTGGGTCACGACCAAACGCTACAACTTCAATCCATCTTAGGCGAGTTGTTCGGGAGTTGTCGGTTACCTTCGACCAACTGAGGGTAAGTTAGTCATAGTTGGCAACCAACTAGGCCAAGATGGTGGAACCTTCCCCTCCTTTCGCAACCACTTGGCAGCTACGCAGTACCCGCCTGGATGTACGCCCTGCCTGTCACCGGAAGCCCCACCACTCACCGAAGGAGGATCCACCATGCCCGCCATCGCCCTCATCCCCGCAGTCTTCGTCGTCGGCTTCGAGCAGCTCGTCGAATGGCGGTACGGCCCCGTCGGCATCTTCGGCCTGCTTCTGCTCAGCATCGGGATCAAGACGAAGAACTCCACCTGCAGCTCCGTCGGGGCTCTTCTGCTGGCCGTGCTCGTCACGGGCCCGGCCCTGTGAGCTGGGACGACCCCGCCCACGCCCCCGAAGACCCACTCCCGGGAGACCTCAGCTCGTGAGCTCCAGCTCCGAACTGATGGTCTCCCACAGTGCGTTGAACCACAGATTCGACTGCTCCACGAACGTGGTGTCACGCAGCCCCGCGCCCTGTTCGAAGGGGAACAGCATCGACTGCGTACCCTCGGCGTCGTACATCTCCAGGTACTCGTGGTCGATCTCCTCGCCGCGCCGCGTGAGCGTGTAGTACGCGAACAGCGCCTCCGCCCCGTTGAGCAGGTACAGCTTGACCGGCGGAGTGAACGGCAGCGCGCGGAAGAGGACCCGTACGTCGATACCGTGCGTGGCCCGTAAGGCCAGCAGGTTGTGGCGTAAGACCTGGCCCTGGGCGTTGCGCTGGGACAGCCAGCGCTCGTGCAGCAGGTCGTCCTCGCTCCGGCCCGTCACGGGCACCGGGAAGGCGAGGTCGATCTCACGGCTCGGAAGCAGCACCCGGACATCGACCTTGGCCGGTTTCATACGGCCTTCGTGGATGAGACGGAGGGGCTCGCCCATGGCGAGTGTGAGGGAGACCGCCGTCAGGCACAGGGCGTCGATCTCCACGTGAGGGGCCGCGAAGGCGGCCGCTATCCGCGGCGCGAGCGCCACCATGGTGGGCTGCGGCGCAGTTCCAGGTCCTGGCGGGGCCTGGTCTATGTGCTGGGCGACGGTCGCCGGGCTCCCTTTGGACACGTTGGACAGCAGGTGTTCCGACTGCAGGATGCGCAGTGCCTGGCGTACGGCCCCGCGCTCGACGCCGAACTCGTCTGCCAGCTTGGCCTGCGTGGGCATGCGCTGTCCCGGCTGCAGCTCACCGGACCTGATCCGGCTGCGCAACTCGTCTGCCACCTCGCGGTGTGACCGAGGTGACCGATGCGACCGCTGAGGCCGATTCCGCCCATTGACGGCGACGTGTTCCGGGTCCACAACCAAACACTACAACTTCGCGCCATCTTTGGGCAGTTACTGGGAAGGTGGTTATGAGACGCTTCCAAGCGGAGATAAGTCCCTTGGAGTTGGTCGCCAACTTTAGCAACATGGCCGAACTTTCCGGAGGTTGGTCACCACCGGTGACTGCATCGACCAGTTGGTCACCGCCGGTGATTCCGTCGGTCACGCGGCCAAGCCTCGCCCAGGGGGCCCACCTCCCGTCCCAGGGAGGGTCCCCACCCCGAAGGAGGGACCGTCATGCCGCTCATCGCCACCCTCGCCATCGCCGGCCTCATCATCGGCTTCGAACAGTTCGTCCAGCTGAAGTTCGGGGTGATGGGCCTCATCGCGTTCGTCGCTCTCTCCATCGGCATCAAGGCCAAGAACACCTACATCGGCGGCATCGGAGCGTTCATCCTCGTGTTGCTGCTGGCCCAGTCCGGCTGACCGGACGCCACCGTCCGTCAGTCCGGCTGACCGGGCTCCCTTCCGGAGGGGAGCCGGGAGCTCGGTCAGTCCGTTACCTCACGCTACGGAGAAGGAGGTGACACCGAACTCAGAAGACGTCCGGGCACCACGGTCGCCTGGACGTACGCAACAGGGCGTCGGCGGCGGTTGCGGCGCCCGCCCGCGACTCGGCCACCCGGCCGAGCGCGGCGAGCCGCACCGCCGACTCGTCCCCGAGCCAGAGCGCCGCCAACTCACCCGCATCCAGCGTGAGTTCGGCGGCGTCCGTCGTCCGCACGCAGCTCGCCCCGTCCGGTGACGCATCCAGCCGGTACCGCCCGGTGGACAGGCCGTCCGAGTCGGTGACCTCCAGCACGAGCGTCCCGGATGCGGCGTACGTACGCGCCTCAAGAGCCCGTACGACATCCAGGATCCGCACCCAGAGCCAGTCGGCCTGCGTGGTGATCCGCGCGGCCCGCGGGTCCGGCAGCAGGTGCGGCACCAGGTCGTCCGGAGCGCGCCAGCCCGTCTTCACCGTCGCGACCCAGTCCACCGAGCAGAGGTACCGCCACAGCGCGCGCTCCGCGGCCGGAGACACCGCGATCATGTCCTTCACCGTCGCCGTGTTGAGCGGCTGCTTGGCATCGCCCCAGTGGTCGTCGACGGTGTAGGTGAGCAGGCCCTCGACCTCGCCGTGCGCATTCCGGTAGGCGGCGTAGAAAAGCTCGGTCCACTTCTCCCGGTCCAGCGTCAGCGCACCGGTGGCAGCCTGCCACCACCGCTCGTCCCGGTCGACCACCCCGGCCTGGACCCGCCTGAGCCGCTCATGCAGCTCCGGCCCGATCTTGCGTACGTCCTCGCCGTCCACGAGGTCGATCCGCCCGCCGTCGTCCGGGCCCGCCCACCGGGGATCAAGACCCGTCCGCGGCACATCGATCGTCCACTCGGTGGCGGTGGTGGCCGGTCCGAACCCGTACCGCCCGTAGATCTGATACTCCGCGGCGATCAACGTCGCCACGACGTCGCCCCGCTCCTTCGCGGCGGCCAGGTCCCGCGCCATCATCCGCGTGAGCAGCCCACGCCGGCGGTGGGTGGGGGTGACGGTCACATTCGAAATGGCGTCGGCCGGTACGACAGTCCCGCCCACCGCCGTGAGCTCCTGCGCGAACGACCGGAACGTCGCCACGCACCGCCCGCCGTCGAACGCCCCCAGGGTCCGCTCCGGCACGGTGTACGTACTCCGGTCCGCGACCTCGGCCTCCGACACGGCAGGCGGTCGCAGAAAACCGGTGTTCAGCGCGCGGGTCCAGTCCGGTAGCTCGGCTTCGGTGATCGGGCGTACGTCCATGTCTCGTACGTCTCGTACGTCTATGGCTCGTACGTCTGTGTCCTGGCGGTGGCGGCTCATGTGGTCACCCTAGGCAGATGTGCACCGGCCACCCCAGGGAATTTCGGACCGGCAGGAACGCGGGAGATACGTCAAGGGCGGCGGTGGAACCACCCGTGCTGGTGAGGCAGTCTTTGCTGGTGTGGCGAGCCTTCCGAATCAGAGCAGGTCAGGTGACGGTGCCGCGCACATGGTGGTGTGCGGGGACGACGCCCTGGCGCACCGGCTGGCGGCCGAGTTGCGCGGGGTGTACGGGGAGCAGGTGACGCTGGTCGTGCCGTCCGCCGAACGGACCGTAAGACCACCGGTCGTCGGCCGGGCGTCGGCACTGTTCGACCGGGTGTCGGCGGCGGTGAGCCGGGCCGCGGGCAACGGCGATGGCGGGGGCGAGGCTTCGTCGGGGCGGACCACCGCCGGAGGCCCGCAGGGGGAAACGGTCGTGGAGACCGCAGATCTGACTGAGGCCGTGCTCGCCGAAGTGGGCGTCGAGCGGGCGGACGCGCTGGCGCTCGTGTACGACGACGACGAGACGAACATCCGCGCCGCGCTCACCGCCCGCCGCCTCAACCCCAGGCTTCGCCTGGTCATCCGGCTCTACAACCGCCGCCTGGGCCAGCACCTCAAAGCCCTGCTGGACCAGGCCTCGACCCTGGCCATGGCCGGGTCCGGGGACGGCTCTGGGGACGGCTCCGGGTCCGGGGACGGCTCCAGGTCCAGGTCCGGGGACGGTGAGTCCCGCGAGCCCGGTCTCGTCGACGCTTCCACCACCGTCCTCTCCGACGCCGACACCGCCGCGCCCGCCCTGGCGGCGACCGCGGTGGCCGGGACCACCAAGGTCGTGCAGGCGGAGGGACTGATGCTGCGGGCCGTGGAACGGCCACCGCCGGGCGCGGGGCATATCGCCGACCCAGGCCTGTGCACGCTGGCCCTGCTCTCGGCGACGACCAACGACCCGGCAGGCGCGGACGGTTCCGAGAGCAGCGGTGAGAGCGGGCCCCAACTCCTGCCCGACGAAAGCTCCGTGGCCGCCGCAACCGGCCGCGGCACCGTCGTGCTCGAAACGGTGTCGTACTCCGGTCCCACCGCCCCCGCCGGCCGTGGCGTCATGCCCGCCCTGCCCTTCGCCACCCTGTTCTCCCGCCGTCTGCGCTGGTCGCTCGCGGGCCTGGTGGCCTGCGTGGTCGCGCTCGTGGTCGCGTCGACGCTGACGACGGGCGACCACCCGCTGCACGCCACGTATCTGATCCTGCTCGATCTCTTCACCATCAACGACCCCGCACTCGACCAGTCGCAGAGCCGGCAGATCCTCCAACTCCTCACCAGCCTCGTCGGGTTGCTGCTCCTTCCCGTGCTGCTCGCCGCGGTCCTCGAAGCCCTCGGCACGTTCCGCAGCGGGTCCGCGCTGCGCCGGCCGCCCCGCGGTCTCTCCGGCCATGTCGTCCTGCTCGGACTCGGCAAGATCGGTACGCGCGTCCTCACGCGGCTGCGCGAACTCGACACCCCGGTCGTATGCGTCGAAGAGGACCCAGAGGCACGCGGGATCGCGACCGCGCGCCGTCTGCGCGTGCCCGTCATCCTCGGCGACGTCACCCAGGAAGGCGTCCTGGAAGCCGCCAAGATCCGCCGGGCGCACACACTGCTCGCCCTGACCAGCGCGGACACCACCAACCTCGAAGCCGCCCTGTACGCCAGGACGGTGCGCCCCGATCTACGGGCCGTCCTGCGGCTGTACGACGACGACTTCGCCACCGCCGTCTACCGCACCCTGCGCTCTGCCCACCCCTACGCGCTCACCCGCAGCCGCAGCGTCACGTACCTGGCCGCGCCCGCCTTCGCCGGGGCGATGATGGGCCGGCAGATCCTCGGCGCCATCCCCGTCGAACGCCGGGTACTGCTCTTCGCGGCCCTGGAGGTCGCCGGGCATCCGCAACTTGAGGGCCGTACAGTCGCCGAGGCCTTCCGCGCGGGCGCGTGGCGGGTCGTCGCGCTGGACACGGCGGCTCCGGACGAACGCCGGCGCGACTTGACGACCAACCCCGCCCCGGACGCCCCCGCCCGGTCACCGGGCCTGGTGTGGGACCTGCCGCCCGGCTATGTCCTGGGCCCCGGCGACCGCGTGGTCCTGGCCGCCACCCGACGCGGGCTCGCAGAACTGCTGGGCCGCCGAGCGCTCCGCTCGGGTGTGCGGGTTTGAGGTGGGTGGGGGGAGCGTCGTACGTAGGCCGCGGGTCCGTTGTGGCTGGTCGCTCCCCCACTCTCGGCTGCGCTCGAGCGGGGGGACCCCCATCGCGGCGGAGCCGCAATTCAATGCTGCCCCGCGCCCCTAAAGGGCGCGCCCCAGCCGCACCGGACTTCGCCCGACCCGCTTAGGTGCCGAGCGCGCCTCAGTAGCGCTCCACCAAGTGCTCCCGCCCCGCCGGAGGCTCGTACGGCTCGGGCCAGAAGTCCGTGACCGATATGACGCGGCCCTCCTCGTCCCCCGTGAAGAACGAGATGCCGTACATCTCCTCCAGACCCACCGTGAAGTGGATCCAGGTGACGACCTGCCCGGGCTCGGCGACCATGCGCTCGAGCCGCAGATGCCAGTCGCCGGGATACTCCCGGTTGAACCGGACGTACTTCTCCCGCCCGCGGATGCGCTCGCGCGTCTGGGGCAGGGTGTAGACGACGTCCTCCGCGAGTGTCTCCGCGAAAGCCGCCCAGTCGCGGGCCGCGGCCGTGGCCCAGAAGGTCTCAACTGTCTTGCGCAGATCGGTCAGTTCACCCGGATCGGTCGATGAGGTCATACCGCGATAGTGCACCCCGCCACTGACAATCGCCCTGACCTGCGAAAGTCCAGAAAGCCCACGAGTTATCCACAGGCTGGGGGGCCTCGGCAGCGGAATGTCGTCGGGAACGGGCAGTATGGGGCCATGACTGAGAGCAACGGGGCCAACCCGGACGACGGGACCATGCCGCACGACGAGGCCATGCCGGACTGGGAGAAGCGCTTCCGGGCGCCGCGCGTGTCCCTGCCGGACTGGGCGGAGGACGCACCGCACCGGTCCCTGTTCGTGTCCAACGCGACGGGGACGTACGAGTTGTACGCGTGGGATCGCGCGACGGGCGCCCAGCGTCAGGTCACGGACCGGCCCAACGGCACGACGGACGGAGTGCTGTCGCCCGACGGCGAGTGGATCTGGTGGTTCGACGACAAGGACGGGGACGAGTTCGGGATCTGGCGGCGTCAGCCGTTCGTGAGAGGGGAGGGCGCCCCGTCCGGCCCCGACGAGGCGGCGGCTCCCGGCCTCCACCCGTCGTACCCGGCCGGGCTCGCGCTCGCCCACGACGGACGTACGGCGGTCGTCGGCCGCTCGACCGACGAGGACGGCTCGACGATCCATGTCGCGCGGACCGGTGAAGACCCCGTGGAGATCTACCGGCACCGGGAGTCGGCGGGCGTCGGCGACCTCTCGTACGACGGCTCGCTGATCGCGATCGAGCACACCGAGCACGGCGACGCGATGCACTCGGCGCTGCGGGTGCTGCGGGTGGACGGCTCGACGGTCGCGGAGCTGGACGACACCAAGGGCGGCACGGTCGAGCTGGGCCTTGAGGTGCTGGGCTTCGCCCCGGTCGACGGGGACACCCGGCTGCTCGTCGGGCACCAGCGGCGCGGGCGCTGGGAGCCGATGGTGTGGGACGTCGCGTCCCGCGAGGAGACGGATCTGGCGCTGACCGAGCAGCTGGAGGGCGACCTCAGCGCCGAGTGGTATCCGGACGGTTCCGCACTGCTGATCGTGCACAGCTACGAGGCGCGCAGCGAGCTGTGGCGGTTCGAGCTGGCGTCCCGCCGGCTGGAGCGGATCCCGACGCCGAAGGGCATGGTGTCGGGGGCGACGGCCCGCCCGGACGGCAGCGTGGAGTACCTGTGGTCGTCGGCGGCCGAGCCCCCGGTGGTCCGCTCGACGTCCGGCGCGGTCGTCCTCGACTCACCCGGGATGAAGTCACCGGGATCGGTGCCCGTGGAGGACGTGTGGGTGACGGGCCCCGGCGGCCTCATCCACGCCCTCGTCCAGCGGCCCGCGGGAGTGACCGGCCCCCTGCCCACCGTCTTCGACATCCACGGCGGCCCGACCTGGCACGACAGCGACTCCTTCGCGGCGGGCCCGGCGGCGTGGGTGGACCACGGGTACATGGTGATCCGGATCAACTACCGCGGCTCGACCGGATACGGGCGGGAGTGGACGGACGCGCTCAAGCACCGGGTCGGCCTGATCGAGCTGGAGGACATCGCGGCCGTCCGGGAGTGGGCGGTGACCTCCGGTTTCGCCGACCCCGGCCGGCTGATCCTCACCGGCGGCTCCTGGGGCGGCTACCTCACACTCCTCGGCCTCGGCACGCAGCCGGACCTGTGGGCCCTCGGCATCGCGGCGGTGCCGGTCGCGGACTACGTCACGGCGTACCACGACGAGATGGAGGCCCTGAAGGCGATGGACCGCACGCTCCTCGGCGGCACACCGGAGGAGGTCCCGGAGCGCTTCGAGGCCTCGTCCCCGCTGACGTACGTCGACGCGGTCCAGGCCCCGGTCTACATCTCGGCTGGCGTCAACGACCCCCGCTGCCCCATCCGCCAGGTGGAGAACTACGTGGCCCGCCTCACCGCCCGCGACGCCGTCCACGAGGTGTACCGCTACGACGCGGGCCACGGCTCCCTGGTCGTGGACGAACGAATCAAGCAGGTCCGCCTGGAGCTGGACTTCGCGGAGAGGCACCTTGGGAAGTGACTCGCGGGGGAAGGCCGCACCCCCTCGGCCGAGCGCCCGGCAGGGCCCCGTACCGTTGAGGTTGTGTACCGGTTCCTGCTGACGCCCCGCTGGTGGGGGATCAACGTCTTCGTACTGCTGGCCATCCCCTTCTGCATCTTCATGGGCTCATGGCAGTTGGGGCGGTTCGAGGACCGTGTCCAGGACCACCGCACGGCCGACGAGAAGGTGTCCTCGGACCAGCAGGACGCGGCCCGGCCCCTCGCCGAGCTGCTGCCCGTGGACAAGGAGACATCGGGCGAGCAGGCCACGGCGACGGGCCGGTACGGGAAGCAGCTGCTCGTGCCTGACCGGGAGCTGGACGGTGAGCGCGGCTACTACGTGCTGACGATGCTGCGTACCGACGACGCCAAGGCCCTGCCCGTGGTCCGGGGCTGGCTGCCCGGTGACGCCGACGCCGCGAAGGCCCCGGCCGCTCCGGCCGGCGAGGTCACCGTCACCGGTGCGCTCCAGGCCTCGGAGAGCCCCGGCTCGGACGGTGTGAGCGCCGCCGGTGGGCTCCCCGCCGGCCAGACGGCCGCGATCAGCGCGGCATCGCTGGTGAACCTCGTGCCGTACGAGGTGTACGACGCGTGGGTCACGCTCGCCGAGGCCGGCGCGGGGATGACGGCGGTGCCCGCGAAGGCGCCGCAGGACACGGGCCTGGACCTGAAGGCGTTCCAGAACCTCGGCTACACCGGCGAGTGGTTCGTCTTCGCGGGCTTCGTGGTCTTCATGTGGTTCCGGCTGCTGCGCCGGGAGGTGGAGTTCGCGCAGGACGCGGAGCTGGGCCTCGCCGAAGAACGGACGAGCGAGCCCGCGGAGGAGGCGAGGACATCGTCCTCGCCCATGGCCTGAGCACCTGACGGCCCGCGGACTGAAGCCCGAGGCCCACGGTTGGAGCACCCGACGGGCCACGGCCTGAACTCCGCCGCCCCACGGCCTGCCGGGGCATGGCCTGAAGTCCCACGTGCCGGGGCATGGCCTGAACACCCGGCCTCACAGCAGACCGTCGTACCGCGGGTCACGACCCGGCGAGCACTCCGGTCCGGTACACCGTCCCCGCGCAGGCGTTGGGCACGGTCGCCGAAGCCGTCGGTGCGCCGCCCTCCGCCGTGTTCGACACCACGACGCTGCCGTCCTGGACGCCGCCCTCCGTGGCGAGCTGCGTGGTCGTGCCGCCGTCGCCGCCCTCCGAGGTCGTACCGCCGCTGTCCCCGCCGGTGGTGCTGTCCGTGGGCGTCGGGTCGGGCGTCGGGTCGGGGTCGTCGGGGATGGTCGGACAGGTCTCCGAGGGAACCCAGGCGAACTGCACCTCGTATGCCGCGCCCGGCTGAAGTACCAGCGAGCCGGCCTCCGTCGACGGATCGGGCAGCCCGGTCGCCTCGTCGCCCGCGGCGTGCTGGACCACCTGGATCTTGGACGCGTCCGCCGCGCCCTGCGGGAGAGCGGACACGGAGCCCGCACCGGTGACCGTGCAGCCGGCGGTGGAGACGTTGGCGATACGGAAGCTGCCGTAGACGGCGCCGCCGGCGTCCGGGGCGCCGACGTTCGAGGTGACGTTGCCGAGCTGCGCGGACGTACAGGTGGGCGAGTTCGCGGCGGAGGCCGAGGGCTCCACGCCGCCGGTGGCGCCGCTGCTCTCCCCCTTGTCCTTGCCCGGTGTCTCCTTCTTGTCGTTCTTGTCCTTCTCCTTGGACTTGCCCGGGGAGCTGCCGGGACCGCTGTCCGTGCTGTCCTGGCCCGCGCCCTGACTCGCCCCGCCCTGGGTCTTCGAGGTCTGGTGCGCGGCGTTGGAGGGGTCCGCGTCGGAGCCGGCGGAGTTCGAGACGTGCACGAGGGCCGGTACGGCCATACAGACGAAGAGCGTGGCGGCCGCCGCGCCGACGACGGCCTGGCGCTTGCGCGCCCGACGGGCCGGCACCGCGCGCCGCAGATGCTCCAGCGTGCCGTCGGTGGGTTCGATCTCCTGCACAGCCTGATGCAGCATCCTGCGCAACGCCAGCTCGTCGGACGCGAGGCCCTCCGCTCCTCCCAGGCCGGGGACAGCGCCTCCGGGACCCGGGACACCGGAAGTGCCCGGCGCACCCGGCGCACCCGGCCCGCCCGACTCTCGCGGGCCCGGATTCTCCGAGGGGCCGTGGTTCACAGTTCCGTTCCCAGCGTGGCGCTCATGATCGTGCTCGTACCCATGCTCGTACTTCTTGTCATCGCGCTTCTTGTCATCGCGCTCGTGGTCGCTCATGCCGACGCCTCCATGGCGACGCGCAGGGCCGCGATGCCGCGCGAGCCGTACGCCTTCACCGAGCCGAGCGATATGCCCAGCGTCTCGGCGACCTGCGCCTCGGTCATGTCCGCGAAGTAGCGCAGAACCAGGACCTCGCGCTGGCGGCGCTGGAGGCCCTTCATGGCCTTGATCAGGGCGTCGCGCTCCAGTTGGTCGTACGCGCCCTCCTCCGCGCTCGCCATGTCGGGCATCGGCTTGCTCAGCAGCTTCAGGCCGAGGATGCGGCGGCGCAGCGCGGAGCGCGACAGATTGACGACGGTCTGGCGCAGATACGCGAGGGTCTTCTCCGGGTCGCGTACGCGCTTGCGCGCCGAGTGCACCCGGATGAAGGCCTCCTGCACGACGTCCTCGCAGGAGGCGGTGTCGTCGAGGAGGAGCGCCGCGAGGCCCAGGAGCGAGCGGTAGTGGGCGCGGTAGGTCTCGGTGAGATGGTCGACGGTGGTGCCCGCGGCCATGGTGTCGTCAGCGCCCTCGCGCTGGTCCGGGATGCGGGTGGGCCGAGCTGCGGGCATAGGGGCGATCACCGGCATGCCGCCGGACGCACCGGACAAGCGGGGTCGGCGGGGCGGGCGCAGGGCTGTGGCCCGCGCGGCTGCAGTGAAATCGAGTACCTCTGCCACGCCAGTTGGACACGTTTCCCCCCGTCAGGGTTGTACGCGACAGGCATCACATTTGTGTCAGACGGCGCGTCCGACTCCGCGCCCGACAATGTGTCGAATGCCTTCATGCGTACCAGCTCTTCCTTTATGCCCCATGTGACGTGGCGTCCGGCCGCCCTCAAGGGCGACCGCAAAGACGCTCCCCGCCCTCCGCTCGGTTGCGGAGAACGGGGAGAAAAATCTTCGAACGCCGAAGGCTCCGATTCAGTGGTCCGGACCAGCGGCTGAACCACCAAACTCACACAGATTCTACAAACGTTTCAACCCAAGACCGCACGTTTTCCGGCGGTCGGCCGTCTGCCGGACCGATGCCCCACCGCGAAGCGCCGTTCAGGACCCGCCCAGCTCCGCCGCCACCAACTCCGCGACCTGCGCCGTGTTCAGGGCGGCGCCCTTCCTCAAGTTGTCCCCGCACACGAAGAGTTCGAGGGCCGTCGGGTCGTCGAGCGCCCGCCGTACGCGCCCCACCCAGGTGGGGTCCGTGCCGACCACGTCGACCGGTGTCGGGAACTCGCCCGCCGCCGGGTCGTCGAAGAGCACCACCCCGGGCGCTGTGGCGAGAATCTCGCGGGCCTGGTCGACGGTGACCTCACGCTCGAAGCAGGCGTGGACGGTCAGCGAGTGCGTGGTGACGACGGGCACGCGTACGCAGGTGACGGCGACGCGCAGGTCAGGCAGCCCGAGGACCTTCCGGGACTCGTCCCGTACCTTCATCTCCTCCGAGGACCAGCCGTCCTCCCGCGCGGTCCCGGCCCACGGCACCACATTGAGCGCCACCGGCTCCGGGAACGGCCCGGTGTTGTCCCCCACGGCCCGACGTACGTCACCGGGGGTCGTCCCCAGCTCCGTACCCGCGACGAGCGACAGCTGCTGCCGCAGGGTGTCGATGCCCCGGCGTCCGGCACCGCTCACCGCCTGGTACGAGGACACCACCAGCTCGCGCAGCCCGAACTCGGCGTGCAGCGCGCCCAGGGCCACGATCATGGAGAGCGTCGTGCAGTTGGGGTTGGAGACGATGCCGCGCGGCCTCAGGCGGGCGGCGTGCGGATTGACCTCCGGGACGACCAGCGGCACGTCCGGGTCCATCCGGAAGGCGCCGGAGTTGTCGACCACGACGGCGCCCTTGGCGGCGGCGATGGGCGCCCACCGCTCGGCCACCTCGTCCGGTACGTCGAACATGGCGACGTCCACGCCGTCGAAGGCGTCCTCCGTCAGCGCCACGACCTCGACCTCCTCGCCGCGCAGGGCCAGCTTTCGGCCGGCCGAGCGCGGTGAGGCGATCAGGCGGATCTCGCCCCAGATGTCCGCGCGCTGGGACAGGATCTGGAGCATGACCGTGCCGACGGCTCCGGTCGCTCCCACGACCGCGAGCGTCGGCTTTCCGGTCCGGGCGGTCCGGGCCATCAGTGGCCCGCGCCTCCGCGGGAGAGGCCTCCGTACGTCACTCCGTACGTCAGGAAGGTCATCGCCCGGTGCCTCCGTAGACGACGGCTTCGTCGCTGTCGGAGTCGAGCCCGAAGGCGGTGTGCACGGCGCGGACGGCTTCGTTGACGTCGTCGGCGCGCGTGACCACCGAGATACGGATCTCGGAGGTCGAGATCAGCTCGATGTTCACACCCGCGTCGGACAGCGCCTCGAAGAAGCCCGCCGTAACGCCGGGATTGGTCTTCATGCCCGCTCCGACCAGGGAGATCTTGCCGATCTGGTCGTCGTAGCGCAGCGACTCGAAGCCGATCGCCGTCCTCGCCCGCTCCAGCGCGTCGATGGCCTTGCGGCCCTCGGTCTTCGGAAGCGTGAACGAGATGTCCGTCAGGCCGGTGGAGGCGGCGGACACGTTCTGCACGACCATGTCGATGTTGATCTCGGCATCGGCGATGGCGCGGAAGATCACGGCGGCCTCGCCCGGCTTGTCCGGGACGCCGACGACCGTGACCTTGGCCTCGGAGGTGTCGTGCGCGACACCGGAGATGATGGCCTGCTCCACCTTCTGGTCCCCTTGCTGAATCGGCTCGTTGCTGACCCAGGTGCCCTTGAGTCCGCTGAAGGACGAGCGCACATGGATCGGGATGTCGTAGCGGCGGGCGTACTCCACACAGCGGTGGAGCAGCACCTTGGAGCCGGAGCTGGCGAGCTCCAGCATGTCCTCGAAGGAGATCCAGTCGATCTTCCGGGCCTTCTTGACCACACGCGGGTCGGCGGTGAACACGCCGTCCACGTCGGTGTAGATCTCGCAGACGTCGGCGTCGAGGGCCGCGGCCAGCGCGACCGCCGTGGTGTCGGATCCGCCACGACCGAGGGTCGTGATGTCCTTCTTGTCCTGGCTGACGCCCTGGAAGCCGGCGACGATGGCGATGTTGCCCTCGTCGACCGACGTCCGGATCCGGCCCGGCGTGACATCGATGATCCGCGCTTTGTTGTGGACCGAGTCGGTGATCACGCCTGCCTGGCTGCCGGTGAAGCTCTGGGCCTCGTGGCCCAGGTTTTTGATCGCCATCGCCAGCAGGGCCATGGAGATCCGCTCTCCGGCGGTCAGCAGCATGTCGAACTCACGCCCGGCAGGGATCGGGGATACCTGCTCGGCGAGATCGATCAACTCATCCGTCGTGTCACCCATCGCCGACACCACGACGACCACCTGGTGGCCGTTCTTCTTGGCGTCGACGATCCGCTTGGCGACTCGCTTGATGCCTTCGGCATCCGCTACGGAGGAGCCTCCGTACTTCTGCACGACAAGGCCCACGTGCGCTCCTCGCTCATTTCGTCTCGTACCGCACACTGCGGTCGGCTCAGTCTAACGAGCGGCCGAATTCCACCCGAGTGTTATCGCATCGTGAGATGTCCCGCTCACGACGTGATCCTCCGGCGCTCCGGCCGCTCCAGCACGGCATCTGCCCCGTGAACCGCCGCCCACTCGGAAAAGTGCGGCGCGTCACACCTGTCGTGGAGCCTTAAATTTCAAGCACTAAGGTTCCGCTTGTGCGCGTACTCCTGGTGGAAGACGACGAGCCGATCGCCCAGTCGCTACGGCGCGGGATGACGCGATACGGCTTCGAAGTGGAATGGGTCTCCACAGGTGGAGCGGCCCTGGCCTACGAGGACGCGTACGACGTCGTCCTCCTCGACCTCGGCCTGCCCGACACCGACGGCCTCGACGTCTGCAAGGCCCTGCGGGAGCGCGGTGACGTACCGATCATCGTGATCAGCGCGCGCAGCGACGAGACGGACCGGGTGGTCGGCCTGGAGCTCGGCGCCGACGACTACGTCTCCAAGCCCTTCGGCGTACGAGAGGTCATCGCGCGCGTGCGGGCGGTGATGCGGCGGACACAGCCGCGCGCCGCCGAGGCGACGACGGACGCCGGCCCCGACCGGTACGGGCCGCGCCTGACCATCGACCGCAAGGCCGCCCGCGTACGACTGGACGACGGGGAAGTCGCCCTCGCGCCCAAGGAGTACGACCTGCTCGCGTTCCTCACTCAGGAGCCGGGCGCGCTGATGTCACGCGAGCAGATCATGGAGGCGGTCTGGGACGCGAACTGGTTCGGGCCGACCAAGACGCTGGACGTCCATGTGGCGGCGCTGCGGCGGAAGCTGGAGGGCGCGATCACGATCGAGGCGGTACGGGGGGTCGGGTTCCGGCTCATCGTGAACGAGGGCGAGGACGAGGGCGGGGCCGACTCCCGTGACCAGGGTGACGGCAGCTCCTCATGATCCGCCAGCTCATCCGCAGTTACGTTCTGCTCGTCGCGGTCGCCATCGCCCTGTTCACCGTGCCGGTGGCCTTCACGCTCACCGACCAGTTGCGAGGCGACACCGAGTCGTCCGTCGAGCGCGAGGCCTCCACCATGGCGCTCCTCCTGGGCAGCGGCAGCACCGCCTCGTGCCAGGCCCTGGAAGAGATGGCCAGGGCGTACGAGGAGGACAAGACGCCCATCACGGTCCAGGTGACCGCCACCGAGGGCTGCGCGGAAACCCGCCTGTCCCCGCCGGACCCGGACGCCGCCCTGACCAGGGCCACAGAGAAAGGCGAAGAAACCACCGACTGGGGCTCCCCCTTCATCTGGGGACCCGAGCTGGTGATCACCGTCCCCGCCCGCGCACAGGCCGAAGAAGGGGACAACGGGAACAACGGGACCAACGACGAGGGCCCGGTCATCGGCGCCGTACGGATCGTGTACTCGACCGAGACGCTCACCTCCCGGCTGTGGACCATCTGGGGCTTCCGGGCGATCCTCGCGCTGATCGTCCTGGCCGTCGCCGCCGTGATCGGCGCCGGGGTGGCCCGCCGCCTGACCCGCCCCCTGCGTCAGCTCAACGACATGGCGAGCAAGTTCAGCGACGGAGACCTGACGGCCCGTTCCCCCGTGACGGGCCCCCAGGAGACACAGACCCTGGCGCGCACACTCAACCAGGGCGCCGAACGCCTCGACACGCTGATGTCCGCGCAGCGCATCTTCGTGGCGGACGCGTCGCACCAACTGCGTACCCCCCTCACGGCGTTGAGGCTCTCCCTGGACAACATCGCGGACGGAGTGGACGACGACTTCGTCAAGGAGGACGTGGAACAGGCGACGGCGGAGGTGGTCCGGATGAGCCGCCTGGTCAACGACCTGCTGGTGCTGGCGCGGGCCGAGGCCAAGGTGACGGCCGCGGAACCGCTGCCGCTGGGTGATGTGCTGGAGGAGCGCCTGTCGGTGTGGAGGCCGGCCGCCGACGAGCGCGGAGTGCGCATCGCGCTCGGGGGGAGTGCCGACGGCCGGCTGCTGGTGCTGGCCAGTCCCGGTCATCTGGACCAGGTCCTGGACAACGTGCTCTCGAACGCCCTGGAGGTCTCACCGGACGGCGCGACGATCACCGTCCAGGTGGAGTCCAAGGGCGACCAGGTGGTGCTGAAGGTGCTGGACCAGGGCCCCGGTATGTCGGATGCCGAGAAGTCCCGCGCCTTCGACCGCTTCTGGCGCGGTCAGGGCCTCACCGGGCGCTCCGGCTCAGGCCTCGGCCTCGCCGTCGTCAGGCAGCTGGTGACGGACGACGGCGGGACCGTTGCCCTGGAGGATGCTCCCGGGGGCGGGCTGTGCGTGGCGATCAGCCTTCGGGCATCGCAGAGGAGTGGTGGTTGACGATCTTCCACTCGCCGTCCCGCTTCTCGTACTCGTAGGTGTAGCGGGCCTCGACGACACGCTTCTTGCCGGTCTCGTGGTCGGTGAGCGTGAACTCGTACACGCCGGCGTCGATGGCGGAGTTCGAGTCGAGGACGTTGACGACCGTCTGGACCTTCTTGCCGACCGGCTTGTTCTGCAGGAAGTGCTCGAAGTAGTCGACGATTTCGGCGCGGTCTGTACGGACCTTGTTGGACACGGTCGGCAGGAGGACGGCGTCGTCCGCGTAGAGGTCGGCCACCTTCTCCGCATCGCCGGTCGCCAGGGCGTCGTTCCAGCCGTCGAAGAGTCTGGTGATCTCGGCCTTGCTCGCCTTACCGGCCTTGTTCTCCTTCTTCGGCGAGGCGTCGGAGCCGGCCGCGCTGACACCGACGGCCACGGTGCCGGCGGTGAGGAGGGCGGTAGCGGTGACGAGAGCGGCGCGTATGCGGGTCTTGCGGGTCATCGCAACTCCAGTGCGGTCGAGGTGAGTTGCTCCCTTCGCTTCCTCTGCGGCGGGAGTGACTCCAGACTCGCGTGGCACCGGTTAGGGCTGATCCAGCAGACGTACAGGTGCGGGACAGGGGCCATCCAATTCACGCCGGGTGACACTCTCGTCACGCTCAGGCCCCGCCCGTGGCCTCATTCGACCTCACCGGGCACCCGCCGCCTCGCCCCGCCCCCGCACCAGAC
>NZ_JAAKZY010000229.1 GCF_011045015.1 Streptomyces scabichelini | reverse complement strand
GCTGGGGCCGGCCGGAGGTGACGGGGCGGGCGCGGTCGTCGTCGGGTTGATGGGGGACCCGGATGGCGGTGTACGGCGTCGGGCGTCGCTCGCGGCCGAGCGGCTGGCGTTGGAGGGGCCGGACGTCGTCGAGGCGTTCCGGCGGCTGATGGACGACGACTCCGACTGGCATCTGCGGCTCAACGGGCTGCTCGGGCTGACCCGTCGGGAGGGGACCCCCGACCCGACCGTCCTCATACGGCTGTTGGGCGACACCGGCACCTATGTGTGGGGGCACGCGCGTACCGCCCTCTACCCGTTGTTGCGGCAGAAGTCCGTCCTGGAACAGGTCCTGCACACCGCCCGGCAGGGCCAGGGTCTGTCTCGCGCGCGGGCACTGGACATGCTGCCCTCGCAGTACCTGGACCAGCTGCGCGACTCACTCATCGAGGGTCTGCGCGACGAGTGCCCCGGGGTCCGGGGCATGGCCGCGTCCAAACTGTCCGGCTATCGGCGGTCCCGCACGGTCGACGCGATCCTGTCCGCACTGGCGGCCGAGACCGACGCGGAGGCCGCCAGGCAGACCCTCCATACCCTCGGAGTGTGGCGCGAGGAGCGGGCCCTGCCCCTCGCCGTGCGCTGGCTGGACCATCCTTGGTCGGGACCCACCGCCGTATGGGTACTGTCCCGCATCGATACGTCGACGGCCTGGGAGTGGATCAGGCTGGTGGTCGTCTCCGGGCCCGGTCCCGAGCCGGTGCCCGGTCGCGGTCATCCCGATGTCCGGGGGGCCGCCGCCAAGGCGCTGGGCGAGCGCGCGGACCCGCGGACCACCGAGTTGCTGCTGCCGCTCCTCCACGATCCCGACGAGCGGATACGGGGTGGAGCGGTGCGGGGTCTGATGGAACTGGGGCGGCACAGGTGGCGACGGGGACGGCGGCGCGTGGTGGTCGAGGCGCTGCTCGGCCTCCTGACGACCGACGAGGCGATCCTCCATGACACCCGGAACGCGCTCAGCAGCTACCCCGAGGCCCTTCCCGCCGTACGGAGGCTGATCGACCACCCGTCCGACGAGGTCAGAGCGGCCGTCGTCTCCCTCCTGGACAAGGATGAGGACAGCGACGTGCGCCTCTTCCTCGCCCATCTCCACGATCCGTCGGAATCCGTCCGGTACGAGGCCCTGTCGGGGATCAACCGGTATGTGGACGAGTACGGCGAGTTGCCCGACGCACCCGACAAGGCGGGCTTGCTCGGCGAGATCGAGGCGCTCGTACACGCCCCCTGCACCTCCATCACCTCCTTCAACATCCGGCTGAGGGCGGGCCGGATCCTCGACAAGTTGAGGTAGAGGGAGAAGTCGCCGAGAAGTCCTTGCCGCCCGACAACGAGGCCAACACCGACGGCAACCCGCAGTCCTCATTGATTTCAGAGCATGATGAGCAGACGCGTCTTCGGCTTGAGCTTCCTGTTCACCGAACGACTCTGTACGTACACCTCCAACTTGGGGTTGTTCCCCGCCTTCACGGAGACGGTCCCCTGGACGTCCGTACCGAACAGAAGGCTGCGCGCCGCGTCGCCCGTATAGGCGCGGTCGGTGTCCTTCTCGACCACGATGACTTCCTTGTTCTGCTGAACCTGAGCCCGGGCGCCCAGCTGGTAGTAACACGAGCCGCGTTCGTACGTGACGCCCGGATGCGAGTTGACGAAGGGGCGAATCTCGACCTCCTTGTCGACCTTCAGGAGCCGGTACTGGTCAGCCGGAATCGGTTCGAGGTTCGCCCGCACCTCGTCAACCGATATGTCCTGACCGACGGCGAACAGGTTCTTCGTGCCGCGCACCCCCTGCTCACGCCCGCGGAGGAAGCTGGTGGCGGCAGCGCGCACGGTGCCGATCGCCTCCTCGACGCCCTTCTGGGAATCCGCATCCCAGATGGCGATGTTCCCGGCCGGAAAGCCGTAGTTCTGGGCGGTGCGCTTGGCCAGCGAGTTCGGAACGAGGATCGCGGACGTCCAGTGGCCCGGAAGCCCGCCCATCTTCGCCGCGATCTTGTCGAGCCAGGGGCCGAGGATGGTCATGTCGCCGTCGTGCCGCCTGTCTCCCCCGGAGGCGTTCTCCTCGCCGTCCGTCACGACGATCTGGAGGAAGCTGTGCTCGCCGTATTCCTCCCAGATATGGCCCAGGTCATCCAGGGACTTCAGAGAAGCCTCGATGAGGGCCGTAGCGCCATTCTCGACCTGGTACAGCCCTCGCATGGACGGCAGATGCTTCACGTCCATGTCCCAGACCAGGTTCTCCACCCTGTGGTCGAAGGAGTAGAGGCTGATCCGTGTCTCATGGCCGAGGCTGTCCGACTCGGCCTTCAACCCCGCCACGAACTCGTCCACAACTCGAATGAGTTGACTCTGGTGCGGACGCATCGAACCCGAACAGTCCACTACCAGCGCGACGTGATTCACCTTGTGCTGGATCCTGTTTGCGGACACGTCTGTGCTCCCCCTCCGAGGCTCCGCGAGTGTTGTTTTCACCCTATGGGGAGGCACTGACAACAGCGTTTGACGCTCAATCATCTGCCTGTATGCAAGGCGGCTCACCGGTAGCGGGACCGTCGTGCGGCACCTCCCCCCCTGTCCCAGGGGTGGCTGGTTATCGGCTGGCCCCGGGGCTGTGGCGTAACGGCGCTTGGGTGATGGGGGTGCGTACGGGTGAACGCGGCGATCGGTACGATGCCGCATCTCACCGCAGTTCAACGCCGTACGCATCACGGGGGATCGTCGTGTTCGGAATCGTCAGGCCCTGCCGTCACCGGCTCTCAGAGAGTCTCAGAACCCAGTGGATGGCGCATTTGTGCGGGCTGTGCCTCGCGCTGCGCAAGGACCATGGACAGTTCGCGAGGGTCGTCACGAACTACGACGGCTTGCTGATATCCGTTCTGACGGAGGCTCAGGCCGAGAAGGGCGGCGGCGGGCGGCGCACGGCGGGACCGTGTCCGCTGCGCGGAATGCGCAGCGCGTCCGTGGCGCACGGCGAGGGGGCGCGGCTCGCGGCCGCCGTCTCGCTGGTGCTCGCCTCCGCCAAGGTGCGCGACCATGTCGCCGACAAGGACGGGCTGCTGGCCCGCAAACCGGTGGCGCTCGCCGCCCGCCGGGTCGCCGCGAGCTGGGGCCGGGCCGGGGAGCGGACCGGCTCGGACGTCGGCTTCGACACCGCCCTGCTCGTCGACGCCGTGGACCGGCAGGTCGGCATCGAGGCGCTCGCCGGGCTCGGCACGCCCCTCCTCTCGGTCACCGAACCGACCGAGACCGCGACCGCCGCCGCCTTCGCCCACACCGCGGTCCTCGCCGGACGGCCGGGCAACGCGGAACCGCTCGCCGAGGCCGGGCGCCTCTTCGGGCGGCTCGCGCATCTCCTGGACGCCGTGGAGGACAAGGACGCTGACGCCGCGTCGGGTGCCTGGAACCCGCTCACCGCGACCGGGACGCCGCTCACCGAGGCCCGGCGGCTCGCCGACGACGCCGTGCACGGGATACGGCTCGCGCTGCGGGAGGCCGACTTCACGGACCCGAAGCTCGCGCACCGGCTGCTCGTGCACGAGCTGCGCACCTCCGTGGACCGGGCCTTCGGCACCGCCGCCTGCGCGCACGGACCCGCGCCGACGGGAGCGATGCCGGGCGGACCGTACACCCCGCCCGGCGGCCCGTGGGCCCCGCTGCCCCCGGAGCCGCCCCGCCGCGACCGGCGCGGGCTGCTCGCCGGGTGCGCGGTGTGGATGGGGCTCGCCTGTACCTGCCAGATGTGCTGCGGAGGGTTCGACGACCCATGGAGCCGGGAACGCCGGGAAGGACTGTGCACCAACGCCGACTGCAGCGGATGCGGTGACTGCTGCAACTGCTGTGAGTGCTGCGGAAACTGTTGCGGCGACGACGGCTGCGGCTGCGACGGGTGCGACTGCGGCTGCAGTTGCTGAGCTCTCCGGCAACCTGCTGCGCATGACGGTTCCTGGACCCGGCCGCGCAGCACTTCTACCGCGACTGGGACCGGGCCGCCGAGTCCAGCGAGGCCAAACTCTTCCACCACGCCCAGGTCGGCGACCTGGAGTTGCCGCCTCAACTCCCCATCAGTTTCTCCTTTTTGAGGACAAAGCATGGACGGTTCCGTATGTCCTTCGTACGCTGGGCGTCGCTTTCGAGCAGAAGAGCAGAAGACCCGCGTGCAGCACTGCGGAACACCGCTACCACCCGTACGTGCAAGAACTCCACTCCGCGGACGCCGGCCACCCCGGCGTCGCCTCACAGCGCCCAGCAGGAGGAAGAGTGACGCCACACAAGTCTCGGAGACCCCGTCGCCACCGCCGTAGAGCACGAAGAACCGCCGGGTTACTTCTCACAGTCCTCTTCGCCGGCGGCCTCACGGCCCCCGTCGCCGGCGCGGACGAGAAGCCGTTGGCGGACCTGCCGCCCCAGGAACCCGGCGTCACCCTCCGCGTCTTCGACATCCAGTCCCCGCTGAGTGAACTCTGCGACCTCAAGCCCGCCCAGACGCCCAACGTCGACAAACTGATCCCCACTGTCGACTGGTCCTCCACCGAGGGCTTCGGTTTCACCGACAACTTCGTGTCGCAGATCATTGGCAACATCAATGCTCCCGCTGACGGTACGTACGCCTTCCGCCTGATCAGCGACGACGGCTCCCGCCTCTTCATCGGCGACAAGAAGGTCATCGACCACGACGGACTGCACGGCGCCGAGCCCAAGGACGGCGAGATCACTCTCACGCCCGGTCACCATGCCCTGCGCATCGACCACTTCGACCGCGGTGGCGGACAGCAGGTCACCCTCCAGTGGAAGCCGCCGGGCGCCGACGACTTCACCCTCGTCCCGAACTCCGTGCTCAGCACCGACGCCGGCGTCGTCCGCGTCACCGCCCCCGGCCGCAAGGAGTGCGAGGGCACCTATGACACCCCCGGCGACGGCCTCCCGCTGACCTCGGTCAACCCCGGCTACACCCTCACCGATCTGCGCCCCGAGGGCTTCGAGCCGCAGGTCTCCGCGATGGACTGGATGCCGGGCGGCCGGCTCGCCGTGACCACGTGGGGCGGCAGTGACAAGACGGAGGGCGAGGTGTACGTCCTCGACAACGTCACGGGTGACACCGGTCCGGAGAAGGTCACGTACCAGAAGATCGCCGACGGCCTGAAGGAGCCGATGGGGATCAAGTACGTCGACGGAAAGCTGTACGTCTCGGAGAAGCACCAGCTGACCGAGCTGTCCGACACCAAGGGCGACAACACCGCCGGCGAGATCCGGAAGGTCGCCGAGTGGCCGTACGGAGGGAACTTCCACGAGTTCGCCTTCGGACTGCTCTACGAGGACGGGCACTTCTATCTGAACCTGTCCGTCGCCATCAACTACGGCGGCGCGACGACCGATCCGCAGCCCGCCCCCGACCGCGGCACCACCATCAAGGTGAACAGGAAGACCGGAAAGGTCAGTTACCTGGCCGGCGGCCTCCGCACTCCGAACGGGATCGGACGGGGACCGGAGGGCGAGCTCTTCGTCACCGACAACCAGGGCGGCTGGCTGCCCGCTTCCAAGCTGCTGCACGTCAAGCCCGGCCGGTTCTTCAACCACCACACCAACCCCGACGGCCCGTTCGACGACCGCACGGTCACCAAGCCGGTGCTCTGGCTGCCGCAGAACGAGATCGCCAACTCACCCAGCACACCCATGCTGCTGAAGAAGGGGCCCTTCGCCGGGCAGATGCTCTTCGGAGACGTCACCTATGGCGGAATCCAGCGCGCCGACCTGGAGAAGGTGGACGGCGAGTACCAGGGCGCGGTGTTCCGGCACACACAGGGCCTGGAGGCCGGCATCACCCGCATCAGCACCGGACCGGACGGCGCGATCTACGCGGGCGGCCTTGGCGCCGACGGAAACTGGGGCCAGGAAGGCAAACTCCGCTTCGGCCTGCAGAAACTCACGCCGAACGGCAAGAGCGTCTTCGACATCAAGACCATGCGCGCCACCCGTGACGGCTTCGAACTCACCTACACCGAGCCGCTGTCGGAGGAGACCGCCGCCACTTTGACGAGCGGTGCGTACTCGGTGGAGCAGTGGCGCTACGTCCCCACCCCGGCGTACGGGGGCCCCAAGGTCGACGAGGAGGTCCTCCCCGTCGCGGCGGCCCGGATATCCGACGACCGTCGCAAGGTCCGGCTCACCATCCCCGGCCTGAAGACCGACCGGGTGGTACATGTGCGCTCGCCGCGCCCGTTCGCTTCGGCCGATGGTGAGCAACTCTGGTCCACCGAGGCCTGGTACACCCTGAACGCACGCCCCGGTCCCGAGCAGCCCGTCACCTCGTACGACGCCGAATCGGCGCGCCTGTCCGGCGGTGCGGACATCGACACCGAGCATGCCGGCTACACCGGCGGCGGCTTCGTCGACGGCTTCACCACCCAGGGCGCCACCGTCACCTTCGAGGTCGACACACCCGCGAGGGGCAGCTACGACGTGGGCCTGCGCTACGCCAACGGCCCGCACCCCTTCACCGGCACGAAAACGCTCGGTGTCAGCGTCAACGGCGAACAGGCGCGGCAGACCAGCCTCCCCTCCACCGGCGCCTGGAACCGCTGGTCCACCCGCACCGAACGGCTCGCCCTCCGCGAGGGCCGCAACACCATCACGTACGCCTACCGGGCGGAGGACACCGGCAATGTCAACCTCGACATGATCGACGTACGCAGACCCGGCAGCCGTATCGACCTGTTCTCCGGCGGCAGCCTCGCCACCGCCTGGCAGCACACCGACGGCCGAAGCGCCGAATGGCCGCACACCGCCGAGGACTCCGTCGAGGTGTGCTGCGGCGACCTCCGCACCAAGCAGTCCTTCGGCGACTTCAGACTGCACGCCGAATTCCGGGTGCCGAAGCTGCCGGACGACGTCACCGGGCAGGACCGCGGCAACAGCGGCATCTATCTCCAGGACCGGTACGAGATCCAGATCCTGGACTCCTTCGGAGTGGAGAAACTCGCCCCGAACGAGGCCGCGGCCATCTACGAGAAGAAGGCCGCCGACCTGAACGCCGCCACCGCACCCGAAACATGGCAGACGTACGACATCGTCTTCCGCGCGGCCCGTTTCGACGCCGCAGGCCAGAAGACCGAAGACGCCAGGATCACCGTGGTGTGGAACGGCAGAAAGGTCCACGACAACGTCGCGGTGGACGGCCCGACCGGCGGTGGCGACGCCGAATCGGCCGCGGCGGGCGCGATCCGGCTCCAGGACCACGGGAACAAGGTCCGCTTCAGGAACCTCTGGATCGAACCGGCCGACGGCCCGACACCCGAACCGAATTGACGAACGGGGTCCCGCTACCGGTGACGGCCCCTTCACGCGGGCTCGACAACCGTCCCACGGCCGACTCCTCCACCGAGACGGTGGAGGAGTCGGCCGTGGGGGTTCGAGCCACCGCTCCCGCACTTGTCGTTGCGGCTGCGCCCGCCAACGCACCCAGCACTGCGGCCAACCCTGCATCCATGGCGAAGAGTCTGAGCAGCCTCGCGGGACGAGCCATGTCCAACTCTCAAGCCCGCTTTCCCGTTCTGGAAACTCTCCCCCCTTGCCCAGGCTGCACCCGCATCGGAACGATCAGACGAGACAATCAACGGCCAACGGGAAGGGGAACGCTCGTGAAGGTGACGATGCTGGCGACGACGTGCGACAAGAGGGACTGCCCGACCATCTACAAGACGGACCGGGGCACGGTCCTGGTGCAGGGCGAGACGCCGACGGGCCACGGCTTGGACATCCCCGCGCACGAGACCCTGGTCGAGATCCCGATGGACCTGATCCGGAAGGCGTTCGGTGACCAGCTCGGCGGCTAGGACCCTTGGCGATCTCTTCGACACCTTCCAGCGCGAGGCGTTCCGGATGGAGACCCTGGACGACTACAGCCGCTCGGGCAGCACGGACGCGTACCGGGCCTTCCTGGACGGCCAGGACAAGCCCGCCGACTACAACGCCGACTGGCTGGAAGAGGTGCGTACGCACACCGAGGCCGGACGTCGCATGTACCGCGTGCACGTGGTGACGAGGCCCCTAACCCCGTATCTGCACTTCGAGCTGGGGTGGGGGTACGTCACCAACGCTACGGCGGGCGAGGAGTTCTTCATCCTGGACGTGACCGACCGGCCCAACCCCCTGCCCCCGGATCTGGGCGACTTCTGGCTCTTCGACTCGACCACGGCCGCACCCATGCACTACAGCCAGGATGGCAAGTTCCTCGGGGCCGACGTACTGCCTGACGAACGGGCCCCCGAGTACGTCACCCACCGGGACACGGCCCTCGCGCACGCCGTGCCGTTCGCAGACTGGTGGGCCAAGCACGCCGAGTGAACCGTTCCGAGTTGGGTGCAGCACTGCGGGTACTGCGTCAGGCGTCCGGCAGGGAGGCCAAGGCGGTGGCCCGCAGTGCCGTCATGTCCGCCAGCAAGCTCAGCAAGATCGAGACCGGCAAGCTCGCTCCGAGCGCGGACGACGTCGAGCGCATCCTGACCGCCATCGGCGTCTCGGACGACGTCAAGGCCGAGTACATGGACGCGGCCCGTGCCGTCGCCACCGAGGCCACAGCCTGGCGTCTCATCCAGCGTGCCGGGCTCCACAAGGCGCAGAGGCAGCTCAAGGCCATAGAGGCCCGGATGACCCTCCTGCGGCTCTTCCAGCCCGCCCTCGTGCCGGGTCTGCTACAGACGCCGGAATACATGCGGGCGATCCTGTCCCGGCACGAGGACCTGAGCGAGGCCATCGTCCGGGAGACCGTGAGCGCGAGGCTGGAACGGCAGGAGGTTCTGTACGACGCGGGCAAAATGTTCAGGTTCGTAGTCACGGAGCCGGTGCTGCGGTGGCTGATCGTGCCGCCGCTCGTCATGGCCGGGCAACTGGACCGGCTCATCTCCCTGTCGCGCCTGCCCAACATCGACGTACGGGTCGTGCCTCTGGCCGGTCGGCAGCACGACATCCCCAACCACGCGTTCGTGATCCGGGACGACCGTGCGGTCACCGTGGAGACCGTGCACGCGGAAGTCGTCGTCACGGACCCGCGCGATGTCGCCCTGTACGTCGCCAAGTTCGACGGATTCGCCGACAACGCGTTGCACGGCGACCGTCTGAGGACCCTCCTGGAGAGCATCCGGAACGAGCTGTTGCAGCAACGAGAAAGCGGCTAGGCCGAGTTGAAGAACGGCCACAGGATTGCTTCCACGAAGAGGATGCGGAACGCGGGGAGGCACCCATGGCAGCGGCGGAGACAGATGCGAAGCAGTGAGAATACACAACGTACGCACCTGCGGGCGAGACGTGCCCGGCCTGTTTGGAATCGATCAAGAAGCTTGAGCAGGTCCGGAGGGGCGTCCTCGACCGTACGTCCGGGTCTCCCGTGGGCGTGTACCGCCACCTCACGTGCCCGAAAGGGGAGGGGCGACCCGCACCGTATTCCGCTACGTCCAGCACACCATCCGGCACGAGCCCGAGAGCGGCGTCACCTTCGAGGTGTTCTGCACGGCGGCCGGCTGCGGCGAGGACTCCGGCGCCCAGGAGGAGCAGGAGACGGCCCAGGACTGGGCGCTGCGCCACACCGGCCGCTCCGGTCACGACCTGTTCCGCCGCGTCGTCACTGATCACGCTCGCGTGACCCGCGAGGAGTAGAGACACCTCCCTCCGTCCGGCGATCTCCCGTATCTCCCGCAGTCGGACGGGGGGAGGGTCACCACAACCATGCGGTGAACCCTGAGCCCGCGAGGGTCGCGACCAGCGAGAGGAACTTCACGGGCGGACGCTGGAGGGTCAAGTGGAGTCCCCCGATGCGGAGTTCGAGGAACGGGGCGGTGTCGTCGTCGCGTTCGCGTTTGGGCATGGCTGTGCTGCTCTCCGGTCTGGGCGTCGTGTTGGGATCGCGGGCGGTGGGTCACCGCGAACCCGGTCACCTTGGCGGAGGGGAGCATCGGCTGACTCCGATGGAAGCTGCGTAAAGGTGTCCAAGAGATGAACGGAGCATGAACGAGAGCTCCGACCAGGTCGAATGCAGATTGCAGTCGCCGCGCAGCAACGCACGCAACCGCTCACCGCCCTGCGCGCGTGACCCGCGAGGAATGAGACACCCGTCCCCACCGTGGCCTGCGGCGGTGCAGCACGGCGGGGGCGGGGGACGAACGCCCCCCCACCGGTGGATACCGTCCCGGCGTGTCCCCGCGAGCCGGTGGGGGAGGGCATTCACCCGGCATTCACCAGTTGCCAGTCCACCATGCGGTGAACCCCGAGCACGCTCGGGCCGCGACAAGCGCGAGGAATTTCACGGGCGGGCGCTGGAGGGTCAAGTGGAAGCCGCCGATGCGGAGTTCGAGAAACGGGGAGTCATCGCGTTTGGGCATGGCTGTGCCTGCTTCCTGTCTGTCGGTGAGTGATGGGCGTTCTCCGAGCTGGGGTTCCCCCCTCGGAGCGTGACTCCGAGCGGAGGTGTTCACGGAGTGAGTGTGTGCAACGGAAGTGTGGGGGTCTCCAACTAGGAGTGGTCCGTCCGGAGCGCGACCATCTTGGCTGCAAGTGGCTTCGTCGGAAGCGTGACGTTCTCCGGGCAGGGGGCTTTCGCCTGCGCCTTTGACGTGGTTGGGGCAATTTCGGAGTGTCGGCGATTCTTCGCCGTCTCTCGCGACGTAGCCCAAGGGGGCCCGCCGTCGACTGTGCCGCCCACAGGCCTCCCGACCTGCATCAACGTCCATTGGGCGCGCAATGTGTACCCCGAGCGCCGCTAACAATCGTTCACTTCGCGAGGTTTCCAGCGGCTCGTATTGCGTGCACCGGTCCCAGGACACATCCAGGCCACTGAACACCGAGAGATGACCGAAAACGACCGGAACCAGTGATGACCTTTTGCCCAGGTCAGAGGCCCTTTCGCGACATCGCCGCAGGTGAGTCAGGACGCGGGATAAGTACTGGTCGTCCTGGTGCTGCTCCGTGTCGAGCAGCGCGACGCGCGCACCAAGTCGCTCTGCCCTCTCCTTCAGGCCGAACGCCGCCACCTTGCCGCCGCCGGAGCGCGGGTTGGAAACAGTTCCCGGATGTGTAGGCCAGTGTTGGTCATTTCGGGCAGGGCGACGTGGTGTGGTCGGTCGCGAATGATCCAGTCGACGATCATCTTCTGCCCTTCCCGTGCAGAGGGGATCAGTTGTTCGCCAATCGCTGGCATGTGCTTCCCGGGGTGTGGGGGCGGGCGTTAGCTTCGGCCCGTTGAGATCATCACAGGTGAGCGGGGGTGCACGGCGATGGGCAAGCGGGCGCGGGGAGCGAAGCAGCGGGAGCCGCGCCCCCATCGTGCGCTGGCCGCCCCGTTCGTGGTCGCCCCGCCTTCCGGATGCCGCATCCGCACCCGCCTGCACCTCTCACCCGCCGACGCGGTCGTACTGCGGGCCGTCGGGAAGCACCTGGGCGCGCTGGCCGGAGCAGATCTCGCGGCGCGGGTGCGGATCGGCAACGTGCCCGCCGCGCACAACCGGCGGGCCGAGCGGAAGAAGGCATTGACAGCCCAGTCCTCCTCCCGCTGGGCGGGGTCGATCACCCGCACCAGCGAGGACCAGTACCAGCTGGCACGTCGGGCACTTGATGCCCGCATCGGCTCGCTGCGCCGGGCGATCGCCACGATCAGCTCCCGCCTCGCCGTCGCACCGGGCAGCCGCGAGCAGCGCGGGCGCAGGTGGGTGCGTGGGTATGCCGATGACAGCGAGCGGCGGGCGAAGCAGCAGCGGCTGCAGATCCTGCAGGGCCAGCTGCGCCGGGCGGTGCGGGAGCGGGAGGGCGGCCGGGTGCGGGTCACCCGGGGCGGACATCGGCTGCTCAACGCCCGCCACCACCTCTACGACGCCGCCACCGCCGAAAAGCCGCTGACCGCAGCCGACTGGCAGGCCCAGCTGGAGGGGTGGGACGCCACGTGGTCGGCGCGGCGGATGTTCCTGACCGTGGACGGGGAGGCGGGCGCGCCGTTCGGGAACTACACCCTCAGCATCGACCCCGCCGACGGCTCCATCGCGATGGTGCTGCCCGACCCGCTGCGCGTCCAGTACGCCAACGCCCCGCGCGGCCGGTACGTGCTGGACGCGACGGCCGTCTTCAGCCACCGGGGCGGGCAGTGGGCGGACCGGATCGCCGCGGGCGCCTCGGTCCGCTACGACATCACCTACGACCCGGCCCGCGGACGCTGGTACCTGGATGCCTCCTGGTCCACCACGGCCAAGGGCCAGACAGCCGCTGTCCCGGCCTTGGAAACGCTGCGGCGGCATCCGGTCCTCGCGGTGGACCTCAACGCCGACCACCTCGCCGCCTGGATCCTGGACCCCCGCGGCAACCCCGTCGGCACCCAGCACACCATCCCCCTTCAGCTGTCCGGGCTGCCCGCCCCCACCCGCGACGCACGGCTGCGCGCGGCGATCTCCCGGCTCCTGCACCTCGCCCAGCGGCATGAGTGCGCGGCGCTGGTGATCGAGAACCTGGACTTCGCCGACGCCCGCGCCACCGGAAGGGAGAAGCTGGGCCGGGGCCGGCGCGGCAGAGCCTTCCGGCGTCTGGTGGCGGGGATCCCGACGGGCAGGTTCCGTGACCGCCTGTCGGGGATGGCCCACCACGCCGGACTCTCCGTGATCGCGGTAGATCCGGCGTATTCGAGCAGGTGGGGTGCCCAGCACTGGCTGAACCCCCTGACAGAGCAGGCTTCCACCGCTTCGACCACCGCTATCACGGGGCACCATGCCGCCGCGGTGGTCGTCGGCAGACGCGGTCTGGGCTGTACGGCCCGGCGCAGGAAAGACGGACCCCGCCAAACCGCTGCCACCACCGCCCCCCGGCGTGCTGAGGCAGCGGCCGTGCGACCGGAGGATCGCACCGGGACAACCGCCCCCGCAGCGCTGAGTCACCACAGCACAGGCCGTACGGAGCGGACAGCTCCGGCACGGACCTCGCGCAGCACCCCCGTGGTGCGTCAGACGCGAGCGCGCCCACCCGGAAAGCACCCGCCCCACGGCCCCACCACCGTTCGGGGGCCCAGCATCCACGACCAGCTCACGCTGTTCGGAATGCCCGAAACGGCCAACACCGGCCAATCAACCTAGGAACGGTTCATGAGGATGTACGGCATCCGGGGCGGTGCCGCCCTGCGCTCCTTCATGCCGGTGGCCTGCTTCCGGGCGCTGCGCAGGGCGGAGCGACCTGCCCCGACTGCCACCGCCCACGACACCAGCGACAGCGGCAGGGCCCACAGGAGGGTGGTCGCGAGCAGGAGGATGACGGCGGTGGGGGCTGCCACCGCGAGCAGCGCCGCCGCCCAGCGGACGGGGCCGCGGCGGGTCAGCGCCCACCAGAGGGCGGCCGCGGTGAGGGCCGCACCCGCGAGTACGGCCACGAGCAGCAGGACGCCGCCCACGCCGCCGTAACCGAGGGGGAGCAGTACGGCGAAGGCCGCCGCGGCCAGTGCCGTCCGGGCCGCCCACACTTGGGCGCGACGGTCGGGGGCGTACGAGTTCACCGCCATGGTCGCCTCCAGTCATCGGCGGACGCGGACATCGTAGATACGTGACCTGGTGATTCAGCGGCTCGCGAGCCCACCGGGCGGACCCGTACGTACCCGGATGTACTCAGGAGACGGGCTGGGGTTCCTTGGCCTTCGCCGGTGTGGCCTTCTGGAGGCTGGTGCCTTCGATGTCGAGGTCGGGCAGGATCCGGTCCAGCCAGGCCGGCAGCCACCAGGCGCCCCGGCCGGCGAGGGCGAGTACCGCTGGTACGAGTGTCATGCGGACGGCGAAGGCGTCGATGGCCACGCCGACGGCGAGGGCGAACGCGATGGGTTTGATCAGGGCGTCGTCCAGCGGGAAGAACCCGGCGAACACGGTGAACATGATCAGAGCGGCCGCGGTGACGACCCGTACGCTGTGCCGCGCACCGTCGACGACCGACTGGCGCGCCCGGCCGGTGTGGGCCCATTCCTCGCGCATCCCGGACACGAGGAATACCTCGTAGTCCATGGCAAGGCCGAACAGCACGCCGATCAGGATGATCGGCAGGAAGCTGACGACCGGGCCGGTGCTGGGCACCCCGAGCGCGTCGGCCAGCCAGCCCCACTGGAAGACGGCGACGACCAGGCCGAGCGAGGCGCCCACCGAGAGCAGGAAGCCGACGGCGGCCTTGACGGGGATGACCAGCGAGCGGAAGACGATCATCAGCAGAATCAGGCTGAGGCCGACGACGATGGCGACGAAGGGGAGGAGGGAGTCGCTGAGCCGGTTGGAGACGTCGATGTTGACCGCGGTGGTGCCGGTGACCGCGATGGTGGCGCCGGTCTTCTCACGGATGTCGGCGCCCGTCTTGCGGATGTCGCGGACGAGTTGGTCGGTGCGGACGCTGTCCGGGCCGGACTTGGGGAGGACGGTGATGACGCTCTGTGCCGGGTCGCTGGTGGGCTGGGGTGGCAGGACGGCCTGGACGTTTCCGAGGGTCCGCAGCTTCTGGGCCACTTGGGCGCCGGCCTGTGAACTCGCCGCACTCGTACGGTCCTTGCTCTCGCCGTTCCTGGTCTCGCCCTTCTTGGTCTCGGTCAGCACGAGGAGCGGGCCGTTGAAGCCGTCGCCGAACTTGTCGCTGATCGTGTCGTAGGCCTTGCGTTCGGTGGCGGCGTGCGGGGCGGAGCCGTTGTCGGGCAGGGCCAGACGCAGGTCCGTGGCGGGCAGGGCGAGAGTCACGAGGATGCCCGCGACGGCCAGCACTGTCAGCAGTGGCTTGGCGATGACCAACTTGGTCCAGCGGGCGCCCATGGTGGTGCGTCCGGTGTCCCCCTCGGTGTCGGCGGCCCGCTTCGCGGCGCGGCTGCCGGGCTTGGGGGTGAGCCGGGAGCCGGCGAATCCGGCGACGGCGGGAACGAGGGTGATCGCGGCCAGTACGGCGATCAGTACGGCTCCGGCGGCCCCGAGCCCCATCGTGGTCAGGAACGGGATGCCGATGACGCTCAGGGCGGCGAGCGCGATGATCACGGTGGTGCCGGCGAAGACCACGGCGCTTCCGGCCGTGCCGGTGGCCAGCGCGATGGATTCCTTCGGGTCGGCTCCGCGGGCCAGTTGCTGGCGGTGGCGGGAGAGGATGAACAGGACGTAGTCGATGCCTACGGCCAGGCCCAGCATCAGGGCGAGCGTGACGGCCGTGGAGGAGATGCTCACCGCGGGGGCCAGGGCCAGCAGCCCGGCCAGACCGACCGCCACACCGATCAGCGCGGGCAGCAGCGCCATGCCGGCGGCGAGCAGCGAACCGAACGTCACGACAAGGACGAGCAGGGCCACGGCCACGCCGATGATCTCCGACGGACCGACGTGAACTCCCTTGCTGCTGTAGACGGAACCGCCGACCGAGGTCTTCAGCCCGTCCTTCTCCGCTGCCTCGGCCGCGTCCTCGATCGCGTCCACGGATGAGGTACGGACCTCCGTGTTCTGCACCGGGTACTGGACCTGGACGATCGCCGTGGTTCCGTCGGCCGAGACGGCGCCGGTGGCGCGAGGGTCGGCGACCTCGCTGACCTGGGGAGCCTTCTCGGCCGCCGTCACGGTCCGGGTGATGGCCGCGGCGTAGGGCGCTTCGGTGAGCCGGTGGCCCTCGGGGGCGGTGAAGACGATCTGGGCGCCCGCGCCCGAGGCTTCCGGAAGGGTCTTGCTGAGGCTGTCCAGCGCACGCTGGGACTCGGTGCCGGGCACCGAGAAGCGGTCGTCGAGCTTGCCGCTGAAGACGCTGACGCATGTGATGAGCGCGGCCAGGACGAAGAGCCATATGCCCAGGACCAGCTTGCGGTGCCGGTAGGCGCTGAGGCCCAGCCGGTGGAGCAGAACGGCCATGACGAACTCCCTGGGTCGGGTGGGATC
>NZ_JAAKZY010000228.1 GCF_011045015.1 Streptomyces scabichelini | reverse complement strand
GGGCGGGGACGGGCCGGAGCAGGATGACGCAGCCGTACGTCCCTTCGTGGCCCGAAGCCTGCCGCTGCTGCGGGAGCTGGCGCGCGAGGCCGACGACGCGTCGACGCTGCGGTCCGTCGTCGCGGCGCTCGGGCAGCATCAGGACCCCGCCGCCCTCCCGGAGATCCTCCGGCACGCCGGCCACCCGGACACCGAGGTACGACGAGCCGTCGCGGTGGCTCTGTGCGGGCTCGTCCCCGCCGGGCACGAGGAGGGCCTTTCGCGGCTCGTCTCCCTGGCGGGGGACGCCGACAGAGACGTACGCAACTGGACGGCGACGGCGCTGGCCGTACTCGACACGGACACCCCCACCCTGCGGGACGCCCTCGCCTCACTCCTCGACGACCCGGATCCGGAGGTGGTGGCGGAGGCGGCGCGCGGACTGGCCGTACGTCAGGACCCACGCGCGATCACCGTGCTGGAGCGCCTGCTCACTCAGGAGCGGCCCAACAGCACCCCGCGCACCACCGCCGAGGAGGCGGTCGAACACATACGGGACGACCGGGTACGGACTTTACTGACGTGGACACTGCCACGCCGAATCTGAGGCACTGACGAGCGCCCCTTTAGGGGCGCGGGGCTGTTTCGATCTGCGGCTCCGCCGCGGAGGCGCGACCAGCGCCCCTTTAGGGGCGCGGGGAACTGCGCGACCAGCCACAACGAACCCGCAGCGTCGAAACTGCCTAACCCAGCGGAGCGCTACCGCGCTCCGTACACCGGCTGCGCCACCTCCGCCCCGGCAAGCAGCTTCAGCGTGGTGTCGCCGGCCTCGGCCGGTGTCCAGCGGGCACCCTTGTCGGCGCTCGGGCCGGGACGCCAGCCCTCCATGACGGTGATGCGGCCGCCCTCGGCCTCGAAGACCCGGCCGGTGACCCCGGCGCTCGCGGTGGAACCGAGCCAGACGACGAGCGGCGAGACGTTCTCGGGCGCCATCGCGTCGAAGCCGTCGCCGGGCGCCGCCATCGTCTCGGCGAAGGTCCGCTCGGTCATCCGTGTGCGCGCGGCCGGCGCGATGGCGTTGACCTGCACTCCGTAGCGCCCCATCTCGGCGGCGGCCACCAGCGTGAGCCCCACGATGCCCGCCTTCGCCGCGCTGTAGTTGCCCTGCCCGACCGAGCCCAAAAGGCCCGCTCCGGAGCTGGTGTTGACGACCCGCGCGCGCGGCGTACGCCCTGCCTTCGTCTCCGCCCGCCAGTGCGCGGCGGCGTGCTTCAGCGGCAGAAAGTGCCCCTTCAGGTGGACGCGCATGACGGCGTCCCAGTCGTCCTCGTCGAGATTCACCAGCATCCGGTCGCGCAGGAACCCGGCGTTGTTGACGAGCGTGTCGAGCCGCCCGAACGCGTCGAGTGCCGTGGCGATCAGCGACTGGGCGCCCTCGGCCGTGGCGATGTCCCCGCCGTGCGCGACGGCCTCGCCGCCCGCCGCGCGGATCTCCTCCACGACCAGTGCGGCCGGGCTGTCGGGTCCGGGCGCGCCGTCGAGGCCGACTCCCAGGTCGTTGACGACGACCTGGGCGCCCTCGGCCGCGTACGCGAGGGCGTGCGCCCGTCCGAGGCCCCGCCCCGCGCCCGTGACGATCACGACCCTGCCGTCGCAGATTCCGGTCATGTCACCTCTCCTTGTCGGCAGTCTCGGTCTTGTTGGCCGTCTCGGTCTTGTTGACAGTTGCCGCGTCCAGGAAAGCGGGCCGCTCTCCCCCGCCGTGCACGAGCATGCTGGCGCCGGTGATGTACGCGGCGGAGTCCGAGGCGAGGAAGACGGCGGCCTCGCCGATGTCGGAGGGTTCGGCGAGACGCCCCAGCGGGACCGTTCGGGACACGGACGCGATGCCCTCCTCGTCCCCGTAGTGGAGGTGGGACAGCTCGGTGCGAACCATCCCGACGACCAGCGTGTTGACACGGACGTCCGGCGCCCACTCCACGGCCATCGACCGGGCCAGGTTCTCCAGGCCCGCCTTGGCCGCCCCGTAGGCCGCCGTACCGGGCGAGGGCCGCGTCCCGCTGACGCTGCCGATCATGACGATCGAGCCCCGGGCGCGCTTCAGATGCTCGTACGCCGCCAGGGACACGGTCAGCGGCCCGTTGAGGTTGAGATCGATCACGCGCGCGTGCCGCTCGGCGTCCGTCTCCGTGAGCAGCCGATACGGGGCGCCGCCCGCGTTGTTGACCAGGACGTCGACCCGGGGCAACGAGTCGAAGAAGGCGCGTACGGCCGCCGGGTCACGCACATCGACGGACGCGAACTCGACGCCCTCGACCGGCACTTCGGGCGGTCTGCGGGCGCAGGCCACGACGTGGGCGCCCGCCTCCGCGAACGTCCGGGCGATCCCGGCGCCGACGCCCCGGGTTCCGCCGGTGACCACCACGAGTTGCTTGTCCTGCCGGTTGTCCACAGGGCCTCCCGCTCGTCGGCATTCGCTGTTACCTTCACAACTGATCGCACCTAACAAATGTTTGGTGGAAAGGTAGCTGATGCGCCCATGGGTGTCTCCACCTCGTCCCCGGAAAAGGGGATTTCCGTCGTCACGGTCGACTTCCCGCCCGTGAACGCGCTGCCGGTGCGCGGCTGGTTCGAGCTGGCCGACGCCCTGCGCGCGGCGGGCCGCGACCCCGAGATCCGCTGTGTCGTGCTGACCGCCGAGGGGCGGGGGTTCAACGCGGGCGTCGACATCAAGGAGATACAGCGAGAGCGGAGCGAGCAGGAGGAGCAGGGCGAGCAGGGGAAGCGGGGGGAACTGGGCGGAAAGAGGGGTCCGATGGGCCGTGGCGCGCTGATAGGCGCCAACCGCGGCTGTGCGGAGGCGTTCGCGGCGGTGTACGAGTGCGAGGTGCCCGTGGTGGCGGCGGTGCGGGGCTTCTGCCTGGGCGGCGGCATCGGCCTTGTGGGGAACGCGGACGCGATCGTGGCGAGCGACGACGCCACCTTCGGGCTGCCCGAGCTCGACCGGGGCGCCCTGGGTGCGGCCACACATCTGGCCCGCCTCGTGCCGCAGCACCTGATGCGCGCGCTGTACTACACGTCGCGTACGGCCACGGCGGCCGAGCTGCACGCGCACGGCTCGGTGTGGCGGGTCGTGCCGCGCTCCGAACTCCGGGACGCCGCGCTGGAGTTGGCCCGGGAGATCGCAGCCAAGGACGGGCAGCTGATCCGGCTCGCCAAGGCCGCCATCAATGGCATCGACCCCGTCGACGTGCGCCGCAGCTACCGCTTCGAGCAGGGCTTCACCTACGAGGCCGCCGTCAGCGGGGTGGCGGACCGGGTCCGGGACACATTCAGCCATGACACGTCCGGGAAGGAGGACCGGTGAGCGACAAGACCATGTCGGCGGAGGAGGTCGTCGGCCGCCTGGAGAGCGGGATGACGATCGGCATCGGAGGCTGGGGCTCCCGCCGTAAACCGATGGCGCTCGTGAGAGCACTGCTCCGTTCCGGGATCACCGATCTCACGGTCGTCTCGTACGGCGGCCCGGACGTCGGCATGCTCGCGGCCGCCGGGAAGATACGGAAACTGGTCGCGGCCTTCGCGACGCTCGACTCGATCCCGCTCGAACCGCACTACCGCGCGGCACGCGAGAGCGGTGCTCTCGAACTGATGGAGATCGACGAGGCGATGTTCATGTGGGGACTGCACGCCGCCGCGAACCGGCTGCCCTTCATACCGGTGCGGGCCGGCCTCGGCTCGGATGTGCTGCGGGTCAACCCCGGGCTGCGGACGGTCACTTCGCCGTACGAGGACGAGACGACGGGAGTCCAGGAGACCTTCGTCGCCATGCCCGCCCTGCGCATGGACGCCGCGCTGGTCCATGTGAACCGCGCGGACCGCAGGGGCAACGGGCAGTATCTGGGCCCGGATCCGTACTTCGACGACCTGTTCTGCGAGGCGGCCGACACCGCGTACGTCTCCTGCGAACGACTCGTCGAAAGTACCGACATGGCCGAGCTGACGAAGGAGGCCGCCCCGCAGACCCTGCTCATCAAGCGGCACAGCGTGACCGGCGTGGTGGAGGCGCCGAACGGGGCGCACTTCACGTCCTGCGCGCCGGACTACGAGCGGGACGAGACATTCCAGCGGCTTTACGCGACCACTCCCTGGCCGGAGTTCGCCGAGCGGTTCCTGAGCGGGAACGAGAAGGACTACCAGTCCGCCGTACAGGCCTGGGAAGTGTCGAACGTGTCGAACGCCTCGGACGCGTCGGACCCTTCCGGCCCCTCGGACAGGGAGCGGTGATGAGCGAGGTGGTGAGTGACGTGACGCGTGAGGTGACGCGTGCCGAGTACTGCGTGATCGCCTGCGCCGAGGCATGGCGGGACAACGGCGAGGTGCTCGCCAGCCCCATGGGTGCCGTCCCGTCCGTCGGCGCCCGCCTCGCCAGGCGCACCTTCGCCCCCGACCTGCTCCTGACCGATGGAGAGGCCATGCTGGTGGGCCCGGACGGCACGCCGGAGGGCTGGCTGCCGTACCGGCAGCACCTCACGATGGTCACCGGCGGCCGGCGCCACGTGATGATGGGCGCGAGCCAGATAGACCGGTTCGGCAACCAGAACATCTCCTGCATCGGCGACTGGCAGCAGCCCGTGCGACAGCTCCTCGGGGTGCGGGGCGCGCCGGTCAACACCCTGAACAATCCCGTCAGTTACTGGATCCCGAAGCACTCCACGCGGGTCTTCGTCGAGAAGGTCGACATGATCTGCGGGGTCGGGTACGACAGCGCGGCGGCGGCCGGTCCCACGGCGACTCGCTATCACCGCATCCCTCGGGTCGTCTCCAACCTCGGCGTCTTCGACTTCGCGACCCCGGACCGCTCGATGCGGCTCGCCTCGGTGCATCCGGGGGTGACGGTCGAGGAGGTCAGAGAGGCGACGGGCTTCGAGCTGACGGTCCCGGAGGAGGTGCCGTACACACGCGAACCGACTGCGGCGGAGCTGGAGTTGATACGCGAGGTGATCGACCCGCGGGGGCAGCGCGATCGCGAGGTCCCGGCGAGGCGGGGCGGCCCCAAGGCTCCTGCCGGCCGGGGCGACCGTGAGGTCAAGAGCTGATGGAGACGGCACTCACGAAGCTCGTCGGGGTGCGGCACCCGATCGTGCAGACCGGCATGGGCTGGGTCGCCGGCCCGCGCCTGGTCTCCGCCTCCGCGAACGCGGGCGCCCTGGGCATCCTGGCCTCCGCGACAATGACCGTGCAGGAGCTGCGGAGTGCCGTCCGGGAGGTCAAGTCCCGTACGGATGAGCCGTTCGGCGTGAACCTGCGGGCGGACGCGGGCGACGCCCACGACCGGGTGCGGATCATCATCGACGAGGGCGTGAAGGTCGCCTCGTTCGCGCTCGCGCCCTCCCGTGAGCTGATCGCCGAGCTCAAGGACGCGGGTGTCGTCGTCATCCCGTCCATCGGTGCCCGCCGCCACGCCGAGAAGGTCGCGGCCTGGGGTGCGGACGCGGTGATCGTGCAGGGCGGCGAGGGCGGTGGGCACACGGGCGAGGTGGCGACGACGGTGCTGTTGCCGCAGGTCGTGGACGCCGTGGACATACCTGTCGTCGCGGCGGGCGGCTTCTTCGACGGCCGGGGCCTGGTCGCGGCGCTCGCGTACGGGGCGGCGGGCATCGCGATGGGCACACGTTTTCTGCTCACCTCGGACTCCACGGTCCCGGACGCGGTGAAGGCCCAGTACCTCGCGGCGACGGTCAAGGACGTCACGGTGACGACAGCCGTGGACGGCCTGCCCCACCGCATGCTCCGCACGGACCTCGTCAACTCCCTTGAGGAAGCGGGCCGTACGAGATCCCTGGTCCGGGCGCTCCGCCGAGCCGCCGCCTTCAGAAAACTGTCCGGCCTCACCTGGTCCCGGATGATCCGCGACGGCCTGGCGATGAAGCACGGCAAGGACCTCTCCTGGAGCCAGGTCCTCCTCGCCGCCAACACGCCCATGCTGCTGCGCGCGTCGATGGTCGAGGGCCGTACGGACCTGGGGGTGATGGCCTCGGGCCAGGTGGCCGGAGTGATCGAGGACCTGCCGTCATGTGCGGAGCTGGTGGAACGCGTGATGACCGATGCCGAGCGGGTGCTCCAGGAACTGGCCGCCGCCAAGCACTGAGGTGACCGACGGACGTCAGAGCCGCTCGATGATCGTCACGTTGGCCTGACCGCCCCCCTCGCACATCGTCTGCAGTCCGAACCGTCCTCCCGTGCGCTCCAGTTCGTGCAGCAGCGTCGTCATCAGCTTGACGCCCGTCGCGCCCAGCGGGTGTCCGAGGGCGATCGCACCCCCGTTGACGTTGACCTTTGCCGGATCCGCGCCGGTCTCCTTCAGCCAGGCCAGGACGACGGGGGCGAAGGCTTCGTTGATCTCCACGAGGTCGATGTCGTCGATCGTCAGGCCGGTCTTCTTGAGGGCGTGCGCGGTGGCCGGGATGGGTGCCGTGAGCATGCGGATCGGGTCCTCGCCGCGTACGGAGAGGTGGTGCACGCGCGCGCGTGGGGTGAGCCCGTGTTCGCGTACCGCCCGCTCGGAGGCGAGCAGCATCGCGGAGGCGCCGTCGGAGACCTGGGAGGAGCAGGCGGCGGTGATGGTGCCGCCGTCGATGACCGGCTTCAGGCCCGCCATCTTCTCCAGGGAGGTGTCCCGGCGCGGCCCCTCGTCGGCCGTGACGTCTCCGTACGCCACGATCTCGCGCTCGAAGCGGCCCTCGTCGATCGCCCCGATCGCCCGCTGGTGGGACCGCAGCGCGAACTCCTCCTGGTCGAGGCGACTGATCCCCCACTTGGCGGCGATCATCTCGGCGCCGACGAACTGGTTCACCGGCTGGTCCCCGTACCGTGCCCGCCACCCCTCGCTCCCCGCGAACGGCCCCTCCGTCAGCCCCAGCGGCTCGGTGGCCCGCCCGGAGGCGAACCCGATGGGGACCTGCGTCATGTTCTGGACGCCGCCCGCGACCACGAGGTCCTGCGTGCCGGACAGCACGCCCTGCGCGGCGAAGTGCACGGCCTGCTGGGACGAACCGCACTGCCGGTCGACCGTCACCCCGGGCACCTCCTCGGGCAGCCCGGCCGCCAGCCAGGACGTCCGCGCGATGTCACCGGCCTGCGGCCCCACGGTGTCCAGACAGCCGAAGACGACGTCCTCGACGGCGGACGGGTCGACTCCGGAGCGCGCGACGAGGGCCTTCAGCACATGTGCGCCCAGGTCGGCCGCATGCACCCCGCTCAGACCGCCCTTGCGCCGCCCGACGGGCGTACGGACCGCTTCGACGATGTAGGCCTCGGCCATGACAACTCCCCAGTGAATCCTGAATCCCGATGAGTAATGAGTAATGAGCTACGTACGTACGGCGATCCCGTCCAGCACCATCGACAGGTACTGCCGGGCGATCTCCTCCGGGCTGTGCTGTCCCCCGGGCCGGTACCAGGACGCGGCGACCCACACGGTGTCGCGCACGAACCGGTAGGTGAGCCGGATGTCGAGGTCGTCCCGGAAGACCTCGGCGTCCACACCCCGCTCCAGCGCGGACAGCCATGCCTTCTCGAAATTGCGCTGCGACTCGGCGAGGAACGCGAAGCGCTCCTGGGACACCAGGTGCCTGGACTCCTTCTGGTAGATGGCGACGGCCGCACGATGCCGGTCGATCTCCCGGAAGGACTCGGTGACCAGGGCCTCCAGGGTCTCCCGGGGCCCGAGCTCGGCTTCCAGGACGGTGTCGTACCCGTCCCACAGCTCGTCCAGGAACGTCCGCAGGATCTCCTCCAGCATCGACTCCTTGGAGTCGAAGTGGTAGTAGAGGCTGCCCGCGAGCATGCCCGCGTGGTCGGCGATCTTGCGGACGGTGGTGGCGTTGTAGCCCTGCTCGGCGAAGACCTCGGCGGCGGTGCCGAGGAGTTCACGACGCCGCTCGGGCGTGGCGGTCACCTGGGGCTTCTTCTTCGTAGGCACGGATCCATTGTCGTCCTAGGCGTGCTGGCTGCTGACGGAGACGATCTCGCCGGTCATGTACGAGGAGTAGCCGGACGCCAGGAACACGATCACGTTGGCCACCTCCCACGGCTCGGCGTACCGTCCGAAGGCCTCGCGGGCGGTCAGCTCCTCCAGCAGTTCGGGGGTGGTGACCTTCACGAGGTGCGGGTGCATGGCGAGGCTCGGCGACACCGCGTTCACCCGGACCCCGTACTCCGCCGCCTCCAGGGCCGCGCACCGGGTCAGCGCCATCACGCCCGCCTTCGCGGCGGCGTAGTGCGCTTGACCGGCCTGGGCGCGCCAGCCGACGACGGACGCGTTGTTCACGATCACGCCGCCGCCGGACTCGCGCATCGCCCGCAGTGCCGCCCGCGTACACCGGAACGTGCCGTTCAGCGTGACGTCGAGCACCTTCGACCACTGCTCGTCCGTCATGTCGACCAGGGGCGAAGTGCCGCCCAGGCCCGCGTTGTTGACCACGATGTCGAGTCGGCCGTGCAGGCGCACAGCCGTCTCGAAGAGGGCCCGTATCTGCGTCTCGTCGGTGACGTCGCAGGGCAGCGAGTCGACGCAGGAGGCACCGAACTCGGCGCTCAACGCCTCCGCGCTCTCCTTGAGCCGTCGCGCGTGCGCGTCGCTGATCAGCACGCGCGCGCCCTCCTCCAGGAACCGGCGCGCGGTCGCCCCGCCGATCCCCGCGCCCGCGGCGGCGGTGATGACGGCGGTCCGCTCCTTCAGCAGGCCATGACCGGATACGTACGCCGGACCCTCGACGTCTGTCATACCGCCACGCTAACCTACCAAACACTTGTTAGGGAAGCGCTAAGCCTAAGGATCGCCGCTGATGGATCTCGCCTTCACGCCGGACGAGCAAGCCTTCCGGAGCGAAGCCCGGGCCTGGCTCGACGCCCATGTGCCCACCACTCCCCTCCCCTCCCTGGAGACCGAGGTGGGCTTCGCGGCACACCGCGCGTGGGAGGCCGAACTGGCCGCGGACCGGTGGTCGGTGGTGTCCTGGCCGGCCGCGTACGGCGGGCGGGGCGTCGACATCATCCAGTGGCTGATCTTCGAGGAGGAGTACTACGCGGCGGGCGCGCCGGGCCGGGTCAGCCAGAACGGCATCAGCCTGCTCGCGCCCACCCTCTTCGACCACGGCACGGAGGAGCAGCGCGCCAGGATCCTGCCGCCCATGGCGTCCGGCGAGGTGATCTGGGCACAGGCGTGGTCCGAGCCCGAGGCCGGCTCGGACCTGGCCTCGCTCCGGTCCAGAGCGGTGCGCACGGCCGGGGGCTGGCTGCTGACCGGACAGAAGACGTGGTCGTCGCGGGCCGCGTTCGCCGACCGCGCGTTCGGACTGTTCCGCAGCGAGCCCGACACCCCGAAGCCGCACCAGGGGCTCACGTACGTGATGTTCGATCTGCGTGCGCCGGGCGTCACCGTCCGCCCCATCGGCCGCCTCGACGGGAAGCCGGCCTTCGCCGAACTCTTCCTGGACGAGGTCTTCGTGCCGGACGAGGACGTGATCGGCGAGCCCGGCCAGGGCTGGCGTGTCGCCATGTCGACCGCGGGCAACGAGCGGGGTCTGACCCTCCGCTCCCCCGGCCGTTTCCTCGCCGCCGCCGACCGGCTCGTCGACCTGTGGCGGGCTCACGGCGACCCGTCCGACACGGCCCTGCGCGACCGCGTGGCGGACGCGGTGATCGGCGCCCGCGCGTACCGGCTCTTCACCTACGCGGGCGCCTCCCGCTTCCTCGACGGCGAGCCCATCGGCCCCGAGTCCAGCCTGAACAAGGTCTTCTGGTCGGAGTACGACATCGCCCTGCACGAGACGGCCCTCGATCTGCTCGGCCCGGACGGCGAGGTGGCGGATGGTGAGGCGGTGAATGCGGTGTCGGCCGACGGTCACTGGGCGGAGGGGTACGTCTTCTCGCTCGCCGGCCCCATCTATGCCGGCACGAACGAGATCCAGCGCGACATCATCGCCGAGCGCCTCCTCGGCCTGCCGAAGGGACGCCGCTGATGCGCTTCCTCCTGGACGACGAACAGCGCGCCTTCGCCCACTCGCTGGACGCGATGCTGACGGCCGCGGACACACCGTCGGTCGTACGGTCCTGGAGTGCCGGAGACCAGACGGCCGGACGCGCGCTGTGGTCCCGTATCGCGGAGGCGGGCGTCTTCGCGCTGGCCATACCGGAGTCGTACGAGGGAGTGGGCCCCCGTCCCGTCGAACTGGCGGTGGCCTTCGTGGAGTTGGGCCGCCATGCTGTGCCGGGCCCCTTGGTGGAGACGGTCACGGCGGCGGCTCTGCTGACGGAGCTGTACGACCCGGGCCCCGCCAAGCGTCTGCTCCCCTCGCTGGCCTCGGGCGAGTCGGTGGCAACGGTCGCGCCTTCGGGGTCGTACGCGCTGGATGGAGACGCGGCGACGGCACTGCTGTCCCTGGACGGCGACGAACTGCGACTGGCCCCCGGACACGGCCCGGTGCGCACGTCCCTCGACCCGGCCCGCCGCCTCACGCACCTCGATCCCGGCGGCGAACTCCTCGCCAGGAACCCGCCCGTCGCCCACGCCCTCACCTGGGCACGGCTCGCCACCGCCGCCCAGGCCCTGGGTGTGGGCCTTGCCCTCCTCGACAAAACGGTGGCGTACGTCAAGCAGCGCACCCAGTTCGGTGTGTCCATAGGCTCGTTCCAGGCGGTCAAGCATCAACTGGCCGACGCGAAGATCGCGTCGGAGTTCGCGCGCCCGCTCCTCTTCGGCGCCGCGCTGTCCATGGACCCGGCCGACGTCGCCGCGGCCAAGGTCACGGCATGCGAGGCGGCGTACGCCATCGCGCGCACGGCGCTGCAACTGCACGGTGCGATCGGCTACACCGCGGAGTACGACCTGTCTCTGTGGCTGACCAAGGCCCGTGCCCTGCGGACCGCCTGGGGCAGTCCGGGCGAGTGTCGAGCCGTGGTGCTCGACAGCGGGTTCAGTGGTGGTGGTCGCCGCTCGTGAGTTCCTGGTACTCCTCGGGGGTCGGTTTGGGGATGTGCGTCTGCGGGCCGTACATGGCGCGGGCCAGCCGGGCGCGCAGCCGCGTGGTGGGCCCGACCTTCCGGGCAACACCGTTCGCGTCGACGAGCGGGCCGACCTCGTACGGCGGGGCCTGTTCGTGCTGGGTCAGGGTGAACCGCTGGGCCTGCGAGAGCGGTTCGTGCACCTCGATGAACTCGCCGTTCGGCAGCCGTTTGATGGTGCCGGACTCCCTGCCGTGCAGCACCTTGTCCCGGTCACGGCGTTGCAGCCCCAGACAGATCCGTCTGGTGATGATGAACGCGAGGACGGGCACCACGAAGAAGCCGATCCGCACGGACCACGTGATCACGTTGATGGAGAGATGGAAGCGTGTGGCCACGATGTCGTTGCCGCCGCCGATCAGCAGCACCCCGTACAGACTGAGCCAGGCCACCCCGAGGCCGGTGCGCGTGGGCACGTTGCGCGGCCGGTCCAGGATGTGGTGTTCGCGTTTGTCCCCGGTGATCCATGCCTCGATGAACGGGTACACGCCGATCGCCAGCATGATCAGCGGGAAGAGCGAGAAGGGGATGAAGACGCCCAGCTCCAGGGTGTGGCCGAAGGCGTTGATCTCCCATCCCGGCATCACCCGGATCAGCCCCTCGGAGAAGCCGAGGTACCAGTCGGGCTGGGCACCGGTGGTGACCAGGTCGGCCCGGTAGGGGCCGAAGGCCCACACGGGGTTGATGGTCGCGATCGCGCCCATCACCGACAGCGCACCGAACACCAGGAAGAAGAAGCCGCCGGCCTTGGCCATGTAGACAGGCAGGAACGGCATGCCGACCACGGACTTCTGGTCGCGTCCGGGCCCGGGGAACTGCGTGTGCTTGTGGTAGAAGACCAGGATCAGATGGGCGACCACCAGGCCGAGCATGATCCCGGGCAGCAGGAGGATGTGGATCGGGTACAGCCGGGAGATGATGTCGTCCCCCGGGAACTCTCCGCCGAAGAGGAAGAAGGAGAGATACGTTCCCACGACCGGCACGGACAGGATCGCGCCCTGTGCGAAGCGCAGGCCGGTGCCGGAGAGCAGGTCGTCGGGGAGCGAGTAGCCGGTCAGCCCGGTGATGATGCCGAGGAACAGCAGCGTCCAGCCGAACAGCCAGTTCAGCTCGCGCGGCTTGCGGAACGCGCCGGTGAAGAACACCCGCATCATGTGGATGAGCATCCCGGCGACGAACACGACCGCCGCCCAGTGGTGGATCTGCCGGATGAGCAGTCCGCCGCGTACGTCGAAGCTGATGTCGAGCGTGGACTCGTACGCCCTGGTCATGATGATGCCGTTCAGGGGCTCGTACGAACCGTTGTAGACGGTCTCGGCGCTGCTCGGCTCGAAGAACAGGGTGAGGTAGACACCTGTGAGGATCAGGATGAGGAAGGTGTAGAGGCAGATCTCGCCCAGCATGAAGGACGGGTGGTCAGGGAACACCTTGCGCATCTGGGCCTTGGCAAGGCCGTAGATCCCGAGCCGTCCGTCGGCCCAGTCCGCCAGCCGTTCGCCCTTGGCCGTCTGTGCCGGCCGCCCGCTCGTACCGTGCCGGTTCAGCGATCGCGCACCCATGCGTGGCCTCCCGCTCGGCTCATCTCAGGATGGCAGGAGGGTCCGGCGAAGCCAACGGATCGTTCAGGATCTCCGCCAGCGATACGCGGGAACCCTCCAGTTCGGCGATGCGCTGCTCGATGCCGCGGAGCTGGTCCAGAAGCATCGGCGTCAGGCACGGCTCGACCTCGGCGTCACTTCCACAGACACAGTCCAGGATCTCGCGGATCACCCGCGTGTTCAGACCGGCATCCAGGAAGGCGCGGATACGGCGTACGGTGCGGGGCGCATCGGCGTCGTACGAGCGATGGCCGCCCGTGGTGCGCTCCGCGGCGAGCAGGCCCTGTTCCTCGTAGTAACGCAGCAGCCGGACGCTGACGCCGGTCTCGCGGGACAACTCCCCGATCTTCATGTGATCCCTCTCACAGCGTCTGACCTTGAATCTCACATCCGTGTGAGGTCCTAGCGTCACCGTCATGACGAACACAACGATATTCCAGCTCGGCGGCGACCTGCAGGTACGGCGCATCGGCTACGGCGCCATGCGGCTGACCGGCGCCCCCGGCGAACGCGGCGGGTCCACCGCCCCCATCTGGACCGCACCCACCGACCGCGCCGGTGCCGTGGCCCTCCTCCGCGAGGCGGTCGAGCTCGGGGTGAACCTCTTCGACACGGCCGACGCCTACGCCCTGGGCGCGAACGAGGAACTGCTCGCCGAGGCCCTCCACCCCTACCGCGACGGGATCGTCGTCGCCACCAAGGCCGGTGTGGTGCGGCCCGGCCCGGCCGAGTGGGTCACCCATGGGCACCCCGCCTATCTGCGTCAGCAGGCCGAGCTCAGTCTGCGCCGGCTGCGTACGGACCGTGTCGATCTGCTGCAACTGCACCGCATCGACCCGGAGTACCCGCTCGCCGACCAGATCGGCGCGCTCAAGCAGCTCCAGGACGAGGGCAAGGTCCGGCACATCGGGCTCTCCGAGGTGACGGTGGAGGAGTTGCGGGCGGCTTCGGAGATCGCACCGATCGCGAGCGTGCAGAACATGTACAACCTGGCCGACCGCGGGCACGACCCGGTCGTCGACCACACCGCCGAACGAGGCATCGCCTTCCTGCCCTTCTTCCCCATCGCCATGGGCGGCCACGCAGGCGATGACAGCCCGGTCGCGGCCGTCGCCGGGGAGCTGGGTGCCACACCGTCCCAGACCGCCCTGGCCTGGCTCCTGCACCGCTCCCCGAACATCATCCCGATCCCGGGTACGTCCTCGCTCGCGCACTTGGCGGAGAACGTGGGGGCGCTCGAAGTCACCCTCAGCGAGACGCAGTTCGCGCGGCTGTCAGGGGCGGTGCCGGTCGGGGCGAGTGCCTGAGGCGCAGCCCGCGGGCACGGCGAGGCCACGCGGACGGGCAACGGCTCAGGGGGACGGTCAGCGGCCGTACGGTCACTGGATGATCCCCTGGGCCCGCGCCGCCGTCAGCCACTGCGGGAACTCGGCCACCAGGCGGTCGTACAGCTCAGGGTCGGAGACCCGTCGCGGGTCCGAGCCGGCGTGGAAGAAACCGGCGTTGTCGATCGGGCGCTTGGCCGGTACGGCCAGGTCGTCGAGCTTGCGGAGGAAGTCGAACTGCTTGCTCGTCGCGTCGCCGAAGCCGATGAACTGCCAGAAGAGGGGGAGCCTCGCCGCCTTGCACAGGTACCGCTCGGCGGCGAGCTTGTTGATCGGTCCGCCGTCCGTCTGGAAGACGACCAGGGCCGGGTCCTTGGAGCCGCTGTCCAGGTAGTGGTCGATGACCGCGTCCATGGCCAGGTGGTAGCTCGTCTTGCCCATGTGGCCGAGGCCCGCGACGATCCGCTCGATACGGCCCTGGTGGTTGTCGAGGGCGATGTCCGTCACCGCGTCGATGTCCGTGGAGAAGAACACGACGGGTACGGTCCCGTCGTCGTCCAAGTGCGCCGAGAGCCCCAGCACCCGGTCGGCGAGCGCCTGCACGCTGCCGTCCTTGTAGTACGGCTTCATCGAACCCGAGTAGTCGACGACGAGATAGACGGCGGCCCGCTGTCCGCTCAGCCCGTGCCCGGCGAGTGAGGCTCCCGCACTCTTGTAGAGGGAGACCAGCGCGGGCGCGGTCTCCTCCACCTTGCTGAGGCTGATCCCGGCCACGCGCGGCTCCTTACGGTCATGGACTGACCGGGTGAGCCTAGCTCGGAGAGGAGCTTGGGGGTCCACCGCTCAACTCGGCGAGCGGTGGAACGTTTACTCTGAGCGCCATGAAGCGCGCTGGTTGCCTGATGTTCGCCGCCCTGCCCGTCGTCGTGACGGCCACGGTCTACCTCCTCACGCCCGGGGAGACCGAGTCGCAGGGCGCCAAGGGGACGCCGTCCGCGTCACAGCAGGCCCGGCAGGACGACAAAGCCGGGCGGGCGGCCGAGGACGCGCTGATCGCGGATCTGCCGCCCGGGCTCTCGGCGCCCAAGAAGAAGGAACTGGCGCAGCAGATCGTGGCGAGCGCGGAGAACTCCACGCTGAACTGGCGTGACCAGTACGGCTACATCGAGGACATCGGCGACGGCCAGGGCTACACCGCGGGCATCATCGGCTTCTGCACCGGCACGCACGACCTCCTCGTACTCGTCGAGAGCTACACGAAGGAGCACCCGGACAACGGTCTCGCCCGTTATATGCCCGCTCTGCGCAAGGTCGACGGCACGGACTCCCACGAGGGTCTTGACCCCGGCTTCACGGCGGCCTGGAAGAGGGAGGCGGAGGTGGCGGCCTTCCGCAAGGCCCAGGACGCGGTACGCGACCGCATCTACTTCGAGCCCGCGGTCCGCCTCGCCAAGCTGGACGGCCTGGGCACGCTCGGACAGTTCATCTACTACGACGCGATGGTTCTGCACGGCCCCGGCACGGGTCCCAACGGTTTCTACGGTCTGCGTGAACGTGCCCTGTCCGAGGCGGACACTCCGGCGCAGGGTGGCAAGGAGAAGGCGTACCTCGACATCTTCCTGGACATCCGCCGCACGGCCATGAAGTCCAAGAAGGCCCACCGCGACACGACGCGCATCGACACGGCTCAGCGGCGTTTCCTGTACGACGGGAACTTCGACCTCGACGCTCCGCTGGAGTGGGCGGTGTACGGAGAAACGTTCCGAGTGCCGGACTAGCGGGCCCGCGGGGTTTTCGCCCCCGCCGCCCTTACCCGTCCCATACCAAGGGGCTCCGCCCCTGGACCCCGCTGGGGGCTGCGCCCCCAGGCCCCCGCTGTCGGCCTGGCGGCCTCGTCCTCAAACGCCGGACGGGCTGAGTTCAGCCCGCCCGGCGCAAATCAGCCCGTCCGGCGTTTGAGGACCGGGGTTCCGG
>NZ_JAAKZY010000227.1 GCF_011045015.1 Streptomyces scabichelini | reverse complement strand
ACAGCCCTCGGCGTCCGCCTCCGAGCCGTCCTCCCCGGACACGAAACAGCCGGCCAGCAGCGGGGTGAGAGCGAGCGCCGCGAAGAGGCCGCGGGAGGTCGTGCGCATGGGAGTTCCTGTCGTGCGGGAGGGACGGTCGAGTGCCTCCACACCAGGCGGGGCGAAGGGGCCGGGGCAGCATATAAGGCAAGGCTTACCTGGCTTCACCCTGGTAGGTGAAATCTCAAGCAATGAGATCGAATCACCGTGCGGCGGCTGAACATCAGGCCGCCCGCGGACCGGTCGAGCGCCGAGCCGTCGGGGGCAAGGGGCGCCCGTGAGGGGCCCTTCACCCCGGAAGCGGCCTGTCCGAACTCTTGCGCAGGCATTCCACATGTGTCATGGTCTCTCTACCTTAGGCATTCCACTTGTGGCATGCACTGTTCGCGGGCAGGGACAGCCCGCGGAGCCGCCGTGAGGAGCGAGCGATGAAGCTCGAAAGCATTCTGCTGGGTGTGCTCGCCCGGCATCCCAGCACCGGGTACGACCTGAAGAAATACATGGATACGCATGGGCGCTTTCTGCGTTCCAACACCCAGATGAGTCAGGTCTACCGGGCACTGGGAAAAATGGAATCCAGTGGGTGGGTGACTCACACCGTCCAGCGGAGAGCCGGTGCCACCGACGCCAAGACGTACCGGATCACAGACGAGGGAATGACCGTTTTTCTCGACTGGCTCACCGGTCCTTACAGCCCTCCGACGCGTTTCCAGGACCCGGATTTCGGTGCGCGACTCGCCTTTGCCGGATTCATGACGCGGGAACAGCTCTTGCGTCTCATCGACACCGAGCTCACGACGCGTCGTGCGGAAGTGGCCCGCTATCGCTTCCGTGACCGACGTGAACCCGTCGACGCTCGCGCCCCGTTCGACGAAAATCTGGCGACACTCGTGGGCGAGTGGGCCCACGAGTCAGGCGCACAGGCGATAGACGCACACCTGGAACGCCTGGAGATGCTGAGGCGAGTGCTGCTCGATGCTCCGGAGGGTGCCGTGGCCCCGGATCTCCTCGCCCGTCTCCACGACGTCCGCTGAACGAGGGGGGCCTTTCCCTTGCGTGCCATCGTCCTCATGTTCGACAGCCTGAACCGGCACATGCTCGCTCCGTACGCGGACACGATCGTGGACGCGCCCAATTTCACACGGCTGGCTTCCCGGACGGTGACGTTCGACAACTTCTACGCCGGATCAATGCCGTGTATGCCGGCCCGCCGGGAACTCCATACCGGGCGTTACAACTTCCTGCACCGTTCCTGGGGGCCTTTGGAGCCTTTCGACGATTCGATGCCGCACATGCTGCGAGACGCGGGAATTCATACCCACCTGGTCTCTGACCACCCGCACTACTGGGAGGACGGCGGGGCGACGTACCACACCCGCTACACCACGTGGGAGTTCTTCCGCGGCCAGGAAGGCGACCCGTGGAAGGGCGTCGTCGACGGGCTCCGCGAGGGCGAAGGCCCGCACATCCGCCGGCAGGACGCGATCAACCGCAGCTATATGCCCACCGAAGCGGAGCACTCCCAGACCCGTACCGTCGACGCCGGCGTGCACTTCCTGCACACCAACGCGGATGCGGACGGCTGGCTGCTGCAACTCGAGCTCTTCGACCCGCACGAGCCGTTCTTCGTGCACGAGCCGTACACCTCCCGCTATCCGGACGACCACACCGGGCCGGAGTTCGACTGGCCCGGCTACCAGAAGGTCACCGAGCCGGCGGGACAGGTCGAGCACGCACGACATCGGTATGCCGCGCTGGTGTCGATGTGCGACCACTCGCTGGGCCGGGTGCTCGACGTCATGGACGAGCACGACATGTGGGACGACACCCTGCTGATCGTCAACACCGACCACGGCTTCCTGCTCGGCGAGCACGGCTGGTGGGCGAAGTCCGTGATGCCGTGGTTCAACGAACTCGTGCATCTCCCGATGTTCATGTGGGATCCACGCACCCGAGGCGCGGACACCCGCCGAGGTGCGCTCGCGCAGACGATCGACATGGCGCCAACTCTGCTGCGGTACTTCGGGCTCGAGACCCCGCCCGACATGCAGGGGCGTGACCTCGCGGCCGCTCTCAGAGACGACCAGCGCCTGCGGGACGGCGCGCTGTTCGGTATCCACGGCGGCCATGTGAACGTGACGGACGGCCGGTATGTGTACATGCGCGCCACGGCGACCCCGGAGAACGGCCCGCTGGAGGAGTACACGCTGATGCCGACGCACATGCGCGCGCGGTTCGGCGTGGGGGAACTCGCCGACTGGGAGCCGGCCGACCCCTTCTCGTTCACCAAAGGGCTGCGGACTCTGCGGATCCCCGCCACCGGTGGGTGGTGGATGAATCCGTGGCGGTACGGAACCCTGCTCTTCGACCTCGAACAGGACCCGGGGCAGCAGCACCCCCTCGACGATCCGCAGACCGAGCTGCGCATGCTGCGCCTGCTGACCGATCTCCTCCGTGCCGCCGACGCCCCCCGCAGCCAGTTCGACCGGCTCGGTATCCCGTACGACGGTGGCCTCACGGAGCAGCACCTGCTCGTCCGGGACCAGGCGGACCACGCGGCGGCATTCGCGGAGCCGATGCCTGCGCCGGAGGAACTGCCGCACGGCGCACTCCTTGAGCGGCCCGTACTCGAACTGCTCCGCGACCCCGCCGTCAGGAAGGTGGTCGAAGACCATCTCCCCGACCTCGCGCACACCGAACTCATCGCCTTCCCAGCGGAGTCGAGCCTGCTCGATCTGGCGCGGTCGGCGGTCATTCCCCCCAGCACACTGCGGTCCCTCGCGGACTGTCTCCAGGAGCTGTAGCCACCTTCCCCTGTGGCTGCCAGATCACATCGACGGGAAACATCCCATGGCAACGGAACAGTCCGCGGCGCGCTCCGCCGCCTCCCACGTCGCCCCGCCGGCCGCGGCCTCCCGCGTCCCCTCGCCGCCCGCCGCCTCCCACGTCCCCCACCGATGGCGCAACCTGCTGACACTGACGGGTGTCAACGCCGTCGACAGCACAGAGGGCAACGCAACCGCCACCCTCTTCCCGTCCATAGCGAGCTCCCTCGGCCTGACCAGCGGCAACCTGGGCACGCTCGCGGCGCTCGGCAAGGTTGCCGCCGTACCGACCGGCCCGTTCTGGGTGTGGCTGGCGGAACGAACAGGCCGTCGCGCTGCCCTGGTGCTCACCACCGTCCTCGGCGGCTTCTTCGGCATTCTCGCGGGATTCGCACAGAACTTCGGCACCCTGCTGCTGTTCAACACCCTTATGGCCGCTTGCCTGATGGGCGGCGGCCCGATCACCAACGCCGTCATCGCCGACTCCTTCACGGACCGCGAACGGGGAAAGGCGGTCGGCATTCTCTACGGCCTCACGAACACGTTCGCGCAGGCCATCGGCCCGGTCATCGCTCTGTTCACCGGGCTCAGCGACGGCTGGCGCTACGGGATGTGGACGCTCGGCGGGGTCTGCGTCCTCGCCGGCCTCGTCGTCGCGGTCGGCTTCAAGGACCCGGGCGTCGGAGCGGCCGAGGAGCAGCTCGCCGACCTGAACGAGACGGCACGCGTGAAGCACACCGTCACGGTGAAGTCCGTGCTCTCACTGTTCCGCATCCCGACCTACTCGGTGATGATGCTCTCCCGGCTCCTCTCCGGGCACCTGCTCATCGCCGTCTTCGGGATTCAGTTCCTGGTGGTCGAACGCGGATTCAGCAACGCCGTCGCGGCCGTCGTGATGGTGCCGTACGGCGCCGGATACCTCGTCGGCACCGTCGGCGGCGGCTTCCTCCTGCCGTTCGTCGACCGGTGGTGGACCGACCGGGGCCGCATTGCCTTCCTCCAGCTCGCACAGGTTCTCTTCGCCGTCGTGGCATTCATCGGAACCCAGTTCCACTACTCCGGCGGGATCGGCATCTACTGCGTCTTCTGGGCCCTCATGGGCTTCGGCCAGGGGCTGAACCCCACGGTGAACCGGCCGGTGGTGACCGCGGTGGTCCTCCCCGAACTCCGTGGCCAGGCATTCGCCGTCTGGCTCTCCGTCTTCGAGGTCCTGGCCTGGGCCGCCTTCTCCCTCGCGGCCGGTCAGCTCGCCGAGAGCCTCGGAATCCAGGTGGTCTTCCTCTGGGTCATGGTGATCTTGATGCTCGTCAACGCCGCGGTGCTCGGCCTGCTCCACAGCACTTACCCGCGGGACGCCCGGCGCATCAGGGACGCCCTCGAAGAGCGCCGCAGACTCGCCGGCGACGCCGCCTGACCCGCCGGCCGCCGGCCCGATGGCGTATGGGCCGTCTGGGACTGGACGTATCCCAGAGATCACGTGCCGTGCCCGGTGTCGTGCAGCTGGAATGGACCGGCCCGGCGGGCAACCGCCTGCACGTCAAGCGCCGGAATGGTGGTCGCACGGTCGGCCGTTGACCAGAAGGGCTCGAACGGGGTCAACCCGTTCTGCGGAGCGGGATACTGGTGCCTTCTCACGACGTGGTGACCACACGACGTGGCGACCAGGGGAGCGGACAGGTGAACTCTGCCGTGGAAAAGGGTAGTTGGGGCGTGGGCGGCGGCCGGGGTGGGCGGCATGCGGTCGTTGTGGGAGGCAGCCTCGCGGGGTTGTTCGCGGCGCAGGTCCTCGCCGGGCACGCCGACCGGGTGACCGTCGTCGAGCGCGACCGGTTCCCGGACGGAGCCAAGCCGCGGCCCGGTCTGCCGCAGGGCCGGCATCCGCATGTCCTGCTGGAGGGCGGGCAGGTGGCCCTGGAGTCGCTGCTGCCGGGTTTCCTGGCGGAGCTGCGGGCGGCGGGGGCGCCGCGCGTGGGCATGCCGTCGGACTTGGTGCAGTGTCAGGACGGCCGCTGGTTCCGGCGGTTGCCCGCGACGACGCACATCTACACCGGTTCCCGCGCGCAGTTGGAGGAGCTGGTGCGGCAACGTGTTCTCGCCAACCCGGTGATCAGCGCGGTGGAGGGGACCGATGTCGTCGGGCTCCTCGGTGACGCCTCACGCGTGCGGGGCGTGCTCCTGCGGGACCGCTCCGGCGACGCCCGCGGCGAGCAGCGGCCCCTGGAGGCCGACCTGGTGGTCGACGCGTCCGGCAGCGGAACGAAGGCCTCGCAGTGGCTCACGGCGATCGGGGCCGAGACCCCGCACGAGGAGACCATCGACACGGGGCTCGCGTACGCATCCCGCATCTACCGCGGCAAGAGCGGCGTCCTCGGCGGCGACACCGCCGGCTACTACGTCTACCCCAGCCCGGCCCAGGTCCACGCCGGCGGTGCGCTGCCGCTGGAGGACGGCACCCATCTGGTCATCGTCTCAGGGCTGCGCGGCGACGAACCGCCCACGGACGACGACGAGTTCGTGACGTACACCAAGAGGCTGCCGCATCCGCTCCTGCACCGGTGGCTGGACGAGGCCGAACCGCTCTCGCCGGCGTTCGGCTACCGGCGTACCGCGAACGTCCGACGCCGCTACGACCTGCCCGGCCGCCGCCCGGCCGGATTCCTCGCCACCGGCGACGCCCTGTGCACGTTCAACCCGATCTACGGGCAGGGCATGGCCGTCGCCGCGATGAGCGCGGTCGCCCTGCGCGACGCACTGGCCGATCCGCGCCGGACCCCCACGACGCGGCGTGTGCAGCGGGCACTTCTCGCGGCATCCCGGCAGGCGTGGGACATCTCCGCCGGGGCGGACCGCAAGATGCCGGGCGCGGTCGGCACCGCGGTCGCCGGACGGCCCGCGGACCGCGTCGCCGACTGGTACCTGCGGCGCGTTCAGGAGCGCTACCCCGGCGACCCGGTCGTGGGGCGCGCCTTCCGCTCCGTACTGACTCTTTCCGCGCCCGTCACCGCCCTGTTCGCCCCGCCCGTGGCCCGGGCCGCCCTCTTCCGCCCGCCCGCGCCGACGCCCACCGAGCCGCCGGCGACACCGGAGAAACCCGGGGCCTGAGCGAGGCAGGCAGCCGACAGCTGAGTCCAGCCTGCCCCTGCCTGTGCCCCTGACCCGACAGCATCCTGCGGCCGCACGCCCACCTCGCCCCCTGCCGCAGGCCGCCGACACGCCGGTCTGCCGCCTTTGTATGTCACACCCGCCCGCCCCTGCGCGGTCTATCTGGTGTCGGACAACAACCAGAGGTGATTCATGCGTGAGATTCTGATCGTCGGCGGCGGTTACGCGGGCTTCTACACGGCATGGGGCCTTGAGAAGACGCTGCGTGCGGGCGAGGCGCGGGTCACGGTCGTCGATCCACGCCCGTACATGACCTATCAGCCCTTCCTGCCGGAGGTGACGGCCGGCTCGGTCGAGGCACGTCACGCTGCCGTGTCGCTGCGGCGGCACCTGCGCAGGACCCGGCTGATCGCGGGAACCGTGACCGATATCCGCAACGCGGACCGCACAGTGACCGTCCGCCCGGTGAACGGAGCCGCCTACGAGCTCCAATACGACATCCTTGTGGTCACCGCCGGAGCCGTGACCCGCACCTTCCCCGTCCCCGGCCTCGCGCAGCAGGCCATCGGCCTCAAGCACGTCGAGGAGGCTGTGGCGATCCGCGACCGGCTGATGACCGCCTTCGACCAGGCGGCGTCACTGCCACCGGGTGCCGAACGGCAAAAGCTGCTCACCGTCACGTTCGTGGGCGGCGGATTCTCCGGCGTCGAGGGCTTTGGCGAACTGCTGTCACTGGCGACCGCGATGCTCAAGTCCTATCCGGAGCTGAGCTTCGAGGACCTGTCCTTCCATCTGGTGGAGGCCCGGGGCCGCATCCTGCCCGAGGTGAGCGACAAGCCGGGTGCCTGGGTGGTGCGCTCTCTTGAGCGCCGTGGCGCACACGTCCACCTGAACACGCAGCTGGTGTCCGCCGAGGACGGGCATGTCGTGCTCTCCGACGGAGCGGAGTTCGACTCCGCGCTGATCGTCTGGACCGCCGGCAACGCCTCGAACCCGGTCGTGCACAACCGTGCCGGACGTGTGGGCGGCCGGAGACGATGCGACCATTCCCGACCTGGCCTCTCCCGTGCCGGGGACGCGCACGGTGCCGAACGCCCAGCACGCCGTGCGGCAGGGCAAGCACCTCGCCAAGAACCTCGTGGCCGACCTGCGCGGCGGGCGCGTCCGGAATTACCGCCACAGCAGTCTGGGGGTGGTGGCGACGCTGGGGCTCGGGCGGGGCATCTTCCAGTACAAGGGCATCGTCATCAAGGGACTTCCCGCCTGGCTGATGCACCGGGGCTATCACGTCCTGGCAGTGCCCACCTGGGAGCGCAAGATCCGGGTTCTCGCCGTCTGGCTCACTGCCGCCCTCTTCGGCCGGGATCTCGTCTCTCTCGCCTCCGTACAACACCCGCGAGACGCCTTCGTCACGAACGGAAATCTGCAGCTCTCCGACGAGAATTGGGCGAGCGCGGACATGCCGTCGAACGACGCAACGACGGCATGAACATGTGGAGTTCTCGTTTCTCGTTTCTCGTTTGTCGATTTCCATCGGGAGTACGCCATGAACGCGCGTGAGGAGGCCGCACGCGGCCTGACCGACATCGAAGGCTTCCTGCACCGGGAGGCTCATCTGGAAGCGGCACATCGGCGCGTATCGGATTTCACCGCACGAGCGCAGGGGCTCACCCCGGAACAGAAACGGGAAATCGAGCAGTGGTACATCGACGAGCAGATATACGTGGCCCGCATGGTGACCGATCACATCGCCGACCGCATCAACGCGGTGGAAGAACAGCACCACATCCGGATCCGGCGATGGCTCCGAGGAACACTCACGGCGATGGTCCTCATCACCATGGCGATGATCGCGTGCGTCGCTGTGATCGTGGGGACGTCGCGCTGAACGCCTGCTCCTGGATCCGCAGACGGGCCGGCTTGTTGCCCCAGCTCTGTCACAGGCCCGGGCCGGCCCCGGTCAATGAAGCAGAGGCGGAGCAACGGAGGCCAAAGGATCATGCATCCTGGCCATCAACGTCGCGCAGTCGGCGCGCGTGCGTCGGGAGACCTACGTCGGACCGTGGCTGCCGGAGCCCGTCGACACGAGTTCGGACCCGGAGGTCGGCGCGCAGCGCGCTGAGGCCCTGGAGCTGGCACTGCTGCTGGTGCTGGAGAAACTGACCCCCGTCGAGCGCGCCGCGTACGTGCTGCGCGAGGCGTTCGACTACGCGTACGCGGAGATCGCCGAAATCCTCGAACTCAGCCTCGTCAACCTGCGGAAGATCGTGAGCCGTGCTCGCCGGCATCTGTCGGACGAGCGGCGGGAGAACGTGGACGCGGCCGAGCACCGACGTCTTCTGGACGTCTTCGTCTCAGCGGCTCGAACGGGCGATGTGGCGTCACTGGAAGCGCTTCTCACCCCCGATGCCGTCAGCCTGTCCGACGGCAACGGTATGCGGGGCTGCGCCCGTGTACCTGTGCTGGGCCCTGCACGTGTGGCCTACCTGTCGACCTATCGGCGCTTGTGGCGCGAAGCGGAAGCCCAGGTTGGTCGACGCCAACGGCCGTACGGGCGTGATGGTCCACCGGGACGGCAAGCCCATCGCATTCATGACGCCTCATGTGTGGGGCCGGTTCCAGGACCGTAGTTTCTCGGGGTTGAGGATGACCCAGACCTGGGCGACGTGGTCGTCGGCGACGTCGAGGCTGATGACGGCGGCCACCTGATGGCCGTAGCGGGCGACGAGGCCGGTGCGGCCGTTGACGGAGTGGGTGGTCAGGGTGGTGCGCGGGCGGCGGGCAAGAAGCGTCAGCAGACTGTCGGCGACCTGCCGGCTGCCGTGGACCGGCCCGGTCAGCGCCCGCACTTTGCCGCCACCGTCGAAGAACGCCGTGACGTCCGGGCACAGCAACGACGCGAGTGGTTCACCGTCCTCCGTGACGCACGCCCGGCACACGGCACGGGCAACGGCGTCGTGCTGCTGCGGCGTCGTGGGCCGCGAGCGCTGCACCCGCAGCCACTGCCTGGCCCGGTCGGCGAGTTCGGCGACCTCCGGCTCCGTACGGCCCACGATGTCGGCGACCGTGCCGGGGGCCATCCCGAAGACGTGGAGCACGAACGCCGCCCGCTCGGCCGACGACAGTGACTCCATCGCGTTCAGCACAACCCGGCCGGCCTCCACCTCCACATCCGCCGCCCGCGTCCGGTCCGCGGCCCGCGTGCGGTCATCCTCCTCGCGCCCGGCCGTACCCCCATCGGGCAGCGCGAGCCGGTCCAGACAGATCCCGCCCGCGGTCTTCGCCAGCCACGACCGGGGAACGGTGATCTGCAGGCGCGCCGCATCGGACAGCTCGTACCACCGGCGATAGGTCTCATCGACAACTCCTTCCGCCGCGCCCGGGCTGCCCAGCATCCAGTAGGCGACATCCAGCAGAAACCGACGCTCCTCCAACAGCTCCACGAGCGGCACCGCATCGCCCTCGTCCTGGTTCATACGGCTTCCTCCCTCTCGCACCGCCCTGCACGCCTCGACGCCGTGGACATCGGCTCACCCTGTTAGACCGGGAACTCGCGGATCTTGTGACATGACCTGGTGTGCCGGCCTGCGTGTCACACATGCGGCGGTTTCCCGGTCTTATAGGTCAGGCCCCGCACTTCTTTCCCATATCGAGCAGCGGTCCGGTGCTTCGACAGATCGATGAAGCCAAGGCCGTCTGCGGGCATTGCCCTATCGTGGCGCGGTGCCTCGAGTGGGCCGTGCAGGCGGGACACGTGGATGGCATCTGGGGCGGAACGACGGAAAGTGAACGCCGTGTGATGCGAAGGCGCGGAGCGGAATATCTGAATACCGCTTTCCGCGAGGAGATCGCCGGCAAGCACCGGAACTGAACCGCCTTGCATACGTGCTGAATTGTTTGAAGGAGTGTCACACCTTCGGCGGGCGCCCGGTCATAAAGGTGAGAAGCAGCCAAGCAAATTCCCGACACTGCTGCCGGTCGCCTCGCCGATCGCCGTCGCCTCCGCCACCAGGGAGCCGGCGCCGGCGAGGTCGCCCGCGAAGACCCGGCGTGCCGAGAGCACGGACCAGCTCGCGAAGTCCCATGTGTTGTGGGCCATACGGCACGCGCGCGGGAGCCAGCCGAGCCCCTCCCTCCTGCGCGAGGGACTGGAGCCGGTCGGCCCGCCGGGCCCCGACGGCAGCCCGGGCGCCCAGCGGTTCGTAGCCGTTTACTTCAAAAGCGAATGGGTGGCCCGGGTGGCCCTCTCCTCTCGGGAAAGGGCCACCCTGATTTCTTCGTGGATGACTTCTTACTTCTGCTGCGCGAGCCATTCGGCGAACCTGGTCTCGGCGATATGCGCGTCCGGACCCGGAAGGAGCGTGTTCTCCTGCAACTCGGCGCCCCAGTACGTCGCCTGCGGGTCCGTGACGATCTTGCGCGGGTCGTTGTGGGCGGCGAGTCCCATGCGGATGAACTCCTCCAGCTCGAACGCCTCGGGACCGGCCACCTCCACCACACCGTTGACCGGGCCCCCGACCGCCGTACGGCCCACGGCGGCGGCCACGTCGTCGGAGACGATGGGCTGGATCCTGGCGGCGGGCAGGCGCACGGTGTCGCCCTCGGTGACCCCGTCGGCGAGCCCCTTCGCGAACTCGAAGAACTGCGTCGCGTGGACGATGGAGTAAGGGATGCCGGACGCCTTGATCAGCTCTTCCTGGGCCTGCTTGGCGCGGAAGTACCCGCTCCCCTGAAGGCGATCGGTGCCGACCACGGACAGCGCCACGTGATGCGTGACGCCGGCCTCCGTCTCCGCCTTCAGGAGGTTGGTCGTGGACGTGCGGAAGAACTCCATGACGGCCTTGTCCTCGAACGAGGGGGAGTTGGACACGTCGATCACGACCGAGGCGCCCTGCAGGGCGTCGGCCAGGCCTTCGCCCGTGAGCGTGTTGACGCCGGTGTTGGGCGCGGCAGCCACCGCCTCGTGCCCGTGCTCGCCGAGCCTGGCGACGACCTTCGAGCCGATGAGCCCCGTGCCACCGATCACTACGACCTTCATGTCGGATTCCTTTCGGAGTTTTCCTGGGAGAATTCGGTCTGCATGAGAAGAGACCGGGCAGCGGCCCTGCGTGTGACACGCGGTTCGCGGAACCCGACTTATTCGGCGAGTTTTCCTTCGGCCGAGACCTCTTCCATGAGAGAGGAAATCTCTTCGGGGACGGCCGGAATGTTCTCGCGGGTGATACCCGTCGTCGGGGACCACACGAGATTGACCTGCAGAGCGGGATCCAGGTCGGGGTAGTCGCTGCGGTTGTGGCAGCCGCGGGTCTCGCGACGCTCCAGCGCCGCTTCGAGGGTGGCCCGGGCGGCCAGCGCGGCGGACTTGAGATCGAAGGCGTGCGCGAGGTCCTGATAACCGGCGATGTCCGGGTGTACGCCGACGTCCTCCATCCTCTTCTCGATCACCGCGAGCTCCGCCAGCCCGGCGCGCAGGCCCTCTTCGTCGCGTACGACTCCGGCGTGCTCGGTCATGGTGTTGCGGATGGCGCGCTGCAGGGCGCGGACGTTCTCCGGTCCGTCGGCCGCGAGCAGGTCGTCGACTTCCGCGCGGGCTTGGGCGATGGCCGACGCCGACCGCGGCTGCGCGGTGAGGGACTGCGAGTAGGCGGCGGCCGCCCGGCCGGTGAGGCGGCCGAAGACCAGCAGCTCGATGAGGCTGTTCCCGCCGAGGCGATTGGCGCCGTGCAGCCCGCTCGACGCCTCGCCGATGGCGTACAGGCCGCGTACGTCGGTGCTGTGGTCCTCCGTGCGTACCCACACCCCGCCCATCGAGTAGTGCGCGGTGGGCGCGATCTCGATCGGTTCGCGGGTGATGTCCAGCATCTGCAGATCCAGCAGAGTGTGGTAGACGCGGGGGAGTCGCGTCATGATCGTCTGCCGGGGCAGGTGGGAGACGTCGAGCCACACGCCTCCCTTCGGCGTGCCCCGCCCTTCCTTGATCTCCGTGTACGAGGCCAGGGCCACGCGGTCGCGCGTGGACAGCTCCATGCGGTCGGGGTCGTAGCGCGCCATGAAGCGTTCCCCGAGCGCGTTGCGCAGGATCCCGCCCTCACCCCGGGCGGCCTCGCTGACCAAGGTGCCGGCCGCGTTCTCCGGTTCGATGATCCCGGAAGGATGGAACTGCACCAGCTCGGCGTCCCGCAGGCGGGCTCCGGCCTCCACGGCCAGGCGGAAGGAGTCGCCCGTGTTCTCGTCGCGCCGTGAGGACGTACGCCGCCAGATACGGGTGTGGCCACCCGCGGCGAGGATGACGGCGTCGGCGTGGATCAGGTAGCGCCTTCCGCTCGCGAGGTCGAAGCCGTAGGCACCGAAGACGGCGCCGTCGTGCACCAGAAGCCGGGTGATGTAGACGCCGTCGAGCACGGGGATGTCGAGCTGGTCGGCGCGGCGGATGAGCGTGCGCTGGATCTCCAGACCGGTGTAGTCGCCGGCGAAGGCGGTCCGGCGGAACTTGTGCGCGCCGAAGAAGCGCTGGGAGATCCGGCCGTCCTCTTCCCTGGCGAAGGCCATGCCGTAGCGTTCCAGGTCGTCGATGCCTCGGGCGGCGCCCTGGGTGACGATCTCCACGGTGCGGGGATCCGCGAGGAGGTAGCTCTCCTTGAGCGTGTCGGCGGCGTGCTGCTGCCAGCTGTCCTCGGGGTTGACGGTGGCCAGGGCCGCGTTGATGCCTCCGGCCGCGAGTGCCGTATGGGCGTCTTCCTTGGGGCGTTTGCCGACGGCGAGGACGTCGACACCGGCCTCGGCCAGCTCGATGGCCGCTCGCAGTCCGGCACCTCCGGTGCCGATCACCAGCACCATGGTGGCAAGGCGTTGTTCTGTGACAGCCACGGTCCACTCCGATCGCCTGGGTCGTCACTCAGTACGACCGGACGGCCCCGCGATCTGTGACACTCCGACGCCGTCGGGACGACTGGTTCACCGACTTGTTGACCGACAAGTCCCCCCTCCTGTGACGGCCCAGGAGGGGGTCGGCCCATCAGCCGGTCAGCGAAGCCACGTAAGGCGTCAGTTTTTCCGGGTTCATGACCCACATGACGCGTTCGACGCCTCGTGCCGAGACATCGACGGACAACAGGGCCACAGCGGCTCCGTCGTGCGAGACGAGGACGGCCGGCCTGCCGTTGGCCTCGGCCCAGCGGATGTCTGTCCCAGGCCAGAAACGGGGAGCGAAGGCGGCAAGATACCTGGAGACATGCGTACGCCCGACGACCGGAATCCTGCTTGCCCCGCGCATCCCTCCTCCGTCGGAGTAGCTGACCACGTCCGCGGTGAGAACGTCCTCGAGCACTGACAGATCGCCGGTCTGTGCGGCGGTGAGGAACACTTCCAGCAGCCGCCGGTGCGCGGCAGGGCTGGCGGGCTCGCGGCGTTCCGCCGACAGGTGCTTGCGGGCGCGGCTCACCAACTGGCGTGTATTGGCTTCGCTCGTCTCCAGCATGTCCGCGATCTGCTGGTACGGGTAGTCGAAGGCCTCCCGCAGAACGTAGGCGGCCCGTTCCACGGGGTTCAGCTTCTCCAGGAGGAAGAGCACCGCCAGGTCGAGTGCCTCGGCCCGCTCCGCGCCCAACTGCGGATCCGCCCCGGTGTCGACCGGCTCCGGCAGCCAGGGGCCGACATACGACTCACGCCGCACCCTGGCGGACTGGGCGAGGTTGATCGCCAGACGGGCGGTGACCGTGGCGAGGAACGCCGTCGGCTCGCGAACGGCGTCGCGGTCGGTGTTCTGCCACCGCAGCCACGCCTCCTGGAGGATGTCCTCGGCCTCCACAGCACTGCCGAGCACGCGGTACGCGATGCCGAAGAGCCGGGGACGCGCCGCCAGGAACACCCTTGTCGCCTCGTCGAGGGAGTCTCTGCCGTCCTCCACGCCCATACATGCCCTCCAGGTCTATATCCGCCAGTTCTGCGTCCGCCATGCCGCAGGCGCTTGCTGGCGCTTGCAGGCGTTCGCACGCGGTGCGGCGACGGCCGGCCACAGCACATGACGCGACGTCGGGTGCATACCCAGGAAGACCAATCATGCAAGGCATCTGTGACACCGACGCAGTCCGTGGTGTCACAGATCCACCGCGAGCCCGGTCATCACTGGGCAACGGCCATGGGAGCCATGGCGCGGTGGATTTGTGGATTAATGGAGGTGCACCACAGTGGCGAACAAGGACTCAGCGCACGGGACCGGCCTGCAGACACGGTCGGAGGGGTGGAAGACGGCGGCGAAGGTGCTGCAGGACGCCGCACCGCTCTCCGTCCCGGAGGGCGCCTCGGCGATGACCGTGCTCATCGAGTGGGAGCCCGGGGACCCGGGAACGCCGCCGCACCGCCACTCGGGGCCGGCGTTCGGGTACGTCATCGAGGGCGCCGTCCGTTTCGAGCTCGAGGGTGAGCCCGAGCGCGTGGTCGAGGCCGGCGGGACATTCTGGGAGCCGGGCGGCGACGTGATCCACTACCAGGACGGCAACGCACTGGCCGATGCACGGACCCGGTTCGTCGTGACCATGATGTGCGCGCCGGGCAAGCCCATGCTCGAACTGGTCGACGACGAGGAACTGGCCCAGCGGGCCCATCTGCGCGCCCCGCGGCCCACCGACTGACTGCCTGCTGCTTGCTGCCTGCGCCCCGCAGGCCGGTTGGGAACGGAGCCCATCCGCTCCGTGGGAGGGTCCCGGCGGCGCGACAAGGCTGTCTCGGCCGGCCGCCGGACACCACCGTGTGCCCCGGCGGGCCGAAGAGTGTCATCGCCGTCATCGCCGTCAACGCCGCGAGACAACCCTCAGTTCAGGCCCATCAGCACAACGGTGACTGGCTGGTCGTTCCAGGGAGGCCGAACGCGATGAGGCCGGTCTCCGCACTCTTCACACACTCGAAAGCCTTCGAGAGCACCTTCAGCGGGCGATCGAACTGGAACACGCCACTCTGCCGCCCTATCTCTGCGCCCTCTACTCGCTCGACCTGACGCGCAACCCGGACGCCGTTCAGGTGGTGGCCGGCGTCTTCGTCGAGGAGATGATCCACCTGGCACTGGCGGCGAACCTCCTCAACGCGGTTGGCGGGCAACCCCGTCTGGACACGCCGCACATGCTGCCGCCCCATCCCCGACCCCTGCCGCACGGCGACCGCTCCCTGGAGCTGTCCCTCGTTCCGTTCGGTTCGGAGACCTTGGAGATGTTTCTCCGCCTCGAACAGCCTGCGCTGCCCGGTGCTCCGGCCGAAGGCGACAACTACGAGACGATCGGGCAGTTCTACGACGCGATAGAAGAAGGACTACGTCACCTGTGCGCCGAACTCGGCGAGCGGGAGGTCTTCTGCGGCGACCCGGCTCGCCAAGTCGTCGCAGGCCCTTTCTCCCACACGGGCGGACAGTTGGCCGCGGTCACCGATCTCGCCTCGGCGTTGGCGGCACTGGAGGAAATCGTCGAGCAGGGCGAGGGCAGGGCGCGCGGCGAAGTCCGGGATGCTCGGGGCCGCGACCGGCACGATGTACACGCTCAAGCACAGGCGCTGGGCCTGATGGAGATGCCCGACGGAAACGGCACAACAGCCGGCCCGACCTTTGAGTACGTCGAACCCGAGTCCCGCCGGTGATGAGCGGGTCACTGGTGGCCCCAGCGGCCGGCTACGGGTGGTCGAAGTACCGCGCTGCGTACCGTCCTTGCGGCTCGAGGGTCCCTTGACAACGGTATCCGGACCGAAAGAAACTCTTTCAACTAGGCAACATAGGAAGCTGGTCAGACCAGTAACCTCAGGAGCTGACCCGGCCGCCGGTCGGGGCGGGCGCGGTCGGAGGAGCGATGGCAGGCGCATGGTGCGCCCCCACATCAGGGGGCGACCGGGAGATCCCCGAGCCGTCCGCCGTCCGCCGTGCGGCTCCAGGCCTCGGGGCGGGACCGGGCACAGGGCCTGTGCGCCATGCACGTCCAACACACCCGACAGCAGCACCGGGCACACGGGGTTCCGCTGCGCGGCGGATCTGCCCGAGTCAGGCTGACGGACCACTCGGGCAACCGCCCCGCCCCCGACCCC
>NZ_JAAKZY010000226.1 GCF_011045015.1 Streptomyces scabichelini | reverse complement strand
GTGGGGCGGGACGTGGGGTCGTACGCGTTGCACGCGTACTCGGAGTTGCAGTCGATCGTGTGGCCGGGGTGACGTGGCCGGCACCCGGTCCGTGTCGTAGCGCTCGCCGGAGGCCGGGGTCAGGTCGTTCAGGCGGGCGACGTGGCCGGCAGTGAGCTCGATGTGGTCGGCGGCGGCGTTCTCCTCCAGCCGGGCGACTCGCTTGGTGCCGGGGATGGGCGCGATGTCGTCACCCTGGGCGAGCAGCCAGGCCAAGGCGACCTGCGCGGGGCCGGCCGCCTACGCCACGCGCGCCCCGGAGAAGCCCACCGCACAGGCTGTGGCCTTGGCGTTCCTCCGCGGAGCGGTCTGCACCACGACCCCTCCCGGCGGCCCCTCCGGGTGCCTGACCGTGCAGGGTGCGCCGGCGTCGAGCGACGAGAGCCGGGCCGTCCACGACCTGCTTGTCGACTGGCGCAACGACGCGGGGGTCCGCCTCGGGGGCGCTTCCGGCGCGCCGTCGACGAGGGTGATCTTCCGCGCGACGCCGACCCTCGGCGTCTTGCCCGGTTCGTCATGACGATGAGTTTCGGCATCGCAGTGCAGGCCGCCAACGGCCTCGGTCCTGCTGAGCTCGATGAGATCGTCGACACGGCGTTGCTCGGCCGGCCTGCGTAGCGGCTGCACCCCTTCGCTCACCCCGGTGAGACATTCTCCTCGCATGAGGGCCGTGACGGTGTGGCAAAATTTCGGTACCGTTCGGGACAGAAGTTTCGAGCAGTGGTTCCTCCCCCTGCCGACGATCACCGCGACGAAACCGTCAAGGGCCGTCGCGAAACACCGAACATGACCTCCGCTCCGGGGGCCGAAGAAGGGGATCATGTCCGACACGGGCACGCCCGCCAAGGAGTGGCTCGGCGCCGAGACCCTGAGGCGGCAGCTCGGTGCCTGACCCCCGTAAGCCGATCGGCGTCGGCATCGTCGGCCTGAGCGCCACGGGAGGCTGGGCGGCCGGGGCTCACCTGCCCGCGCTGAACGCCGTCGACGGGATCGAGCTTCGCGCGCTGGCGGCGAGCTCCGAAGCCTCTGCCCAGGCCGCAGGAGTGGCGTATGGCGTACCCGCGTACACGTCGGTCGAGCAGCTCGCCGGCGACGAGAACGTCGACCTCGTCGTTGTCGCCGTCAAAGTGCCTCAGCATCGCGAACTCGTGTTGCCCGTGCTGAAGGCGGGAGTGCCGGTGCTCTCCGAGTGGCCGCTCGCCGTCGACCTGCGCGAGGCCGAGGAGATGGAGCATGCCGCCGGGACGACGCGCACCTTCGTCGGTCTTCAGGGACGCTCCTCGCCCACCTTCCGCTGGCTGGCCGACCTGGTGTCCGAAGGATTCGTGGGGGAAGTACTCTCCGCCACCGTCGTGGCGTCCTCGACCGAATGGGGCACTCCGGTGTCTCAGAACATGGTCTACACGCTCGACCGCAAGCTCGGGGCCACGATGCTGACCATCGCGTTCGGACACGCGATCGACCTGGTGTCGATGGTCGTCGGCGAGCTTCAGGAAGTGGTTGCTACGACCGCGACCCGGCGCCGCCAGGTTCCCCTCGGGCACACCGGGCAGGTCGTTCCGATGACCGCCGAGGACCAGATCGCGATCTCGGGCACCGTGGCGGGCGGGGCGGTCCTGTCCGTCCACCACCGCGGAGGCGCGGCATCGGGTGCAGGGTTCTCTCTGATCATCGACGGCACGGAGGGGAGACTGGAGATCACCGCCGCCGAGTTCCCGCACATCGGTCCGGTCACGGTGTGTGGCACACGCAGCGGCGGTCGGCCTGCGAAGCTCACGCTGCCCAGCGGCTACGACGACTATCCCGGCCTGGCCGGAACAGTGATCCACACGCTGGTGCACGCCTACGCCGCGATTCGGGACGACCTCATCCACGGAACGGCCGTCGCCCCGGACTTCACCCACGCCGTCAAGCGCCACCGACTCCTTGACGCGATCGTACGGTCCGCCGCCACAGGCCAACGAAAAGCCCTCCACCCTTACGTTGCAGGACGCGCCACCGACTGATCCAGGAAGACCGTGTCGAGCCGGGGCACGGTGCTGTCAGGCTTCGAGGCGTTCCGTGTATGCCTCGGTCGGCGGGAAGGGTGTGGGACTCGTCATGCCCGCCGACCAGAATCCCGCGGTGCCGGGAATGGGCGTCACGTCGTTGAGGTACGGCGCCGTCGCCGCGCCTGCTGGGCCTCGTACGACGGTCCAGGCGCCGCCGTCCTGGCGCAGGTAGGTGCTGCGGGTCTGGTCCTGGTAGTTCCAGCCCGATATCCATGCGGCGCGGCCCTGTGCGTCGCCCGCGATTCCGGTCAACGACCCGACGGTGAAGCCCGGTTGCACCCGTGTCCAGGCCGTGCCGTCCCAGTGGGCCAGAGCGGGGTTGCCGGGGCGCCCCACGGGTCCGCCGACGCCGGCCTCGGTGCCCACCGCCCAAACGTCGTCCGGACCGGCCGGGTGCAGATCGCTGATGCCCAGACGGAGGCCTGTGATCGGAGGCAGGACCGTCCACGCTCCGTTCCAGCGGGCCACGAGTCCGGACCATCCTCCGCCGGTTGCCTGGTCGCCGCTCACCCAGACCTCGTCCGGCGAGCGCAGTACGACCCGGTACAGGTTCGCGCTCGTGACAGGCAGTGGGTCCAGCCATCGCCATTGCCGCCCGTTCCCGTGCAGCAGGCGGGCGCTGCCGCCCCGGGTGCCGCAGACCCACACCCGCCGGTCGGGGCCGACCGCCACCGCCTCCAGGCGGACGCCCGGTTCGCCCATGCCTGGGAACGCGGCCTCGCGCCAGGTGGTTCCGTCCCAGCGCAGCAGCGGGCTCGTGCCCTCGGCCGCCAGGCCCACACTCCACGCCGCGGTGGAGCAGACACCGGCGACGTCGCTCAACCGCGTGTGGGTCAGATGAGACAGGTCGGTCTTCGACCAGGCGCTGCCGTTCCAGAGCATGGCCAGCCCTCGTCCTCGCGACGGCCCGGCGAGGCCCTCCTCGCCCACGGCCCAGGCCAGTCGGGGTCCGGCGGCGGCGATGCGGCGTAACTGCGCGGCCGGGGTACTGCCGGGCGCCGGCACGGCCTGCCAGCCTTGCGTACGGGGCGCCGGCGCGTCGCCCCGGACCGAGCCCGAGCCCGATCCCGATCCCGATCCCGAACCCGAACCCGAACCCGAACCGAGCGTGATTCCCGAAAGCGCGCCGATCGTCCCTGCCACAAATCGTCTTCGTCTCACTGCTGGTCCCTCCATGCGGGTAGGAGAGACCACCGTGAACCAGCGAAGTTCAGAGGTATAGGTGCGTACGTGACAAAATCTGGGCCCAACTACCCGGTGTACAAGGGGAGTTCGGCCACTGAAAGGTGACCCGGCCCAGTCGGCCGGATCGACGACTGCCGCTGACGGCCGCCACCGCTTCCCGGCCCGGCACGCCGTCGCCGAGTCGGCCGCCGACCTGGCTGAACCCGCCTCCACGGCCCCTTCGCCCGGCCCCCCCTGAGTAATCGCTACTCAGGTCTTCTGGCTCTCGCCGGCACAGTCGCCGCGACCACCATGCTCGCCCTCGGGAAGGGCGGTACCGCATCGGCGGCGAACGGCTTCGAGGAGGTGCTCGTCACCGGATCGATCACTGTCGTCGACGACGGCAGCTCGCGCCCGACGGTGACGACCCCCTTCACCCGCGGGGTTGTACTGTCCGCCGCGAACCCCACGAAGAAGATCGTGGTCAAGGCCGACTGCGCAGGGAGCGAAGTTCGCGCCGTGCTGAATCTGGAGGTCACCCGCACCCAGGAGGGCCGGGTCAACGTCCACGCCGTCCCCGGCGGGGGCTGCTCCGCCCGGATGGTCTTTGGCCCTCCGGAGTACCGCATCCCACAGGGACGGCGCTGCACGCGTACAGCGAGGTGCGGGCGATCGTGTGGCCGGGCTGACGCCGACGGGGCCACCCGGCCGCGCTACAGGTCGAAGACGGCTCGGAGTCCGATCTCGACGGCTTCCATGACGCGTTCGTCGACCGGCCCCAGGTCTTCGGTGAAACGGGGGGCGGACAACGTGCGGAACTCGCCCAGCACGATGGTGCCTGATGAGGGGGCGCTGACCGGAATGTCGACCAGCGTCGCCTCACGCACCTGCTGCGGGTAGATCAGTACGCAGGTGGCGGTCTTGTTCTGTGCGTTGAGAGCGTCGGACGAGATCACCAGGACGTGGGCGGGACCCCCGGCGAAGGACAGCTGGTAGATGTGCCCGCGGTTCACCGGCCTGCCACCCGCGCCCAGCGCTCCAGGGTGGCGTCCTCACTCTCGGCAGGCTCTGCGGCGGTGGTCACTATCCCCGCCTCGGCCCGCACGCGCGCGGACTTCTCCAACTGCTCGGCGAGCATCTGGCGGCGCAGTATCCGGGCGGTGTAGGCGGAGGCGTTCCCCTTGGCCTTCACGAACGCGGCTACGTCATCGGGCAGGCTCATCGTCATGTTGATCGTCATGCGGGCATCATACTCCCCCCATGCGTAAGGTATGGCAGCCGCAGGACGTCCGGCCGGACCGGATCGGCGGGGCGGCTACTCCTTGCGCCCCGTCGCGGCGACCGTGACGCCGAGGCCCACCATGGTGAGTCCGCCGACCCCGCCGACCAGGGAGAGCCGCCGCGGTGACCGGGCGAACCAGCCCCGTGCGGTGGCGGCGACCAGCCCCCACACGGTGTCGGACGCCAGCGCGATGACGTTGAAGACCAGGCCGAGCAGCAGCATCTGGGCCACGACGTGACCTTGGGCGCGGTCGACGAACTGTGGCAGTACGGCGGCGAAGAACACGATGGTCTTGGGGTTGGCGATCCCGACCGCGAACCCTTCCCACAGCGTGCGCAGACCGCCGGCCGCGGGCGCGTCACCGCTGAACGCCGCCTGCAACGAACCCCGTTGCCGCCACGCCTTCACGCCCAGGTACACCAGGTAGGCGCCACCCGCCAGTTTCAGCGCCGTGAAGACGAGGACGGAGCGCTCCACGACGGAACCGATACCCAGCGCCACGGCCACGACGAGCACGTACGCGCCGATCGTGTTTCCCACGACGGTGGTCAGCGCGGCGCGTCGCCCCTGCGCCAGCGCCCGCCCGACCACGAACAGCACGCTCGGACCGGGCACCATGATCAGCAGGAAGGACATGGCCGCGAAGGCGAGCAGTCGGTCGGTGGACACCATGGGGCCATGCAACACAGGGAGGTTCGCCCAGCGCATCCCCTTTTTGGCTGTGAATGACGTCTGCACGACAGCCCCCAGGCCTCTCCGCAACCGCCGTCCCCTCTCCGTCGCCACGCGAACAGCCCGTCGAATGAGGCATAGGAGGCGTGGGCGGCGTAGGAGGTGAGACGAACGGGGGCGGCTGCTTCGCGGGCGTCCCGGCCATGGACTGCGTGTCGCTTCCCCGCGACGATGCGCGGGGACCGACGACATGGAGGTGCTCCGTGGATGCCCCCTTTGTAGGACGCACTGAGGCGCTCGCACTGCTGGAGCAGGCGCTGGACCGGGCGCGTACGGGCGTCCCGCAACGAGTGCTGGTGGAGGGCCGGGCGGGCATCGGCAAGACGGCTCTCGTACGGCGGTTCATGGCCCTCGCGGGCCTGCCGCGTGTGCTGTACGCCGAGGGGGACGAGGCCGAGTCCGGCCTGGCCTTCGGGGTGTTGGGCCAGTTGCTGGCCGACGCTCCCGGCGCACCGGCGGGCGGCGACGGATGGGTGGACTCGTCGGCCGCGGGGGCGGCGCTGATCGAGGTCATCGGCAAGGCGCAGGGTCCCGGCGGGGACACGGTGGCCGTCGTGGTCGACGACGCGCAATGGGCCGACCATCCCTCCTTACAGGCCCTGACCTTCGCGGTGCGGAGACTGCGTGCCGACCGGGTGGTCGCGATCGTGGTGGTACGGGACATCCACGCCCCGCTGCTGCCGGAGGGGCTGCGCCGACTGTGCACGACCGCGGACTCGGTGCGGATCAGACTCGAAGGGCTGGCCCCTGCCGAACTCCGCCTCCTCAGCCGCCGACTGGGCACCGGACGGCTCACGGCCCGGGCGGCCGCGCGGCTGCACACGCACACCGCGGGCAACCCCCTGTACGCCCAGGTACTGCTCGAACAGACAGGCCTCGGTCTGCTCGACGACCTGGAGCGCTCCGGCAGCACCCTGCCCGCTCCGAAGTCCTTCACCGCGCTCGTGCTGGCCAGGCTCTCCGCCTGTGCCCCCGCGACCGAGGCCCTGGTGTGCGCGGCAAGCGTGCTCGGTGTCCACGGCGCTCTCGACGCGGCCGCCGTACTCGCCGGCCAGGACAATCCGCTGCCCGCCCTGGAACAGGCCGTGTCCGCGGGACTGTTGACCGAACGGGTGGGCGATCACGTGGTGCGTTTCCCGCACCCGCTCATCCATGCCGCCGTCTACCACCAACTCGGCCCCGCCCGGCGGGCCGCGCTGCATCTGCGCGCCGCCGGCCTCACCGGTGACGAGGCGCTGGCCCTGCGCCATCGGGCCTGCGCGGCGACCGGTCCGGATCGTGCGCTGGCGGCGGACCTGGCCGCGCTCGGCCGTCGGCTCGCCTCCGAGAGGGCCTGGTCGAGCGCCGCAGGACAGCTGTCCACCGCCGCCAGGCTGAGCCCCGACCGGGCCGCGTACGAACAGTTCACCCTGGAGGCCGTCGAATGCAGGGTGCTCGCGGGCGAGGTGCCCGACGCCGCCGAAGCCGCCGAGCGGATCCAGGGGTTCGCCCAGAGCGCCTGGCGCAGCTACCTCCTGGGCCGGCTCACCCTGTTCGACATGGACCGGTCCGAGGCGCTGCTGCGCGATGCGTGGAAACGCTGTGACCCCGAGACCGAGCCGGTGCTCGGCGCGCGGATCGCCGGCCAGTTCGCCGCGCTGTACGGAAGCATGCTGCACGGCACCGACCAGGCCGAATGGGCGCAACTGGCACTGCGGCTCGCGCCCGACTCCACCGCCACCGACATGATCCGCTTTCTGGCGATCAGCGGGCAGGCGATGAGCGGCCGGGCCGCGCAGGCCCTCGCCGCGCTGGGCCGACTGGAAGCCGACCCCGCCGTCGCCTCCCCCACGGAACTCGAGGAGCTCATGGGGCGGGGCGTACTGCGCGGGTACACCGGCGATCTGGCGGGCGCGGTACGGGACTTGACGGGAGTCCTCGGTGCCTGCCACTCGCGCTCGACGATGTTCCGGGTGATCGCCGCGACCATACTTGCCTGGTACGAGTACCAGACGGGCCACTGGGACGACTCGTTGGTCCACTGCGATCTGGCGCTGTCCCTGGCAGCCGACACCGACCAGCCCCACATCGCCTTCAGCTGCCACATGAACGCCGCGCTGGCCCGCTCCGCCCGCGGAGACTGGGCCGAAGCCGCCGAACACGTGCGTGTCACCCGGGAGTACGCGGCCTCGGGCCACCTCTATCCCCTGTTGCAGGCAGCTCTCTGCGCGGCCTACCTGGCCCGCGCCCGCGGGCGCCCCGAGGAGGTCGTCGCCGCCCTGGAACCTCTGCTCGCACTCGGCAGGCGCGGCCCGTTCGAGGAACCGGGGATGATTCCCTGGCCGGATGTTCTCGCCGACGCCTGGACCGTGCTCGGCGAACACAAACGCGCTGAGGAAGCCCTGGGCCCGTACGAAGAGCTGGCGGCCGAGCGCGCCCATCACGGCGCCCTGGCGCTCGCCGCCCGCAGCCGCGGAAATCTGGAGGCCGCGCGGGGCGACGCCGCTGCGGCCGAGCAGGCCTTCCGGACCGCTCACCGGCACGCCGAGCACGAGCGGTTGCCGTTCGACCGGGCGCTGCTGCACCTCGCGCACGGACAGTTCCTGCGCCGGGCCGGCAAGCGCACCCTGGCGGGCGAGCAGTTGCGGGCCGCCAGGGAGATTCTCGTACGACTGGATGCCAAGCCCGACCTGGAGCGCTGCGAAAGGGAGTTGGCGGCCTGCGGTCTTGAGACCGGGGAGCGCAGAACCCGCGAGGCGGCTCTCCTCACCCCGCAGGAGCTGGCGGTGGCCCGCAGGGTGGCGTCCGGGCTCACCAACCGGCAGGTGGCCCGCGAACTCGTCATCAGCGTCAAGACCGTCGAATACCATCTCGGCCGGCTCTACCCGAAGCTCGGCGTCGACTCGCGCACCCAGCTCGCCTCCAGGCTCGCCGGCGGACAGGACTAGGGAGCTCCCGGGGACGCTCCCCGGTGCCGCCACACGGCCCGCCGCCTAGCGTCGGTTGTGCCTTCGGGGGAACGCCCCCGGAGGGAAGTCCGACTCGGGGGAGCGTACCGAAATGCCCGGTAACACCGATTCCATCGTGACCACCATTCCCAACGCCAAGGTCAGGGCAGTGGCCGAGCGTGTGGTGCAGGAGTTCCAGCTCGCCGCGGACAAGGTCGCGGCGCACCACGGGGAGTCCGCCAGGTTCCCCATGCCGTCAGGCGGTTCCGCGACGGAGCACCTGCTGGCCAAGCGGTTCATGACCCTTGCCGAGGGCCAGAAGAAGGAGGCCGCGGAGCGGGTCGCCGCGGACCTGAAGGCCGGGTCAGCCCGCTCGAAGAAGCTCGGCGACCTCGCCAAGGTCGATCTGCGGTCCCCGACTCCGGTCGAGGCCCAGGTCCGGAACCTCCCGTTCCCGGAGAAGCTGAAGTTCCCGGCCGACGAGCTGCGCGAGGTGCCCGCCTCCGCGGTCCCGGAGAGCGCACAGGCGACGACCGCCGCGCCGCTGAACAAGCTGGAACTGCGGATCCACCGGGTGCGGTGCCTGGATGAGACAAGCGACTCGGGGGAGGACGAGATCGACCTCGGCGGCACCTGCGTCGACGAGAGCGGCGACGTCAAGAAGATCTCCGCGTTCAGGGTGGACAGCTTCCACACCGGCGAGGTGCAGTCGTATGTGCCGCCGAGGCGGTTCACCTACTTCAGCCTGAGCGAGGGCGCGACGTTCCCCAAGTGGTACCACGTCACCCTGGTGTTGGCGGAAGCGGACTGGGGCGGCGTCGCGGACTTCCTCGACGACCTGCTCGCCAAGGTCAAGAAGCAGGTCGTCGAGGCGATCGCAAAGGCCATCGGCGGGGCGCTCGGTTCACTCGCAGGGCCCATCGGGGCCGCCATCGGCGTCGCTGTGGGCTGGGCGGTGACCGAGATCTTCAAGTACCTCAGCCGTGTGTGGGGCGACGACGTCTTCAATCCGGTAACCGTCCGCGTCGCCATTCCGTCCCTGACCAGCCGCTGGTCCACCGGTTCGGACAGCCCTGAGTCCACGGTGGGGTTCACGGGGCACGGTGGCAGGTACGACCTGGTCTTCGACTGGCGGATGTTCGCCTGACAGCTGCTCGGAAGTGGGAGTGGTGTGCGCTCCAAGCGGTGCCGCCGTTGGCCGAGGCCAACGGCGGCACCGTCGTGTCGTGTCGCGTCGGGGACGGTCCCGGTGTCGTGGCGGACCATGGCAGGCGCGGTTCGTCATGCGGTTCGTCATACTGCGCGCATGCACTTCGGGGTGGTCGTAGCGATCCTTTACTGCGTGCAGTTCAGCCGGGAACTGGGCGAGAGCGAGGTCGAGCGCATTGCTCGCATGATGCTGGAGCAGCCGTTCTACGACCTGACCACGGAGGAGGAGTACGCCTCGATCACGGCGGCGCTCGCCGAGGACTCCTGGGATCGGGACCTGTCCTGGCAGCCGCATGACGAATCGTCAGTACGGGACTTCCTGCGGCGTCTGCTGGAACGTCTGGACGAACTGCGGCCGTGGCGGGAACCGCCGTTCCGCGCTCTCGGGCTGGACCGCTGAGGACGAGCTGCGGGCGCGTTCCCGTCACCCGCTGCGGGACTGAACGACGAGCCGCCTCGCCCCTCGCGTGCCCGCCTCTCACTCCCGCACACCGAACAAATACATGCCCCTTTCCTCGCAAGACTTGCCGGAATTCGCTAACACACCATTTCTGATGATCCAGGAAAATAAATACCTACATTGTTCTATATCCCTGGATGGTCGAACTATGTATGTTACCAATGTATTCGGGCGACGCCGTATATCGCCCGAACAGGGAAGATCTTTCACTGGGGAGCGGGCACGTCTTGTCGGGCTTCACGCATGGAACGACGCTGTTGCGGCCCGAGAGAAGAGATACGGCCCGCCGAGACTTGAGAGGAAGCCTCATGCCTGATATCGATCTCGGACTGGCGACGGACTGGGAAGAGGGCGACACGCACGGGCGCGTCAAGCTGCGGCCGAACCAGGTCTACCCGAACTCTCCCAAGAAGGACGTGCTCATCAGTTCGCCGGTGAGTATCGAGCTGTCGGTGAACACGAACTTATCCACCTCTCAGGAGGCGGACAAGGTCTACTTCACGACCCACCACGGCCGCACAAAGAAGGTCATCGCGATACTCGACTCCAACGGCGACCTGTACATCGCCGGTCGCCTGATCACCGAGCAGAAGGACCTGAGGTACTAGGGACTGTCCGGTTCACTCCTGCGGACATAGCGTGCCGTGCCGGTGGGTCTGCCGCCATTGCTGTCACAGCGTTGGCGGTGGGCCCGCTGGTCTTCCGGTGGCCTGGCTCAGTCGGTCAGATCGACCCGTACCGTCAGCAGATTCGTGCCGACCGCACGCACCGCGGCGCTGTTCATCCGCGGCAGGGACTTGAGGCGGGCGCGGGCGTCGTCCTCGGGCAGCAGGTGGGCCGTGCCGTTGTGCCAACGCCCGTTGACGCGGACCCGGACGTGCGGGTCCGCCTGGATGTTCCGTACGTACTGCGACTTCTCGCCGTACTCGGAGACCAGCCAGAACTCCTGGCCGACGCGGCGCCCGCCGACCGGCGTCCGGCGCGGCAGCCCCGACTTCCGTCCCGTGGTCTCCAGGAGGGTCTGGAAAGGCAGCCGCCTGGACAGCGGGTTGGCGACCCGTCGCTGGAGCGAGGTGACGGCACGGAACTTGAGTTCGTTGAAGCCTGACATGTCAGTTCTGCTGTCCCTTGAGCGTGCGGAGGAGGGCGCTGAAGGTGGTGGGGGTGGTCGAGAGTATGGAGTGGGTGGGGTCGCTGCTTTCGGTGAGATGGATCGTTTTCGCAGGGGTGGCGGCGACGTGGACGCACGCCTCGCCTTCCTGGCAGTACGACGACTTCAGTGCGGTCGCGGCGACGTGGACGCAGGCGTCGCCTTCCTGGCAGTAGGACGACTTCTGCCAGTCATGGGTGGGCATGAGGCTCCTCTTCACAGGTCTTGGGCGATGGCGTGGATCAGGTCGCGGGACTTCTGGGGGCTCAGGGCGATGGCCTCCACGATGTCGAGCAGGTTCCGGTACTTCTCCAAGAGTGCTTCGGCGTCCAGCAGTACGGGACCGTGGAACTGGTCGAGTTGCGCGGTATCGAGCTGTGGGACGGGGCCGTGCAGGTAGTTGATGGACTGACCCGACCCCGGGAACGCGCCGACGTCGAACGGGAGTACCCGTACGGTGATGTGGTCCCGCTCGCCCATGTCGAGCAGGTGCTGGAGTTGGGCGCGGGCCACGTCCCGGCCGCCGACGCGCATGCGCAGGGCCGCTTCGTGGATGACGGTCCGGTACGGGACCGGGTCCGCCCGGTAGATGACGTCCTGCCGCATGATGCGGTGCGAGACGCGGTGCTCGACCTCGGGCGGTGTGGGTGCGGGGATCACGTGACGGAAGATCTCGCGGGCATGGTCATGTGTCTGGAGCAGTCCCGAGATGTGGGTGCTGTACGCCGTGCGTACGGCGGTGGCGTGGTGCTCCAGTTCGGCGAGATCGAGCAACCCTGACGGCAGGATCTCCCGGTACGTCTCCCACCAGCCGTGCGTCTTGTCCATCGCCATACCGACCAGGGCCTCGATGAACGCCTGGTCGGAGCAGCTGTACGCGCGGGCCATGGCTCGGAGGCGTTCAGGGCTCACGCCGAACCGGGCCGACTCGATGTTGCTGAGTTGACCCTGACTGATCCCGAGCGTACGTGCGGCCTCGGTCGCGGTCATGCCCGCTCGCTCGCGCATCTTGCGCAGCTCCACGGCGAGCCGTAGGCGGCGGGCCGACGCGGCCGGCTTGGGGGGCATGCGAACTCCTCTTAGTCAGCGGCGAGTTGGGCCGTCACCCACATGAGGGAAGTATGGCGAAGTTTCCGCAGATTCCACAAAAGTTATTTGTGAGTGCCCTATCTTCATCGTCAGGCGCCCCACTCAGAAGCACCCCGCTCGACGGAGCGGCCTGGTCACTGAGCAACCATCCAACTCCCCTCCGTGATCGGAGACCACCCATGGCCACCGTATCTCCGCCCTGGTCCTACGCCCTCCAACTCCCGCACGATCCACGCGCACCGGGTATCGCCCGCGCAACCCTCCGCACCGTGCTCGTCGCCCATGGTCTGACCGAACTCGCCACCACCGCCGAGCTGGTGGCCTCCGAACTGCTCACCAACGCGCACTTGCACACCGAGGGCCCGTACGCCCTGCGGCTGTGCCTCGCCGACTCCGGGCGGCTCCGGGTCGGAGTGTGGGACGCCGACCCGAAGGTCCCGCCCGGCTTCGGCGGACCACCGGGGGTCCTGGACGTCCCGGGCGCCCAGGACGACGTACCCCCGGAAGCCGAACACGGCCGCGGCCTGCACCTCGTACGGGCCTGCGCGGACGCGTGGGGCGTGCACGTGCTGCGTGAACCGGGCGCGTCGAAGGGCGGCAAGCTGCTGTGGGCCGATTGCGGGCACGGGACGGTGTCGCGGTGAGCGCGCCGGCGTGGGCCCCGACAGGGTGCCAACCCCCTGAAAACAGGCCGGTTAGCCGGATGGCACGACCGGAGTCGATCCCTGAGTCTCTTCCGCATGATGAAAACCGAGCGAGCCAAGCGAAACGTCAAATTGATCGCCGCGTCCGCCACTGTCGCCGCGATTCTCGGGCCCGCCGTGCCCCTTGCCGCGGCGGCCTCAACTCCCAGTTCCCCCAAGCCCCTTGAGTGGGAGAAGTGCGAGGGGAGCGGGCTCGACCCACGGCAGGAGTGCGCGACCGTCGAGGTGCCGATGGACTACTCCGATCCCGGCGGCAAGAAGATCGGTATCGCGGTCTCCCGTATCCCCAGTGAGAAGCCGGCCGTACGCCGCGGGGCCTTATTGCTGATCGCCGGCGGGCCCGGCGGCGGCAGTCTGGACGAGATCTCCGGGAAGGGGCAGAAGCTGCCGCAGGAGGTACGGAACGCGTACGACCTGATCGGGTTCGATCCCCGGGGGGTCGGCCGCTCCGCCCCGGTCAGCTGCGGTCTCGATCGCGGTGACCTGGTCAGGTCCAAGTACTTCCCCTGGCCCGCCCCGGACGGGTCCGTCACCGAGAACATGGTCACCGCCCGGCGGGCGGCCGCCGCCTGCGAGCGCAACGGTGGCGAGCTGATGCGGCACATCAGTACCGCCGACAACGCTCGCGACATCGACCGTATCCGGGCGGCGCTCGGCGAGCGGAAGCTGTCCGCGTGGGGTCTCTCGTACGGGTCGTATGTCGGCGTCGTCTACGCCCAGTTGTTCCCGCACCGTACCGACCGCTTCGTGCTGGACAGCAACCTGGACGGGAACGGCGATCGCGTTCATGGCCAGGTCGGCCGCGCCTTGTGGGCGGGGTTCGAGGCTGGTGTCGAGGACGTCTTTCCGGAGTTCGCCAAGTGGGCTTCGAAGCCCGGAAACCAGTACCGCCTTGCGGACACGGCGGCGGAGGTGCGGCCGCTCCTCCTGCGGCTCGCCGCGCGGCTGGACCGCGAGCCGATCCCGTGGCCGGGCGCCGACACGGCCGAGTTGACCGGCAACGTGCTGCGCCAGGCCATGGTGGACGCGTTCTACGACCCCGACGAAGGCTTCCCGGCTCTGGCCCAGCTGATCCTGTCCGCGCGGAAGGGCACCGTCCCGCCCGCGCCCGAGCCGCCCCCCGAGCCGCTCATACAGAACGCCCTCGCCGTCATCCACGCCACCACCTGCAACGACAGCGAGTGGCCCGAGTCAAGTGCGCAGTACCAGAGGGAAGTTGACCAGAGCCGGACCACGTATCCACTGACCGCGGGGATGCCGAGGAACGCGACCGCCTGCGCGGCCTGGCCCTATCCGCTGAAGCAGGATCCGGTACGGATCAACGACCGGGGCCCGTCCACCATCCTGCTCGTGCAGAACGAGCGCGACCCGGCCGCCCCGCTGAGCGGCGCCCGCAGCCTCCGCGCCGCCCTCGGTGAGCGCGCCGTCATGGTGACCGTCGACTCCACCGGGCACGACGCCTACCTCGGCAACGGCAACGCCTGCGGAGACCGGACCGTCTCCCGCTATCTGGCGACGGGCGAACGGCCCGCCCGGGACACCTACTGCCGTTAACGCCCCAAGAAGATCGGGTTCGTGAACGCCGCCAGTGCCCCCGGAAGCGGTGCGACCGCCGCCTCATGGCGCAGTTCCGCCCGTACGTACGCCGCGTACTGAGCCGTCGTACGCCACTCCACCGTGCCCGAGCCGGAGACGGGGAGGACGGGGCTCGTATGCAGGACGCCCTGGTCCGTGACGAAACGGGCCGTGCAGCGAGGGGCGCCCGTGACCTCCAGGCGGACCGTGACCGGGGCGTCGCGGTCCACCTTCAGCCGGCCGCCGATACCCGCGTGTTCGCTCTTGGGGCCCGAGGCGGTGAAGGACAGCGACACCGACTTGGACTCGGCGACGTAGGAGCGGCCCGCCTTCAGGCCCTCCTGGATCGCCTCGCGGGTCAGGTCGTCGGCGAGGACGACCGTCTGCGGGGTGCCGACGGGGTCGGGGTGGCGGTGGGCATCGCTGTTGCCCATCGCCGGGATCCAGCCCCGGCCCTCGCGGAAGGGCGGCAAGCTGCTGTGGGCGGATTGCGGGTACGGGACGGTGACGCGGTGAGCGCCCCGGCGTGGGCCATGTGACACAGGGCCCACGAGTCGATGGGCACGGGTAGCCACACGTCACTCGTGTCCCTCCCCTATCCTCGTGCGCACGCGCAGCCGGGGGGAAAGGGAGCACGCATGAATGGGTTGGACCCGGCTGATCCGGGCTGGATCGGCGGTTATCGACTGCTCGGCAGGCTCGGTGAGGGTGGCATGGGGCGGGTGTATCTGGCCCGTTCCGAGCGTGGCCGTACGGTCGCGGTCAAGGTCGTGCAGGAGGAGCTGGCCCGCCGGCCCGACTTCAGGCGGCGCTTCGCGCAGGAGGTGAAGGCGGCTCGGCGGGTCGGCGGCGAGTGGACCGCGCCCGTGCTCGACGCCGACACGGAGGCGCCGACGCCCTGGGTCGCCACCGGCTACGTCGCCGGACCCTCGCTCGCCGAGGTGGTGGACACGCAGTACGGGCCGCTGCCCCCCAAGTCCCTGCGGGCGCTGGCGATCGGGCTCATCCGCGCCCTCCAGGCCATCCACGGGGCGGGGCTCGTGCACCGGGACCTCAAGCCGTCCAACGTCCTGGTGACCATCGACGGGCCCCGCGTCATCGACTTCGGTATCGCGCGCGCCCTCGACACGGCCGTGCAGTCCGCCGACGGGCTCACCAGGCCCGGCGCCCTCGTGGGGTCGCCGGGCTTCATGGCGCCCGAGCAGGTGCGCGGGGAGCGGGTGATGTTCGCGAGCGACGTCTTCTGCCTTGGTGCCGTGCTGGCGTACAGCGCGACGGGTCGGCTGCCGTTCGGCACCGCCGAGGGCGGCATCCACTCACTGCTCTTCCGCATCGCGGAGGAGGAGGCGGATCTCACGGGGATACCCGAGCCGTGGCAGGGCCTGATCGCGGCCTGTCTCACGAAGGACCCGGCCGGGCGGCCCTCGCTGGACACGCTGTTGGCATCCGTCGAGGGCTCGGAGGGCAAGGCGGAGGGTACGGGTGGCGCGTGGCTGCCCGGCGAGGTGCTTGCGGAGCTGGGCAGGCACGCCGTACGGCTCCTGGACAGCGAGGACCCGGAGGGCCGCACGCTTGCCGAGCGCGCGACGGACCATGGCCCGAGCCCCGCGCCGGCCCCGAGTCCCGTACCGGGCTTCGGCCCTCCCCTCCCGTACTCCCCGACGGCACCCTCCTGGCAG
>NZ_JAAKZY010000225.1 GCF_011045015.1 Streptomyces scabichelini | reverse complement strand
CCCATATGTTCACCCCCGCCCGCGACTCGAAGACCCCCGTCACGACAGTCAACGAGCACCACCCGCAAAGGTCACCCGTTCGCCCCAAGAACTCCCGTTCCCCTCTGGAAGCCGGACCCAAAAACACAGCCATGGCAGCGGAGAACACCCCCGGCACACCGCGGACCACCGGACCCACACCTCCGGCCCCAGCACTCACTCACACTCGCCCAAAACCAATCCCGCTCACTACAACGGCAGCAGTTGCCAACCCCTGCCGCGCGCCCCGAAGGACATCGCGCCTTCGGGGAGCGCACCGCCGACGACCCGCGACACGGCGTACGACTCGAAAGCTGTGCGCGGTGATCTGCGACGCCGCCGCATCCAGGCGCTGATCTCCCGCAAGGGCTCCCCGAACATCAAGGGCCTGGGCAAGCTCCGCCAGTCGCCGAGCAGACCTTCGCCCTGCTCCACCAGTTCAAAAGCGGTTCGAACCGACCGAACCCTGGGTGGGGCAGCCAGCACAAGGGCCGCACCGCTGCGGATGCCCGAGCGGTCGTCAACTGCGGCTAGAAGTCAGCAGATTGTGCCAGTCGGCAGCGTGTAGTGTCCCGTTGCGTGCTGGCTGAACGACGACACCAACTCATCTTGCGGGCGCTGCGTTCCGGTGGCACCGCTTCCGTGGCAGACCTCGCCGAGCGGCTTGACTCCAGTGCGGCGACCATCCGCCGTGACCTCCTCAAGCTGGAGGCAGAAGGGCTGCTCACCCGTGTCCATGGTGGAGCGGTCATCGACGAGGAGCCAACTCCCTTCAACGATGCCGCCGAGGTTCTGGTGGCGGAGAAGGACGCCATTGCCGCCCAAGCGGCCACGATGATCGAGGACGGTCAGTCGATCATTCTCGACAGCGGCACAACGGTCCACCGGCTGGCACTTCAACTGCACGGTCGCCGACTCACCGTGATCACCAACAACCTCGCTGTGTATGACGAGCTCATCGGTGACGAGAACATCGACCTGATGCTGCTCGGGGGCATGGTCATCCGTGAGTCACGCATGCTGGACGGTTTCATGGCGGAGGACAACCTCCGCCAAGTTCACGCCGACTGGTTGTTCATGGGTGCTTGTGGCCTCCGCCCCGGGGGCCAGGTCATGGACACCACCGTGGCCGAGGTGCCCGCCCGACGCGCCATGATTGCCGTCGGCGACAAGGTGGTGCTCCTGGCCGACAGGAGCAAGTTTCCGGGAACGGGCATGGTGAAGATCTGCGGCCCCGAGGACCTGGACGCGCTGATCACCAACGCACCGGAAGACGACGCGGCCTGTATGGCCCTGCGCGAGGCCGGCGTGAAAGTCATACCGACGGCTCCGGCCACAGTCGACGGCTGACAAAGCGACTTGTACTGCCGGAAAACGATGAGGCAGCAAGCAAGCTTGAGGAACGCCTCGTGGATGTCGGCTCGCCGTTCCCATCGGATCCGCAGGCGTCGGAAGCCGTGCAGCCACGCGAAACTCCGTTCTACAGCCCAGCGGTGGGTGCCCAGGCCCGTACCGTGCCGGGCTACTCGTGGCGTGTGCGCCACCGCAGGCGCAGCCACAGACCAACCAGCAGGCAGACCTGGCCTATGACCGAGACGATCACCGGTAGGGCGGTGGACATGGGCACGTTGGTTCCTCTCTTTCAGGTCCTTCAGGGCCCGTTGTCACCAAGGGCCTTGCTACAGATAGAGAGGCGGGACAGACCCAGAACGTGTAACAGCCTGAAGAAATCGGACCGGAGCGGACTCTGCCGTGGTCGCTGTTCGACTACCACCTGGTGAGACTTGAGTCCGAGGACTTCCTGTGGGAGCCCGACTCCCACCGCTGGACGGTGCGTCCGGCCGCACCAGCGTGCGCCGATGAACTCGATGATCAGGAGCGCCCACCTGTTGGCACCACCGAGAAGATCTCCCGCGCCGGAGAGTCCGCGCGCGTCAGGTCCGCCTCCTCGGGCGAGCCCTTGGACTGCGTGGTCACCATAAGGTTCCCCAGTCACTGAAAAGTGCGTTCTTCCATGTCAGCGCACACTCTCCTATGGTTCCTGAGTAACCACAAGAGAGTTTTCGAGCGCCTTGGGTTCGGTGGAAGCGAACCCGTGGGCCCTCATGGCGAGAAGGAGCGTGCAGCATGGCCATCACCCTGGTGAACCCCAGCGGACTTCCGGAAATCCCTGTCTACCGGCAGGTGTCGATCGCGACCGGGTCGAAACTCGTCTTCATCGCCGGGCAGGTCGCCTGGGATGCGGATGGGGTCACGGTCGGCGAAGGCGACCTCACCGCTCAGGTCGAGCGGGCCTACCTCAACGTCGGCACCGCCCTGGCCGAGGCCGGCGGCTCCTTCGACGACGTGGCGAAGCTGATCCTCTACGTCGTCGACTGGACCCCCGACAAGATGCCCCTGTTGCTGGAGGGGATCGACCGAGCCTCCGCAAAGCTGGGTATCACCCCGGTAGCGCCGGCCACGCTGATCGGCGTGGCGGCACTGGACGTACCCGACCATCTGGTCGAGGTCGAAGCCACCGCGGTCATCGACTGAATCGGGGTACTGCTGTGCGCTTGACGGCTGGTCAGCTGTGCTGCCGCACGGCCTCCGGTGCCGCCGGCCCCGCGTATGCCGCCCAGTTCACGATCCGCACCGGCGCGCCGGCGGCCTCCGCATCGGCGGCCCCGGTGTCCCGGCAGTGGGCGCAGTGGACGTGGTGCCGCCGGGCGATGCCGTCCAGGTCGAGGTGGGGACCGAAGGCGGGGCGGGCCGCCAACCGCCGTGCGTACGCCCATAGATGCGGGTGTTCGGCGATGCGGTGCGCCACGGCGGTGTCCAGGTGGCAGCGGTGGGCGGTGTCCAGGTGCAGCAGCGTCACCCACAACTGCACGTCCGCGACGGTCAGTTGGTCACCCAGTACGTACTCCTGGGAGGCGAGCCGTAGCTCCAGTACGTCCAGGGCGTGCAGCAGGGCGGCGAACGCGGTGTCCCGGGCCTCCGCGTCGATGCCGGGCCGCAGGGACGCGTTGATGTCCTGCTCGCAGAGCCGGCCGACGGTTTCGATCGCCGTTTCGGCGCCGCACGGGTAGAGGTCGGGACCGCGGCCGTCGAACCGCCGGGCCAGGTCCCGCAGGATGTCGGGGGTGTGCGTGCTGACGATCCGTCCGGTCCAGCCGTCGCTGAGCACCGGCGCCACGGCCGGTCCGGGGTGCTGGTGCGAACTGGCCTCGTACAGCGGGCGCAGCGCCTGGTGTCCGCCGCCGGGTGCGTCGGGCACGGCGGGCAGCAGCGTCACCGGGAGGGTGTCGGCCAGGCCGAGCAGGCTGTGCGTGACGGCGATCTGCAGACAGTGCGGACAGGACAGCGAGAGATGGAGCCGGTAGCGGTGCGGCACGGCGTAGTGGCCGCTGCGCGCGTCACGGCCGATCCTGCTCCGGAAGGACGGCACGGCTGTCGGGGATGTGACGGACATACGACTCCCTGGGACTGCTCGATGCTGACGGTGGCTTCGGCGCGGCCGGGACGTTTTCCCTACCAATTCACTAGGGTTCTCGTTCTGGAGTGTCAGGCCACGTCAAAGCCCCGTCAAGGGGACGTCTCATCCCGTGAGAACGCCTGCGGGCCCGGGGCCCGTGACCTTCCGGGCCCGTGGGCCCGCACGCGCCGGTCAAGTCGCGCGGTCAAGCCGCCCGGTCCGTCTCGCAGGCGGCGAGCAGTGCGCGGACCGCCTCGACGGCGGCACCGGTCACGGCGGGGTCGGCGCCGCGCCGGGGACGTGCGCTGAGCCGTGCGGGAGGAACGGCGGGCAGACCGCCGACCGCGGCCAGCCCCTCGGGATGCTGGCCGCCGGGCACGGCGAGCAGCGCGGCACCGAGCCCGGCGCGGGCCGCGTCCAGGACACCCGCGAGATACCCGGCCTCGGCGACCACGGTGGCCGGGGTGTGGTCGGCGGCCAGCGCGGTGAGGGCGCGGCGGCGGATGACGCACGGCTCGTTGATGGCGACCAGGGGCAGAGGCGCGGGGGCGGCGGGCGGCTGCCAGCCGGGGGCGGCGTACCAGCGCAGCGGCAGTCCACCCACGGGGGTGCCTGCCGCGGCTGCCGCCTCGGTGACGTAGACGGCGAGGTCCACCTCGCCCCGGTCGACCGCGTCCGTCAGCCGCGCCGAGCGGTCGATCCGCACCCGGACCTCGGCGCCCGGCCGCACGTCCCGTACGGCCTCGGTGAGCACCGGGAGGATCTGGTCCGCGCCGTGCTCGGTGGCGCCGATGACGACGGTGGCGGACTGCTCGCCGCCCTCGCCCAGGAGCCTGCGCACCGCCGCGTCGTGCGCGCCGACGATCAGGCGGGCCTCTTCCAGCAGTTGGGTGCCGTGCGCGGTGAACCGGGTTCTGCGGCCGTCCCGTTCGACGACGGGGCGGCCCAACGACTTCTCCAGCTTCCGCACATGCTGACTGATCGCGGACTGGCTGAGCGCGAGCGCGCCGGCGGCCCGGTGGAAGCCGCCGTAGTCGGCGACGGCGATCAGGCTGCGCAACGCCACGATGTCCAGAACCGGTCGCATGGGCGCACGCTAGCACCCATCGATTAAGGATCGTGATCGGTTTTGATGGCGAATCGTCGTTGGACGTACGGTTCCTGGCTCCTGCATGCTGAGCGCATGCTGCGTACAGCCAACGCGACGGCCTACGGGTCGCGCCCCGAGAGCACCGGGCCCCGGCCGTCGGCCGCGGGGTCGGCCGTGTGCTGCGGCGCGGGCACCCGGCTGACCCAGCGACGCGAGGTCGACTTCGGCCGCGCCGTCACCATGCGCTGTCGCTGAATCCGCGCACGCGCAGAATCCGCTGTGCACGCGCATGTCTCCTTTCAGCTCATCCCTTGAGCTGATCCCTTGAGCTGACCCGCAACGACTCCGGCGCTGTGCGGGGCCCCGCCGCATGCGCTGCTCACGCCCTCCTGCCGTACGGCCTGTTCGCGAGGTTGCCGGTCCGGCAGCCGCCGCCGCGGGCTCCCCGGCCTGTCCCGCTGCCCCTGCTGTCCCGTTGCCCTGCGGTCCAGCTGTCCCGACGCCCCCCATGAATCGAGTCATCGTGAGCTCTCCTCAATCTGTCCACGAATCTGTCCACGCCTGGGACGAACCAGAGGGAATCGCCCCGCGCGGCACCCTCGTCCTCCTTCCCGGACGCGGTGAACACGGCGGTGTGTACGAGCGGTTCGGCCGCCGGATCGCCGCCGACGGTTATCGCGTACGGGCACTGGGCGACGCGACCTCCGACCCGGACGTGGTCAACGACCAGGCCGCCAAGCTGCTGCGCGACGAGACGCTGCCCGGCCCTCGGGTGCTGGTCGGCTCCGACACCGGGGCGCTGTACGCCGCGCAGCTCGCCGCTCGCGGCACACCGGGCCTGGACGCCCTGGTCCTTGCCGGGCTGCCCGCCACGCCGAACGCCACCGCGGCGGCGTCCGACTGGGAGGGCGAACTGGACCAGCGCACCGCCTGCCCCACCCACCGGGGCAGGCTCACCTCCGACGCCGAGCTCCGGCGCGGCGCCCTGACGGACACGCCTCCGCCCGGACTGCCCGCGACAGCCGACATCTCCGTCGGCGTCTCCGTCGGCATCTCCGTCCCCGTACTCGCCCTGCACGGCGCCGACGACACGGTCAGCCCGCTCTCCGAGGCCCGCCGCGCCTACGGCGCGCTGTCCGGTGCGGAGTTCGTGAGTCTGGCCGGGACCCGGCACGACGCCCTCAACGACGTCACCCACCGCACGGCCGCCGCCACGATCGTGCTGTTCCTGGAGCGGCTGCGGCTCTCGCCCGACCTCGCGCCCATCGCCGTACCGGAGACCATTCCTGTCCGGGAGGACCTCGGATGACCGCCCCCGTCCCGACCAGCGTCCTGACCAGCGTGCCGGAGCTGTACTCCCGGCTGCGCATCGGCGACGCCGGGAGTACGGCTCCGGCACCGGTCGTCCTCGATGTGCGGTGGCAGCTCGGCGACCCGCACGGCCGCGAGCACTATCTCAAGGAACACATCCCCGGCGCCGTGTACGTCGACCTGGACACCGAACTCGCCGCTCCTGCCACACCGGAGGGCGGCCGCCACCCCCTGCCCGACGCGGCCGAACTCCAGGCGGCCGCGCGTCGTTGGGGTGTCACCACGGGCCGCCCGGTGGTCGTGTACGACGACAACGGCAACACCGCCGCCGCCCGCGCCTGGTGGCTGCTGCGCTGGGCCGGTGTCGAGCGGGTGACCCTGCTCGACGGGGCACTGGGCGCCTGGCGCGCGGCCGGGCTGCCGACGGAGACCGGGGAGCCCGGGGCCCGCACACCCGGCGACATCGTGCTCGCCCCGGGACGGCTGCCGGTACTGGACGCCGACGCGGCGGCCGAAGTCGCCCGTGACGGCGTGCTGTTGGACGCACGGGCAGCGGAACGGTACCGGGGCGAGAGCGAGCCGGTCGATCCGCGTGCCGGGCACATCCCCGGCGCCCTGTCCGCGCCGACCGGCGACAACCTCGACCCCGACGGCACGTTCCGTGACGCGGACGAGCTCGCTGTGCGGTTCACCGCGCTGGGCGCCGATGACGCGATCGAGGTCGGCGTCTACTGCGGTTCCGGCGTCACGGCCGCGCACCAGATCGCGGCGCTCGCCCACGCCGGAATCCCCGCCGCGCTGTATCCGGGCTCCTGGTCGGCCTGGTCCGCCGATCCCGGCCGCCCTGCCGTCCTGGGCGAGCGACCGTACTGAACCAGACGCCCTCCCCCGTCTCCACGAGACTCCCTCCCCCGTCCCCACAAGAGTCCTCCGCCGTCCCCAGGAGAGTTCTCCGCCGTCCTCACGAGAGGCCAGCCCCATGCCTTCCCCGAACACCGCTGTATCCGGTGTATCCGGAACCTCCCCACCGACGCACACACCCCCGCGTACGGACACACCGGGCCCGTCCCTCACAAAGCGCGATCGCCCCGACGGCCACGACCGTCACAACCGCCCTGCGGCCCCGCGCAAGCGCCGCGCCCTTCGTGTACCACGTGCCGTCCGCCGAGCCGCCGGCCCTGTCGGGCTGTTGCTGGTCTGGTTCCTGGCGAGCACCACCGGAGTGCTGCCCGAGTCCGTACTGGCCTCGCCCATCGACGTCCTCCAGCGCGCCGTCGAGCTCACGGACACCGGTGAACTGCCGCAGGCCATCGCCGCGTCCGGGCGCCGGGCGGCCATCGGGTTCCTCATCGGTGCGACGGTCGCGCTCGCGCTGTCGCTCACCGCCGGGCTGTTCCGGCTGGGCGAGGACGTGATCGACGCGTCGATGGGCATGTTCCGGGCCATCCCCTGGGTGGGGCTGATCCCGCTGTTCATCGTCTGGTTCGGCATCGACGAGACCCCGAAGATCGCGCTGGTCGCGCTCGGCGTGACGTACCCGCTGTACTTCAACATCTACGGCGGCATCCGCTCCGCCGACGCCCAGCTCATCGAGGCGGGGCGGATGGTGGGACTCGGCCGCCTCGGCCTGATCCGGTACGTGATCCTGCCGTCCGCGCTGCCCGGCGCCCTGGTCGGCCTGCGCTACGCGCTGTCCACCGCCTGGCTGGCCCTGGTCTTCGCCGAACAGGTCAACGCCGACGCCGGCATCGGCTACCTGATGAGCAACGCCCAGCAGTACTTCCAGACCGACGTCATCGTCCTGTGCCTCGCCGTCTACGCGGTCCTGGGGCTGCTGTGCGACTTCGCCGTACGGCTGTTGTCGCGGCGGCTGCTGGCCTGGCGGGCCTCGTTCGACGGTGAAGGAGCGTGACGGCCATGAGCACCGGTGTGAGCACCCGTGTGAGCACGCATGTCGAGGTGCGCGGACTGAGCCGTGCCTTCGACGACAAGACCGTCATCGACGGACTCGATCTCACCGTCCGCCAGGGCGAGTTCGTCGCCCTGCTCGGTCACAGCGGCTGCGGAAAGTCGACCCTGCTGAAGATCCTCGCCGGTCTCGACAACGAGACGGAGGGCGAGGTGACCGTACCCGAGCGCCGTTCGGTGGCCTTCCAGTCGCCGCGCCTCATGCCCTGGCTGCGGGTGTGGCGCAACGTGGTGCTCGGCCTGCCCGGCTCCCCCGGCCGGGCGCACGCCGAGCGCTATCTGGCCGAGGTCGGCATCGAGGAGTACGCGGGCAGTTGGCCCAAGACGCTCTCCGGCGGCCAGGCCCAGCGCGTCTCGCTGGCCCGCGCCCTGGTCCGCGAGCCCGAACTGCTCCTGCTCGACGAGCCGTTCGGCGCCCTGGACGCCCTCACCCGCGGCAAGGCACAACGGCTGGTCGCCGACCTCTGGCAGCGGCACGGCTGCTCGGTGCTGCTGGTCACGCACGACGTGGAGGAGGCGCTGCTGCTGGCCGACCGGGTCCTGGTGATGGACGGCGGGCGGATCGCGTACGAGGCCCAGGTCGGCCTGGAGCGGCCACGCGACCTCGGCTCCCCCGATTTCGTACGGCTGCGCGGCGAGCTGCTGCACCGGCTCGGGGTCCACGACGCCTCCGCACACCCCCGAGAGCCCACGACCACGCCCACGCCCGCCACCACGCCCACGACCACGGCGACAGCCACGGACACGGCATGAACAACAGGAACCTCATGACCCACACGACCGCCCGCACTGCCCGCACCACCCGCACGGTGCGCACCCTCGGCGCCGCGCTCTCCCTCGCCGCCCTGCTCGCCACCACCGCCTGTGGCGGCGACAGCGAGGCCGCCTCCGACGGAGGCGGCTCGGGTGTGACGCTCACCATCGGCGACCAGGCGAAGAACCTGCAGACCCTGCTCAACGCCTCCGGCGCCCTCAAAGGGACGTCGTACGAGGTGAAATGGGCCGAGTTCGAGGGCGCCGCGCCCCTCTTCCAGGCCGTGCAGGCGGGGGCCGCGGACACCTCGTACGCCGCCGATCTGCCCACGCTTCAGGCCCTCTCCGGCGGTGTGCCGGTGAAGGCGGTGGGTGCGCTGCGCAACGACGGCACGCACACCGGGATCGTGGTCCGCGAGGGCTCGTCGATCCGCGACGTCAAGGACCTCAAGGGCAAGAAGGTCGTGGTCTCCTCGGCCAAGGGGTCCATCGCCGAGTATCTGCTCGCGCATGTGCTGGAGCAGGCGGGACTGAGCTACGACGACGTCAAGGTGCAGTACCTGCTGCCGACCGACGCCCAGGCCGCCTTCACCTCCGGGAAGATCGATGCCTGGGCCACCTTCGGGGTCTACAAGGCCGTCGCCGAGCAGCAGGGCGGCCGGCTCCTCGTCAACGGTGCCGACGGGCGCGTGAGCGGCTACGGATTCATCGGCGCCTCCGAGAAGGCGCTGGCCGACCAGGGCAAGAAGGCCGCCGTCTCCGACTACCTGCGCCGCCTGGACAAGGCACTGGCCTGGTCGCGGCAGCACCCGGACGACTACGCCAAGGCCATCCAGCAGAACAACGGTGCCTCCGCCGAGATCGCCAAGACGCTGGTGAGCCAGGCCAACAGCCAGTTGCTGCCGGTGAGTTCGCAGGTCGTGAAGGCCGTGCAGAAGGTCGGCGACACCATGCACGGCATCGGCGTCCTCACCCCGAACCCGACTGTCGCCGACCACGTCGACACCAGCCTCGTCAAGGAGTGACCCCGCCATGCCCGTCGAGTTCATCAGCGCCGTCCATCCCAACCCCGCCACCGAGGGCGACCCCACCGCCGGCAACGGCATCGACGTCGACTACGCCCGCCGCTACGCCCGCGCCCTGGACGACGGCGGCTTCGACTACACCCTCGTCACCTACCACTCGGCCTCGCCCGACGCTCTGCAGCTCGCGCAGTTCGTCGCCCACCACACCGAACGCATCAAGCCGGTTCTCGCCCACCGCCCCGGCGTGATCTTCCCGACCCACGCGGCCCGCGCGCTGGCCACCCTCGACCGGATCAGCGAGGGGCGCCTGGTGGTGCACATCATCTCCGGCGGCAGCGACGAGGAGCAGCGCCGTGAGGGCGACTACCTGAGCAAGAGCGAGCGGTACGCGCGCTCGGACGAGTACATCCGGATCCTGCGCGACGTGTGGGCGGCCGAAGGACCGGTCTCCCATGAGGGGCCGTACTACCGTTTCGAGGGCTTCCGCTCCGGCGTCACCCCGTACAACGGGACCGTCCCGATCTCGGTGGGCGGCTCCTCGGAGGACGCCTACCGGGTGGGCGGGCAGCAGGGTGACATCTTCGGGCTGTGGGGCGAACCGCTGAAGGAGACCGCCGAGCAGATCGCCGCCGTCAACGCCCACGCGGACGCCGCAGGGCGGCCCCGGCCCCGTATCTGGGTCTCCTTCCGCCCGATCATCGCCCCCACCGACGAGCTGGCCTGGGAGAAGGCCCACCGCATCCTCGGCTCGATCAGGACCCACCACGAGGAGCGCGCCAAGCAGCGCCACTACCCGGCACTCGGCCAGGGCGCTCCGGCCAACGTCGGCTCGCAGCGGCTGCTGGCCGTCGCCGAGCGCGGCGAGGTGCACGACCGCTGCCTGTGGACCGCGCCCGCCGCGGCCACCAACGCCGCCGGCGCCTCGACCGCGCTGGTCGGCTCCCCGGAGACGGTCGCCAAGGCTCTGCTCGACTACGTCGACATCGGCTGCGAGCTGCTGTCCATGCGCGGCTACGACCCGCTGAACGACGCGATCGACTACGGCCGTCACGTGCTGCCGCTGGTCCGCCAGGAGCTGGCGCACCGCGCAGCCTCGGGGGCTGCCGCGTGAGCCGGACAAGCCGGACCGGGCGGCGCGCGCTCGGCCTTGCCGCCGTGCTCCTGACGGGAGCACTCGCCGGCTGCGGCGGCTCGGCGGGCGCCGAGGACAGCGGCGGGGACGGCTCGGTCACCCTGCGCGTCGGCGCGACCGGCTGGAAGCGGGAGGAGGCGCTTTTGAAGTTCGCCCACCTCGACGACACCCCGTACCAGGTGCGGTGGAGCCTCTTCCAGGGCGGTGACAAGCAGTTGGAGGCGGTACGGGCCGGGGCACTGGACGTGGCGAACTCCAGCGAGATCCCGCCGGTCTTCGCCGCCGCCGACGGACAGCCCAACTTCAAGGTCGTCGCCGTGCAGCGCGGCAACACCCTCAACCAGCAGGTCGTGGCCCCCGAGGACTCGGGGATCACCTCGATCGCCCAGCTCAAGGGCAAGAAGGTCGGGTACGTCAAGAACACCACCGCCCACTACTTCCTCTACGAGCTGCTGAAGCAGTCCGGGCTCGGCTGGGACGACATCACCCCGGCCCCGCTGGAGCCCGACAAGGGCCTCGCCGCGCTGAACGGCGGCTCAGTCGACGCCTTCGCCGGGTACGGCAACGCGATCATCGCCGCCCATCAGCGGGGTGCCCGCACCGTCGGCTCCGGCAAGGACATCCTCTCCGGCAACTTCCTGTGGACCGCCTCCGACGACACCGTCGGAAATCCGGCCGAGCGGAAGGCGCTGACCGATCTGCTCGCTCGTATCGACCAGGCATACGCGTACGTCCGTGACGGGCGCGAGGAGGAATACGCCAAGGTCGTCGCCGCTGCCACGCACCAGCCGGTGGACGAGGCGCTGGAGGAGTTCGAGGAGGGCGAGGCACAGCGGAAGACCGAGGTGCAGGCCGTGACCACGAAGGCCACGGCGTCCCAGCAGGAGGTGGCGGACGCGTTCCGCGACCTCGGCGCCCTGAAGCAGCCGCTGAAGGTCTCCGGCTTCTGGACCGATCGCCTCAACTCCCCGCTGCGGAAGGCCCTTTCCTCATGACCACCGCCGCTCTGCCGTTCCGCGCACCGGATCCGACCGCTCTCGCCCTCGCCCTCGCCCACGTCACCGAACGACTCGCGGCCACGGCTGCCGAATACGACCGCACAGCCGCCTTCCCCGCCGAGGGCATCCGCGCCGCCCACGAGGCGGGCCTGCTCACCGCCACCGTCGCCGAGCGGTACGGCGGTCCCGGGCTCGGGGTCGCCGCCACGGCACGCATCCTGCACGCGCTGGGCGAGGGCGACCCCTCGGTGGCGCTGATCGCGGCGATGAGCCTGGCCGTCCACCACCGCCAGGCCGTACGGCCGCACTGGCCGGAGGAGTTGTACGGGCAGGTGCTGGCCGAAGCGGCACGGCGGCCGGTGCTGCTCAACCACGTACGGGTGGAGCCCGACCTGGGTTCCCCCGCGCGCGGCGGGCTGCCCGCGACGGTGGCCCGGCGCACGGCTACTGGGTGGTCCCTCACCGGCCGCAAACGGTTCGCGACCGGCGTGGAGGGGCTCGACTGGCTGCTCGTGTGGGCCACCACGGACGAACCGACGCCGCGGGTCGGCACGTTCGCCGTGCCCGGCACCGCCCCCGGTGTCGAGGTCACGCACCGCTGGGACCACCTGGGGCTGCGCGCCAGCGGCAGCCATGACATCGCCCTGCGAGAGGTCGAGATCCCGGCCGGGAACGTGGTCGACATCGCCGCGCACGGCGTCGGCGCGGAGCAGGACAACCGCGCGGGCGCCGCTCTCCATCTCCCGCTCGCCGCCCTCTACCTGGGCGTGGCCCGCGCGGCCCAGCGGTACTTCCACCGGTTCGCACATGAGCGGGTGCCCGCCAACCTCGGCCACCCCGTGGCCCGTACGGAACGCTTCCGGCGGACCGCCGGTGAGATCGCCCTGCGGCTGGACGCCGCCGAGCAACTGGTGTTCGGCGGAGCCGAGCGGGTGGACGCGGCCGACGACACGTACACCCCCGAACTCGCTCTGGGCGCCCGGGTCCTGGCCGACCGGCATGCCACCGAGGCGGTCGGGGTCGCCGTACGGCTGCTGGGCAATCCGGGGCTGAGTCGCGGCAACCCCCTCGAACGCCACTTCCGCGATGTCCAGTGCGCCCCGGTGCACGCCCCGCAGGAGGACATCGCGCTGCTCGCCGTCGGCAGCCGTGCACTGGAGGCCGCCGTATGACCCTCACGCAACCCCGCACATCCGACACCTTCGACGCCCTGCTGACGGCCCTGCGCCGCGACCTGCCCGCCGCCGCGCTCAGCACCGGCCCGCAGACCGCCCCGTACGCGACCGACCGCTCCGGCAGCCACCCGGACGGCGAGCCGCTCGCCGTCGTCCACGCGGCGCACACGGATCACGTACGGACGGCTCTGCGGCACGCGCACGCCCTGCGGGTGCCGGTGGTGCCACGCGGGGCCGGGACCGGACTCTCCGGCGGGGCGAACGCCGGAGCGGGCACCGTCGTGCTCGACCTGTCACGGATGAACCGCGTCCTCGACCTCGACCCGCACGACCAGATCGCCGTCGTCGAACCGGGCGTCATCACCGCCGAACTGGACCGTGCGGCAGGCGAGTTCGGGCTGCGCTACGCGCCCGATCCGGCCAGCGCGGCGATCTCCACCGTGGGCGGGAACATCGCGACCAACGCGGGCGGCCTGCGCTGCGCCAAGTACGGGGTGACCCGGGACGCCGTTCTGGGCCTCGACGCGGTGCTCGCCGACGGCACGCCGGTCCGTACCGGCCGGCGCACCGTCAAAGGAGTCACCGGCTACGACCTCACGGCCCTGCTCACCGGCTCCGAGGGCACCCTCGCCGTGATCACCGCCGCGACCGTGCGACTGCGCCCGGTGCCGGAGGCGACGGTCACCGTCGCCGCGTACTTCGATACCTTCGCCGAGGGTGCCGAGGCGGTGTCGGCACTCACCGCCGCCCGCGTCGAGCCCGCCATGGCGGAGCTGCTGGACGGCCCGGTGCTGGGAGCCGTGGACGAGGCACAGGGCACGGATCTGCGTTCGCGCGGCGGTGCGCTGCTGCTCCTCCAGTGCGACGGGCGGTCCGCTCAGGCCGAGGCGGAACTGGCGGTACGGCTGCTGCGCGGGCGCGCGGCGTCCGTCGAGACCACCGCCGACCCGGCGGAGGCGGACCGGCTGCTCGCGGCCCGCAGGCTCGCCCTGCCCTCTCTGGAGCGCCTGGGCCGGGTGCTGATCGAGGACATCGCCGTACCGAGAACCCAACTGGCCGCCGCCGTACGGGAGATCACAGCCGCCGCCGAGCGCCACGACGTACGGATCTTCACCTTCGCCCACGCCGCCGACGGCAATCTCCACCCCATCCTCGTCCTGGACCACGCCACCGCCGACACCGCCGACACCGCCGACATCCCGGAAGCGGCCTGGCAGGCGGCGGGCGACATCTTCACCGCCGCGCTGCGCCTGGGCGGCACGCTCACCGGCGAGCACGGCGTGGGCACCCTCAAACGCCGGTGGCTCACCGACGAACTCGGCCCGGCGCAGCACGCGTTGCAGCAGCGCATCAAGGCCGCCTTCGACCCGCACGGCATCCTCAACCCGGGCAAAGCCCTCTGACCTCTCTGGAGTCCCGCATGGCCACCGTCCTCTCCGTCTCCGGCAGCCCCTCCCCCACCTCCCGCACGGCCCGCCTCCTGCGCGACCTCGACGCCCGGCTCACCGAGCAGGGGCACGAGGTGGTCCCACTCGACGTCCGTACGCTCCCTCCCGAGGCCCTGCTGCACGCCGACTTCGGGCATCCCGCGATCGTCGAGGCCACAGCGCTCGTCGCCCAGGCCGACGGAATCGTCTTCGGCACCCCGGTCTACAAGGCCGCGTACTCGGGACTGCTCAAGTCGCTGCTCGACCTGCTGCCGCAGTACGCGCTGCAGGGCAAGACCGTCCTGCCGCTCGCCACCGGCGGCACCACCGCCCACGTCCTGGCCATCGACTACGCCCTGCGCCCGGTCCTCGCCTCCATGGGCCCCGCCCACATCACACCGGGCTGGTTCGTGCTGGACAAGCACATCGAGGTACGGCAGGACGGCGGCATCGTCGTGGAGCCGGGTACGAGGGAGGCGCTGGAGCAGGTCGTCGACCAGTTCTCCGCCGCGCTCGGCGACCACCGCCCGCTGGGGGCGGTGGCCTGACCGGGTGACCGTCGTTCAGGCACCGTGCACGGGCTCGGGCGCCGACTCCGGTGCCAGCAGCAGCGAGTGGCGGCCGTCCACGCCGACCGGTACGTCGCCGTCGATGGTGACGCGGCGCAGGGTGCGCTCGTGGTCGTCGGAGTCGTCCACGCCGTAGTGCTGGGTTGCCCGGTTGTCCCAGATGGCGACGTCACCCGCTCGCCACTGCCAGCGGACCGTGTTCTCCGGCCGCTCGATGTGCGACTGGAGGACGCCGATGATCGCGCGCGAGTCACCGCTGTGCAGGCCGACGAGCTTCTGCACGAAGTTGCCCAGGACCAGGGTGCGTTCGCCGGTCTCCGGGTGCACACGCACCACCGGGTGCTCGGTCCGGAACTTGGTCGAGGTGAACACCTTCCGGTGCCGCTCCAGCTCCGCGGACCCGGCATGGGGACGTGCGGCCGCGTAGTCGTAGTCGTTGGTGTGCTCGGCACGCAGGCTGTCGGCCAACGCCTTCAGGGGGCCGGGAAGCCGGGCGTAGGCGGTGGCCGTGTCGGCCCACAGGGTGTTGCCGCCGTACGGCGGCACGACCTCGGCACGCAGGATCGAGAAGGCCGGGTACGCGGGGACGAACGTGACGTCGGAGTGCCACTGGTTGGCCCGGCCGCCGTGGTCGTTGTCGATGCCGAAGGCGTAACGGCCGTCGACGGACGGCACGGTGGGGTGTGCGACCGGCTCGCCGAGCAGGCGGCCGAACGCCTCGTGGCTCTCGGCGTCGAGGTGCTGCTGGTCTCGGAAGAAGACGACCTTGTGCTCGAGGATCGCGGCGCGGATCGCCGCCACGGTGGCCTCGTCCAGGTCGCCGCCGAGGCGGACTCCGGAGATCACGGCGCCGATACGGCCGCCGACCTTCTCGATGGTGAGGTTCGCGGTCTCCGCGACGGATGCGGCGGATGCAGCTGATGCGGTTGATGCGGCAGGTGCGATGGACGTCGTGGACGTCATGAGAGGGTCCCTTCGCCGGGATGGCTGTTAGTTGCTGTCGGAGCGGAAGCAAATACGCGCAGGTGAAACCCGGCCCGACGCACGAGACGAGAGTGCGGCGCGCAGTATGCGAGGCGGTACGGCCGGGTGGAAAGGCGTCGCTGCGGAGTCAGCCGCGCGGACACGCCGCCGAGGCGAGGCGCCCCAGGTCGAC
>NZ_JAAKZY010000224.1 GCF_011045015.1 Streptomyces scabichelini | reverse complement strand
GCCCCTACCCGTCCCGTCCCTGGGGGCGCAGCCCCCAGGGACGGGACGGGTAGGGGCGGCGGGGGCGAAAAACCCCACCGAACGGCGGACCCGTCACCCCTGTGACCTGCAGGTTCGTGAGGCACATCGCACCGCACAGCCCACCGCGCACGCCGCGGGACGCGATCCGCGTCCGATGCCCGATCCCAGCCCGGATCGCGCCCGAATCCACCCCGAATCGGGCCCGAAACCTGCCCGGACCGGACACACCCCCGTTCACCGGATTTTCCCTCAAGGACTTGACGGCGGTAACACGTTCAGCGGAGTTTGGAGTTCACAACTTGTAAGTGCTCGGGTTCCGCTGCTGTGACCCGGGCCACGGACGGCATCATGGTCGTCCGGCTGAGGGCAGGAGTGGATGAGTCGATGGAGACTCCGGGGTCACAGTCGTCGCTGCACCGAGCAAATCTCGAACGGGTCGTACGTGCGGTGCGCCTGGCCGGTTCGCTCACGCAGGCGGAGATCGCGAGGACGACGGGCCTGTCCGCAGCGACGGTCTCCAACATCGTCCGCGAACTCAAGGACGGCGGAACGGTCGAGGTCACGCCCACATCGGCGGGCGGCAGGCGGGCCCGCAGCGTCAGTCTGAGCGGCGACGCCGGCATCGTGATCGGCGTCGACTTCGGGCACACGCATTTGCGCGTCGCAGTCGGGAATCTCGCGCACCAGGTGCTGGCCGAGGAGTCCGAGCCCCTCGACGTGGACGCCTCCGCCGCGCAGGGCTTCGACCGGGCCGAACAGCTGGTCAGCCGGCTGATCGAGGCCACCGGCGTCGACCGTGCCAAGATCGCGGGCGTCGGCCTCGGCGTGCCGGGGCCGATCGACGTGGAGTCCGGCACCCTCGGCTCGACCGCCATCCTGCCGGGCTGGACCGGCACCAAGCCCGCCGAGGAGCTGCGGGGGCGGCTCGGCGTGCCGGTGCACGTGGACAACGACGCCAACCTCGGCGCCCTCGGCGAGCTGGTCTGGGGGAGCGGCCGGGGGGTCAGGGACCTCGCGTACATCAAGGTCGCGAGCGGTGTCGGCGCCGGCCTGGTGATCAACGGCCGGATCTACCGCGGACCAGGTGGCACCGCGGGAGAAATCGGTCATATTACTCTTGATGAGTCCGGCCCCGTCTGCCGCTGCGGAAACCGGGGCTGCCTGGAGACCTTCGCGGCCGCGCGCTATGTGCTGCCGCTGCTCCAGTCCAGTCACGGCACGGATCTGACGATGGAAGGCGTCGTGCGGCTGGCGCGGGACGGCGACCCTGGCTGTCGTCGCGTGATCGCCGACGTCGGCCGACACATCGGCAGTGGAGTCGCCAATCTCTGCAACTTGCTCAACCCGAGCCGGGTCGTCCTCGGCGGTGATCTCGCCGAGGCCGGTGAGCTGGTACTCGGGCCCATAAGGGAGTCGGTCGGCCGTTACGCGATCCCCAGCGCGGCGCGTCAACTATCCGTTCTTCCAGGGGCACTTGGCGGTCGGGCAGAGGTCCTCGGGGCACTCGCTCTCGCACTCAGCGAGATGGGTGATTCAACCCTTTTGGACGGAACCCTGCCCGCGGCTACTCCTGCCTTCACTTAGAGAACGGATGGCACCGTTGCCATCTCGTTAAGGATTTACTTCTTGACGTCGCACTATAGGCCGAGTTGACTTCCAGCCACCTCGGCCGCAACGTCGCGGCCTCGTCAGGGAGGTTTCTGAAGTGAACACGCGTATGCGTCGTGCCGCCATTGCCGTTGCCGCAGGTGCGTTGGCCGTCTCGCTGGCTGCCTGTGGCGAAGCCGGGGAAGCCGGCGGCGACAACGACGAGACCACGAGCAAGGGCGACGCGATCAAGGTCGGTCTGCTCCTTCCGGAGAACCAGACCGCGCGTTACGAGAAGTTCGACAAGCCCTTGATCGAGAAGAAGGTCAAGGAGCTCACGAACAACAAGGGCGAGGTCGTCTACGCCAACGCCAAGCAGGACGCCACCACCCAGAACCAGCAGGTCGACACGATGATCACCAACAAGGTGGACGTGCTGATCGTGGACGCGGTGGACTCCAAGGCCATCGAGAACTCCGTCAACAAGGCCAAGGAGCAGGACATCCCGGTCGTCGCGTACGACCGTCTCGCCCAGGGCGACATCGACGGCTACGTCTCGTTCGACAACGAAGAGGTCGGCCGCGTCCAGGGCAAGGCGCTCCTGGACGCCCTCGGCGACAAGGCCACGCCCTCCGCCAAGATCGTCATGATGAACGGCGCGGTCACCGACCCGAACGCCGCCCAGTTCAAGAAGGGCGCGCTGTCCCAGCTCCAGGGCAAGGTCGACATCGCCAAGTCGTACGACACCAAGGAGTGGAAGCCGGAGAACGCCAACGCCAACATGGAAGGCGCGATCTCCGCGGTCGGCAAGAACAACATCGTCGGTGTCTACTCCGCCAACGACGGCATGGCGGGCGGCATCATCACCGCCCTGAAGGCCGCCGGTGTCTCCCCGCTGCCGCCGGTCACCGGCCAGGACGCCGAGCTTGCGGGTGTGCAGCGCATCGTCGCGGGTGAGCAGTACATGAGCGTGTACAAGCCCTACCCGCAGGAGGCGGACGTCGCCGCGGAGATGGCCGTCGCCCTCGCCAAGGGCGAGAAGCTCGACTCCGTCGCCAAGACGAAGGTCGACAGCCCGACCACCAAGGGTGTCCCGTCGGTCCTCGTCCCGGTCCTCTCGCTGACCAAGGACAACATCAACGACACGGTCATCAAGGACGGCATCTACACGGTCGACGAGATCTGCACGGCCAAGTTCAAGGCCGCCTGCGACCAGATCGGCCTCAAGTAGGTACGCAGGTAAGTACGGCCGAGTCCCTTTCCGCGTACGGGAATTCGCTAGGTTGGAATTCCCGTACCGGGCCCGGGAATTCCCGTACGGGACTCGCGTACTCCAAGCTCCTCCGGCGCCCCGCCATCATCAGCCCCGCAAGCTCGCGCGGGGCGCCGGACGGAACACCCCCCCAAACTTCTGCACAACCTCCCGCCGGATCAGGCGGCGAAGGAGATGGTTCACGTGTCCGCTACGCCTGTGCTGGCGTTGCGCGGGGTCTCCAAGCGGTTCGGTGCCGTCCAGGCGCTCACCGATGTAGAGCTCGAGGTCCACGGCGGTGAGGTGGTCGCCCTGGTCGGCGACAACGGCGCCGGTAAGTCCACGCTGGTCAAGACGATCGCCGGCGTGCACCCCATCGATGAGGGTGTCATCGAGTGGGACGGCAGGTCCGTCCAGATCAACAAGCCGCACGACGCCCAGAACCTGGGCATCGCGACCGTCTACCAGGACCTCGCGCTGTGCGACAACATCGACGTCGTCGGCAACCTCTATCTGGGCCGCGAGCTGAAGAGGCGCGGCGTCCTCGACGAGGTCGAGATGGAGCGCCGCTCCCGCGAGCTGCTGCAGACGCTGTCGATCCGCATTCCCAGTGTGCGTATCCCGATCGCCTCGCTCTCCGGTGGCCAGCGGCAGACCGTGGCGATCGCCCGCTCCATGCTCGGCGCGCCCAAGCTGGTCATCCTCGACGAGCCCACCGCGGCCCTCGGTGTCGAGCAGACCGCGCAGGTCCTCGACCTCGTGGAGCGGCTGCGCGAACGCGGCCACGCCGTGCTCCTCATCAGCCACAACATGGCCGATGTGAAGGCCGTCGCCGACAAGGTCGCCGTGCTGCGCCTCGGCCGCAACAACGGTGTCTTCGAGGTCAAGACGACCTCGCAGGAGGAGATCATCTCCGCCATCACGGGCGCCACGGACAACGCCGTGACCCGTCGTGCGGCGCGCGGCAACGGGGAGGTACAGAAGTGAGCATCGACAAGACACAGGACACCGCCCCGAAGACCACCGACGTAGTGGTCGAGAACCCGGAGGCGGCCGCCGGCGCGGACGTCGCCGTCGACCCGCGGCTGCTGGTGCGTGAGCGCGGCTTCGCCGGCTACATCATCGAGTTCAGGCGCAAGATCCGCGGCGGTGACCTGGGCTCGCTCCCGGTCGTCATCGGCCTGATCGCCATCGCCATCATCTTCCAGAGCCTGAACTCGAACTTCCTGTCCTCCGAGAACCTCAACAACATCGCCGTCGCGATGGTCGCCACCGGCATGATGTCCGTCGGCATCATCTTCGTGCTGCTGCTCGGGGAGATCGACCTGTCGGTCGGCTCCGTCAGCGGTGTCGCGGGTGCCATCGCGGCCGTCCTGAGCGTCACGCACGGCGTGAACGAATGGCTGGCCGTGCTCCTGGCCCTCGGCGGCGGCGCGGTCGCCGGCGCGCTCCACGGCTTCTTCTTCGCCAGGATCGGTGCGCCCGCGTTCGCGGTCACCCTGGCCGGTCTGCTGTTCTGGCTCGGCTTCATGCTCCAGCTCCTGGGCGAGAACGGCACGATCAACCTCGACGGCGACGGTGTGATCGGCAAGCTGACGACGTACTACTTCTCGGACGTCGCGGCCGCCTACGGGCTCGCCACGGTCGCGGTCGCGGTCTTCTTCGTCACCTCCTTCCTGGACAGCCGCCGTCGCGAGGCCGCGGGCGTCCCGTCCCGGCCGCTCGTCGACATCCTGCTGCGCACCGGACTGCTGGCGATCGTCGGCTACGCCGCGGCGATCATGTTCAACCAGTACAAGGGCCTGCCCCTGGCGCTGCTGCTGTTCCTCGTGGTCCTGGTCGTGACCGACTTCGTGCTGCGCCGCACCGGCTACGGCCGCAAGATCTTCGCGCTCGGCGGCAGCGTCGAGGCCTCCCGGCGTGCCGGTATCAACGTCACGGCGGTACGGATCTCGGTCTTCGCCATCGCGGGCTTCTTCGCCGCGGTCGGTGGTCTGTTCTGGGCCTCGAAGATCGCCGCGGCCAACCAGAGCGCGGGCGCCGGTGACCTTCTGATGAACGTCATCGCGGCGGCCGTCATCGGCGGCACCAGCCTCTTCGGCGGTCGCGGCCGTACGTGGAACGCGTTGCTCGGTGTCATGGTGATCACCTCGATCCAGTACGGGCTTGCCCTTGAGGGCATCGCCACGCCGATCCAGTACATGATCACGGGCAGTGTGCTGCTGGCCACGGTTGTCATCGACTCCGTCACTCGCAAGACGCAGAGGACCGCTGGTCGCGCGTAGGAACAGAGTTCGCCCAATAGCTCGGTTGGGAGGGGGTGTTCGGCGGCTGCGGGTTCGTTGTGGCTTGTCGCGCAGTTCCCCGCGCCCCTAACGGGGCCTGAAGTGCCCGGTACCCAACGGTGGTGCCGGGCGCTTCCCTGTGTGTGGGCGACATTAGACTCGTCGGACTTGGCGAAAGCTCGAACAGCTCTACTGCAAGGAGGCACGGGTGCCGCTGCTGACCCGTATCAGGGGACCGCGCGATCTGGACCGGCTCAGCCCGGAGCAGCTGGACCAGCTGGCCGAGGAGATCCGGACCTTCCTCGTCGAAGCGGTCTCCAAGACCGGCGGCCACCTCGGCCCCAACCTCGGTGTCGTCGAGCTCACCATCGCTCTGCACCGTGTCTTCGACTCCCCGAAGGACAAAGTGCTGTGGGACACGGGACACCAGTCCTACGTCCACAAGCTGCTCACCGGCCGTCAGGACTTCTCGAAGCTGAAGATGAAGGGCGGCCTGTCCGGCTACCCCTCTCAGGCCGAGTCCGAGCACGACGTCATCGAGAACTCGCATGCCTCCACGGTCCTGGGCTGGGCCGACGGCCTCGCGAAGGCGAACCAGATCCTGCGGAAGGACGATCACGTCGTCGCGGTCATCGGCGACGGCGCCCTCACCGGCGGCATGGCCTGGGAGGCGCTGAACAACATCGCGGACGCCAAGGACCGCCCGCTGGTCATCGTCGTGAACGACAACGAGCGTTCGTACGCCCCCACCATCGGCGGCCTCGCCAACCACCTGGCCACCCTGCGCACCACGGACGGCTACGAGCGCTTCCTGGCCCGTACGAAGGAGGTGCTGGAGCGCACCCCGGTCGTCGGCAAGCCCCTCTACGAGACCCTGCACGGCGCCAAGAAGGGCCTCAAGGACTTCATCGCCCCGCAGGGCATGTTCGAGGACCTCGGCCTGAAGTACGTCGGCCCCATCGACGGCCACGACATCGAGGCCCTGGAGTCCGCGCTGGCCCGCGCCAAGCGCTTCGGCGGGCCCGTCATCGTGCACTGCCTCACCGAGAAGGGCCGCGGCTACCAGCCCGCCCTCCAGGACGAGGCCGACCGCTTCCACGCCGTCGGTAAGATCCACCCGGACACGGGCCTGCCGATCGCCTCCTCCGGCGCCGACTGGACCTCGGTCTTCGGCGAGGAGATGGTCAAGCTCGGCAAGGAGCGCGAGGACGTCGTCGCGATCACGGCCGCCATGCTCCAGCCGGTCGGCCTGGAGAAGTTCGCCAAGGCGTACCCGGACCGCGTCTACGACGTCGGCATCGCCGAGCAGCACGGCGCGGTCTCCGCCGCGGGTCTGGCGACCGGCGGCCTGCACCCCGTCTTCGCCGTGTACGCGACGTTCCTCAACCGTGCCTTCGACCAGGTCCTGATGGACGTGGCCCTGCACAAGTGCGGTGTCACCTTCGTACTGGACCGCGCGGGCATCACGGGCACCGACGGCGCCTCCCACAACGGCATGTGGGACATGTCGATCCTCCAGGTCGTCCCCGGCCTCAGGCTCGCCGCGCCGCGCGACGCCGACCAGGTCCGCGCCCAGCTGCGCGAGGCCGTCGAGGTCGACGACGCGCCGACCGTGGTCCGCTTCTCCAAGGGCGCCGTGGGGCCCGCCGTACCGGCCGTGGGCCGCGTCGGCGGCATGGACGTGCTGCGCGCGCCCGGCACCGACGCCCCGGACGTCCTCCTGGTCTCCGTCGGCGCGCTCGCGCCCATGTGCCTGGAGATCGCCGACCTCCTCGACAAGCAGGGCATCTCCACGACCGTCGTCGACCCACGCTGGGTCAAGCCCGTCGACGAGGCCATGGCACCGCTCGCCGAGCAGCACCGCGTGGTCGTCACCGTCGAGGACAACTCCCGCGTCGGCGGCGTCGGCTCGGCGATCGCGCAGGCCCTGCGCGACGCGGGCGTCGACGTTCCGCTGCGTGACTTCGGCATCCCGCCGCGCTTCCTCGACCACGCCTCCCGCAAGGAGGTCATGGCGGAGATCGGCCTGACGGCGCCGGACATCGCCCGCCAGGTCACCGGGCTCGTCTCCAGGCTCGACGGCCGCTTTCACCGTGAGGCGGCCGAGGTCGACGCGGTGGAGCCCGCGCGCGACTGACGGCACTGACGGGACTGAAGCAGCCGGATGGGCCGGTGCCACCATTCTTTACGGTGGCGGAACCGGCCCATTCGCGTGAAACTCCTCGTGCCGGGGCATACGCTCCACGCCCCCTCTCGATCATGTCGAGGACGACAAGCGTGGGAGGTACGCCCGTGAGCAGCACCCTCTTCAGGACGAAGAAGGTCGAGCAGTCCATCCTGGACACAGAGGAACCGGAGCACGCGCTCAAGAAGTCCCTGTCCGCCCTGGATCTGACCGTCTTCGGCGTCGGTGTCATCATCGGCACCGGCATCTTCGTCCTCACCGGCACGGTCGCCAAGAACAACGCCGGTCCGTCCGTCGCCCTGGCCTTCACCGCGGCCGGGGTCGTCTGCGCGCTCGCCGCGCTCTGTTACGCCGAGTTCGCCTCCACGGTTCCGGTGGCCGGCTCCGCCTACACCTTCTCGTACGCCTCTCTCGGCGAACTGCCCGCCTGGATCATCGGCTGGGACCTGGTCCTGGAGTTCGCGCTCGGCACGGCGGTGGTCGCCGTCGGCTGGTCCGGCTACATCCAGTCGCTCATGGACAACGCGGGCTGGGAGATGCCCGCGGCGCTGGGCAGCAGAGAGGGCGCCGGCGACTTCGGCTTCGACATCCTCGCCGCCGCCCTCGTCCTGGTGCTCACCGCCATCCTCGTCCTCGGTATGAAGCTGTCCGCGCGGATCACCTCGATCGTCGTCGCCATCAAGGTGACGGTCGTCCTCGTCGTGATCATCGCGGGTGCCTTCTTCATCGACGGCGACAACTACGACCCGTTCATCCCGAAGGCGCAGGATGTGCCACCGGGTGAGAGCCTCCAAGCCCCGCTGATCCAGCTGATGTTCGGCTGGGCGCCCTCCAACTTCGGTGTGATGGGCATCTTCACCGCCGCCTCCGTCGTCTTCTTCGCCTTCATCGGCTTCGACATCGTGGCCACGGCCGCCGAGGAGACCAAGAACCCGCAGCGCGACATGCCGCGCGGCATCCTCGGCTCCCTCTTCATCTGCACGGCCCTGTACGTCGCCGTGTCGATCGTCGTGACGGGCATGCAGCACTACAGCCAACTGTCCGTCGACGCCCCGCTCGCCGACGCCTTCAAGGCCACCGGGCATCCCTGGTACGCGGGCTTCATCAGCTTCGGCGCGGCAGTCGGCCTGACGACGGTCTGCATGATCCTTCTCCTGGGCCAGACCCGTGTCTTCTTCGCGATGAGCCGGGACGGACTCCTGCCCCGTTTCTTCTCGCGCGTCCATCCCCGGTTCAAGACCCCGCACCGGCCGACCATCCTGCTCGGCGTGGTCATCGCGATCCTCGCGGGCTTCACCCCCTTGAACGAACTCGCCGCGCTGGTGAACATCGGCACCTTGTTCGCCTTCGTGGTCGTCGCCATCGGCGTGCTCATCCTCCGCCGGACCCGCCCCGACCTGCACCGGTCCTTCCGCACCCCGTGGGTGCCGTTCATTCCGATCCTGTCGGTGTGCGCCTCGCTGTGGCTGATGCTGAACCTGCCCGCCGAGACCTGGGTGCGGTTCGGTATCTGGATGGCGGCCGGCTTCCTCGTCTACTTCCTCTACGGCCGCTCCCACAGCCTCCTCGGCCGGCGCAAGGAAGTCAGCGTCGACGACGTGGTCAAGCCGCCGGGCGGAGAGGAAACCTGAGCGCTCCGCTGGAGGGCGGCCTGGAATCTGCGGGTTCGTTGTGGCTGGTCGCTCCCCCACTCTCGGCTTCGCTCGAGCGGGGGGACCCCCATCGCGGCGGAGCCGCACATTGACACAGCCCCGCGCCCCTTAAGGGGCGCGGACGGTTCGCGGGCCGGTTACCTCGGCGCCCAACGCGCCCACTCTGTCCCGCAGTTCGCGGTCGGCCGTGACCACCAGGCAACGGCGCCCCGCGGCTTCGGCGGCCAGCTCCACGATGCGGTCGTCGCCGCTGCCGGGCGCCGAGTCGACCCGTACGCCCGACACGGATGAGACCCCGCGGGCGGCTCCCTCGACCACCAGGACCACTTCCAGCGGACCCGGGAAGTCCGGCAGCCCGTCGTCGGCGTACGGCACCAGCCGGTCCCGCAGGCGCTCCGCCGCTCCCCGGCGGTCCCGCCACCACCCGTCGGGCACCGAGCCGACCACGTTCGCGGCATCGACGATCATGAGGAGAGGGGCGTTCATGAGGCCAGGGTCGCACGGGGCGGACCCCGTGGGCCCGACTAGAGTGGGGGAGTGTCGATGGTCCGTACAGTGAACGGCTCCTGGCTCATACGCGGCCGGGACGGCCGACTCAGCGCCTACGCTCCCCGGGACGAGGCCGTGTGGTGCTGGGCCCAGCGAACGCCGGGGAGTTCGTGGATCGCGCCCCGTACGGTGGGCGGCGACCAGCGCCTGCATCCCGTGCTCGCCGTGGGCCAGGGAACCGACGGTTACGCCCACCTGGTCTCCTGGCGTCCCACCGGCCCGCAGGAGGCGGGACTCGTCCACACCACGCACTTCCGCCCGCATCTCGCCGCCCTCGACTGGAACCGGCTCGGCCACCCCAACAAGAAGGGGGAGCAGACCGGCGTACCGGCCGTCGCGGTCGACGCGGAGGGCCGCGCCCATGTCTTCGTGCCCAACGCGGGTGGCGGTGTCAGCATGCGCGGCCAGAAGGAGCGCGGCGGCTGGGGCCCGTGGCGTGACCTGAAGGGCCGTGAGGTGGAGGGCGAACTGGCAGCCGTGACAAGGTTGTCGGGCCGCGTGGAGCTGTACGCGACCTCGCCGGAAGGGATCCTGCGCTGGACGCAGGCGGGATCTGGCCACATACCCGCGCTCGACGACGAGCCGCTGAAGGCCGCGGCCCGACCTGGCACGCTGCGGGCCCTCGCCACCTCCGACGAGCACGTGACCGTCTTCTTCACGGACGAGTCGGACACCCTGTGCGCCTGGCGGCCCGGCACCGAGCCCGTCGCGCTCATCCGGTGCGCCGGACCCGGGCCGGTGTCCGCCCTCCGCTTCACGCTCGACGGCGTCGACTGCACTCTGCTCGCCCAGCGCTCCAGAAGCGGCCGTGTCGCCTTCGCCGCCTACCCGACCGAGCAGGAGTCCGCCGGAGCCTGGTGGACCGAGTCGGGACCCCAACTGCCCCCGGACACACAGGTGTCGCTGGGCAAGGACCACCAGGGACAGATCGTGGCGGCCACACTCCAGCCGGCCGGCGGCGAACTCCTGACAACCCACCGAAAGGCCGAGCCGGGCCTCGCCCTGGAGGCGTGGCGCCCCGTCACCTTCCAGTAACGCCGATGCCCGACACGCCAGTTGGCGTGCCGGGCATGAGTGTCGTACGGGCTCGTACGGGTCCTACACGGGGACGGAGGCCACGCCCGGCTCCAGGAACCGCTTCCCGTTCACCCTCTCGGCGACGCCCTCGCGGTCCAGGTACGGCGTGATGCCGCCCAGGTGGAAGGGCCAGCCGGCGCCCGTGATCAGGCACAGGTCGATGTCCTGGGCCTCGGCGACGACGCCCTCGTCGAGCATGATGCCGATCTCCTGGGCCACCGCGTCCAGCACGCGGGCGCGGACCTGGTCCTCCGTCAGCACCGTGTCGCCCTGCTTCAGCAGCGCGGCGACCTCCGGGTCCAGTTCCGGCTTCCCGGAGTCGTACACGTAGAAGCCGCGCTTGCCCGCCTCGACGACCGCCTTGAGGTTCGAGGAGACCGTGAAGCGGTCCGGGAACGCCTTGTTGAGGGTCTCCGAGACGTGCAGGCCGATCGCCGGGCCGACCAGCTCCAGGAGGACGAGGGGAGACATCGGCAGGCCCAGGGGCTCGACCGCCTTCTCCGCCGTCTCGACCGGCGTGCCCTCGTCGATGACGTTCTGGATCTCGCCCATGAAGCGGGTGAGGATGCGGTTCACGACGAACGCCGGAGCGTCCTTCACCAGAACCGCCGTCTTCTTCAGCTTCTTGGCGACGGCGAACGCCGTGGCCAGCGAGGCGTCGTCGGTCTGCTCACCGCGGACGATCTCAAGGAGCGGCAGGACCGCCACCGGGTTGAAGAAGTGGAAGCCCACGACCCGCTCGGGGTTCTTGAGCTTCGACGCCATCTCCGACACCGACAGCGAGGAGGTGTTGGTGGCGAAGATCGCGTGCGCCGGGGCGACCGCCTCGACCTCCGCGAACACCTGCTGCTTGACGCCGATCTCCTCGAAGACGGCCTCGATGACGAAGTCGGCGTCCGAGAACCCCTCGGCCTTGTCCAGCACACCGCTGACCAGGCCCTTGAGACGGTTGGCCTTGTCCTGGTTGATCCGGCCCTTGCCGAGCAGCTTGTCGATCTCGGCGTGGACGTAGCCCACACCCTTGTCGACGCGCTCCTGGTCGATGTCGGTCAGCACGACCGGCACCTCCAGGCGGCGCAGGAAGAGCAGCGCGAGCTGCGAGGCCATCAGACCGGCGCCGACGACGCCGACCTTGGTGACCGGACGCGCCAGGTTCTTGTCCGGGGCGCCCGCGGGACGCTTGCCGCGCTTCTGGAGGAGGTTGAACGCGTAGATGCCGGCGCGCAGTTCGCCACCCATGATCAGGTCGGCGAGGGCCGCGTCCTCGGCGTCGTACCCCTGCTGGAGGTCGCCGTTCTTGGCCTTGGCGATGATGTCCAGCGCCCGGTACGCGGCCGGGGCCGCCCCGTGCACCTTGCTGTCGGCGATGAAGCGGCCGCGCTCGACGGCCTGGTCCCAGGCCTCACCGCGGTCGATGACCGCGCGCTCGACCTCGATGTCGCCCTTGAGGACGGACGCCGTCCAGACCAGCGACTGCTCCAGGAAGTCGGCGCCCTCGAAGATCGCGTCGGCGATGCCGAGGTCGTAGACCTGCTGGCCCTTGAGCTGCTTGTTCTGGTTGAGCGAGTTCTCGATGATGACCGAGACGGCCTTGTCCGCGCCGATGAGGTTCGGCAGCAGCGTGCAGCCGCCCCAGCCCGGGACCAGGCCCAGGAACACCTCGGGGAGCGCGAAGGCCGGCAGCGCCTTCGACACCGTGCGGTACTGGCAGTGCAGACCGACCTCGACGCCGCCACCCATGGCCGCGCCGTTGTAGTACGCGAAGGTCGGCACGGCCAGCGCGGAGAGGCGCTTGAAGACGTCGTGGCCGCCCTTGCCGATGGCCAGCGCGTCCTCGTGCCTCTTCAGGAGCTCTACGCCCTTGAGGTCGGCGCCGACCGCGAAGATGAACGGCTTGCCGGTGATGCCGACACCGACGATCTCCCCGGCCGCGGCCTCCTTCTCGACCTGGTCGACGGCGGTGTTCAGGTTCGCCAGCGAGGCCGGGCCGAAGGTGGTCGGCTTGGTGTGGTCGAGGCCGTTGTCCAGCGTGATGAGCGCGAAACGGCCCGCGTTGAAGGGCAGATCCAGGTGGCGTACGTGCGCCTCGGTGACGACCTCGCCGGGGAACAGCTCGGCGGCACCCTTCAACAGCTCAGCGGTGGTGCTCACTTGTCGCCTCCGGCGGACTCGAAGTGCGGGTTCTCCCAGATGACCGTCGCGCCCATGCCGAAGCCCACGCACATGGTGGTCAGGCCGTAGCGGACGTGCGGCTGCTCCTCGAACTGGCGGGCCAGCTGCGTCATCAGACGCACACCCGAGGAGGCCAGCGGGTGGCCGTACGCGATGGCGCCGCCGTACTGGTTGACGCGCGCGTCGTCGTCCGCGATGCCGTAGTGGTCCAGGAAGGCCAGGACCTGGACGGCGAACGCCTCGTTGATCTCGAAGAGGTTGATGTCCTCGATCGACAGGCCCGCCTTGGCGAGGGCCTTCTCGGTCGCCGGGATCGGGCCGTAGCCCATCACCTCGGGCTCGACGCCCGCGAAGGCGTACGAGACCAGGCGCATCTTGACCGGCAGGTCGTTCTCGCGGGCGAAGTCCTCGGACGCGATGATCGAGGCGGTGGCGCCGTCGTTGAGACCGGCCGCGTTACCGGCCGTGACCCGGCCGTGGACGCGGAACGGGGTCTTGAGCCCGGCCAGGTTCTCCAGGGTGGTCCCCGGACGCATCGGCTCGTCGGCGGTGACCAGGCCCCAGCCCGTCTCACCCGCCTCCGCGTTGGTGCGGCGTACGGAGATCGGCACCAGGTCCGCCTGGATCTTGCCGTTGGCGTACGCCTTGGCGGCCTTCTCCTGCGAGCGCACCGCGTACTCGTCGGCGCGCAGCTTGGTGATGTGCGGGTAGCGGTCGTGCAGGTTCTCCGCGGTCATGCCCATGAACAGGGCGGACTCGTCGACCAGCTTCTCGCTCACGAACCGCGGGTTCGGGTCCACGCCCTCGCCCATCGGGTGGCGGCCCATGTGCTCGACACCACCGGCGATGACGGCGTCGTACGCGCCGAAGGCGATGGAGCCCGCGGTCGTGGTGACGGCGGTCAGCGCACCGGCACACATGCGGTCGATCGAGTAGCCGGGCACGGACTGCGGCAGCCCGGCCAGGATGCCGGCGGTGCGGCCGATGGTCAGGCCCTGGTCGCCGATCTGCGTGGTCGCGGCGATGGCGACCTCGTCGACCTTCTTCGGGTCGAGACCCGGGTTGCGGCGCAGCAGCTCCCGGATCGCCTTCACGACGAGGTCGTCGGCACGGGTCTCGTGGTAGATGCCCTTCGGGCCCGCCTTGCCGAACGGGGTACGGACGCCGTCGACGAAGACGACGTCCCTGACGGTACGAGGCACGATGGCTCTCCTCCAGATGCGGGATGGCACTACTGCGCGGCACACGCGGCCTGAGCGCGCGCTCACCCCTCATGCTACTTACGGGTAACCATGCTGCCCAGTCCCCCCGCCGGGAGCGGCGAAGGTCACACGAGTTTTTGCACTCCGCTCGGGAGGCCGCGTCCCTGAAGGGGCGCGGGGAACTGCGCGACCAGCCACAAACCACCCGCACCTTTCTTACGGCAGGGAGTCCATCCGACGCTCCGAGCGGAGCGACCCGGCGCCCGATCTGCAGCGGATGCCCGCTACCGACGCGACGGTTCGACGTGGGCTGACCCTCCCCCACGCGCGGCTCCGCTCGCGTGGGGGGGGCGCCCCCAAGGAAGCTCGCCCGATGCCCAAGCCGCGTAGCGGCACCGCACCGAGAGAGCAGGCCAGAATCTCTCTCCCTGACCTCCCTGAGGTGGAAGAGCAAGTCACCTCTGCAACGGCTTCACTCTCTCGACTCGGCGCGCGACGAAGTGAGCGCCGACAACAGCACCGGGGTCACCTGCTCGACCTGCCACGGCCGCGCCCCGTACCCGGCGAGCGCGGCCGCGACCGACTCGGCGTCCGGTTCTGCAGGCGGCTCCCAGCACACGCGGCGGACGGTGTCCGGGGTGATCAGGTTCTCCTGCGGCATGGCCAGGGCCTCCGCCAGGGCCGACACCGCCGCACGCGCGGCGGACAGCCGGGCCGCAGCCACCGGGTCCTTCTCGGCCCAGGCGCGCGGCGGCGGAGGACCGGTCACCGGCTGTCCGGGCTGCGGCAGCTCGGCGTCCGGCAGCGTCTTCGCACGGTCCACGGCGGACTGCCACTGCTCCAGCTGACGCCGGCCCATACGGTGCCCGAAGCCGTTCAGCGCGGCGAGCGCGTGCACGTTCGCCGGCAGGGCGAGCGCGGCCTCGACGATCGCCGCGTCACCGAGCACCTTGCCCGGCGAGATGTCCCGGCGCCGCGCGACCCGGTCCCGGGCCTGCCACAGCTCCCGTACGACCGCCATCTGCCGGCGGCGGCGCACCTTGTGCATACCGGAGGTGCGGCGCCACGGGTCCTTGCGCGGCTCCGGCGGGGGCGCCGAGGCGATCGCGTCGAACTCCTGCCGGGCCCACTCCAGCTTGCCCTGCCGGTCGAGCTCCTTCTCCAGCGCGTCCCTGAGGTCGACGAGCAGCTCCACGTCGAGCGCGGCGTAGCGCAGCCACGGCTCGGGCAGCGGACGCGTCGACCAGTCGACCGCGGAGTGCCCCTTCTCGAGTACGAAGCCCAGGACGCCCTCGACCATCGCGCCGAGGCCGACGCGCGGGAACCCGGCGAGCCGGCCGGCCAGCTCGGTGTCGAAGATGCGGCTGGGGATCATGCCTATTTCGCGGAGGCAGGGCAGGTCCTGCGTCGCGGCGTGCAGCACCCACTCCACTCCGGAGAGCGCCTCGCCGAGGCCCGACAGATCGGGGCACGCGACGGGGTCGATGAGCGCGCTGCCCGCGCCCTCGCGGCGCAACTGGACCAGATAGGCCCGCTGCCCGTAGCGGTAACCGGAGGCACGCTCGGCGTCGACGGCGACGGGCCCGCTGCCCGCGGCGAACGCGGCGATCACCTCGGCGAGCGACGTCGCGTCGGCGATCACGGGCGGAATTCCGTCCCGGGGCTCCAGCAACGGGATCGGCACCTCTGCTTCAGAGGATCCGCCGTCGTCCGGAGGGGCGCCTCCGGTGGTTCGCAGTGAACTGTCTGCTGCGGTCTCTTGGGCGTCGGTCACGTGTCAAGGGTATCTGTGGATGGACTACGCCCGCCGACGGAACGTTCCGTCGACGGGCGGCTGAGGGGCGTAAACCAGTCAGCTCAGTGAACCGGTCAGTGGATGATGCCGGTCCGCAGGGCCACCGCCACCATGCCGGCGCGGTCGCCCGTGCCGAGCTTGCGGGCGATGCGGGCGAGGTGGCTCTTGACGGTCAGTGCGGACAGGCCCATCGAGACGCCGATGGCCTTGTTCGACTGGCCCTCCGCCACCAGCCGGAGCACCTCGACCTCGCGGCCGGACAGTTCGCGGTAGCCGCCCGGGTGGCTCGGGGTACCCGGGGGGCGGCGGTGCATACGGG
>NZ_JAAKZY010000223.1 GCF_011045015.1 Streptomyces scabichelini | reverse complement strand
GTCTCGGCGTCACGGTCCGTGTCGGTCTCGGGGGCGAGGTCGTCCGGCGCGGAGCGAGGCCTGGGGACGGGGGCCGCCGGGGCCGCCGGGGCGGCGCCCGGACGGCGCTCTTGGGTGATGCCCGAGGGGTAGAGGATCAGATGTCCCGCGAGGATCGCGATCTCAAGGGCCGTCGCCTTCATGAGAGTCAGTGAGAGTCCGGCCAGTCTGCTGGGCAACAGCCGCTGACAGAGCGGAAGAAACGGAAAAAAGGGCATTACTGCCCTGGTGACCTTCATGGTCGACCTCCTGTCGCGGCGCGCGGAGGACGACTCTGTCCCCCGTTTGCCCTCGTGGCAAGCCACCTGTGAGGAGAACGACAGTGCGCGGACGGCGTGTGTGACGCCCGTGGAACGACGAGGCTTCCCGTCGTGCGATCGTCGATGCGCTGCACCACCCGGCCGCGCGGCTGATGGCGCGGAGGTGCGGCGACCTCGTGGTGGCTCCCCTTGCGCCCGGCCCGGCTGCGGCCCATGTGCCCCAGGATGCGGAATCGGTACGCGGCGAACTTGTCCCACCGTGTGATTTCCCCCTCGGTCCCCACCACGAAACTGCCGGTTGCGGGATGCTGGCGATAACGTTCGTTCACTTCCCCGGCTGGTGTGAGTCGGCCGGTGCGAGTCGCCGCCGGCGGCGTGAGGTGTTATCAGTCGGTACAGGTCGATATGGATTTCTGCGGATCGGTTCCCTGTGGATCGGTTCTGTGCAGATCGAGGTAGTCGGTTCGAGGTAGTCGGTTCATGGAGGCAGCAGTGATGGGTGTGGCAGCCGGTCCGATTCGCGTGGTGGTGGCCAAGCCGGGGCTCGACGGCCATGATCGCGGGGCCAAGGTGATTGCGCGGGCGCTGCGTGATGCGGGCATGGAGGTCATTTACACCGGCCTCCACCAGACGCCGGAGCAGATCGTCGATACCGCGATCCAGGAGGACGCCGACGCGATCGGGCTCTCCATTCTCTCCGGCGCCCACAACACGCTGTTCGCGGCCGTCATCGAACTCCTCAAGGAGCGCGACGCCTCGGACATCAAGGTCTTCGGCGGCGGAATCATCCCCGAGGCGGACATTGCGCCCCTCAAGGAGAAGGGCGTCGCCGAAATCTTCACGCCCGGGGCTACGACGGCGTCGATCGTGGACTGGGTCCGGGCGAATGTACGGCAGCCTGCCGGAACGTAGGCCTCCGGCGGGTGGGCGGTTGGGTTCGTGGTCGGTTGGGGTTCGTCTGCGGGTGCGGGTGGTTTGTGGCTGATCGCGCAGTTCCCCGCGCCCCTAAAGGGGCGCGGGGAACTGCGCGAGCAACCCACGACGGCCCGCACCCGCCCCCGAACCCAACCCACCACCCCCTAGGCGCCCCCTTCAACCGGCGGACGCCAATTCCGTCTGCATGGCTGCGCGCAAGCGCAGCGTGCTGACGAGGCGTTGGAAGGACTCCGCCCAGTAGCCGCCGGCACCGGGCGACGCGTTCTCGGACTCTTCCGGTATGGCTGTGAGGGCGTCGAGGCGGACGGATTCCGCCGGGTCGAGGCAGCGTTCGGCCAAGCCCATGACTCCGCTGAAGCTCCAGGGATAACTTCCCGCGTCCCGCGCGATGTTGAGCGCGTCCACGACGGCTCGGCCCAAGGCTCCCGCCCAGGGAACCGTGCACACCCCGAGCAACTGAAACGCCTCGGACAAGCCGTGCACGGCGATAAAACCTGCCACCCAGTCGGCCCGCTCCTCCTCCCCCAACGTGCCGAGCAGCTTTGCCCGCTCGGAGAGTGACACCGCCCCCGGACCCCCGGCCTCCGGCGCCGAAGGTGATCCCAACAACGCCCTGGACCAAGAGGGATCGCGCTGCCGCACCGCCGCCCGGCACCACGCGGCATGCAGCTCGCCCTGCCAGCCGTCCGCCACGGGCAACGCCACGATCTCCTCCGGCGTACGCCCGCCGAGTCGCCGAGGCCAGGTGTTGAGCGGAGCCGCCTCGACCAACTGGCCCAGCCACCAGGACCGTTCACCCCGGCCGGCGGGAGCCTTGGCCACCACCCCGTCGCGTTCCATGCCCGCATCGCACGCGTGCGGCGCCTCGACCGCGATCGTGGGCGTGCCGCCCGTATGGTCGACGGCCACGCAGGACCCGGCGCGGTCCGCCATCCGCCCGGCGAGCGCCGAACCCGGCAGCGCGGACAGCAACTCCGCCGCCGTGGCCCGCACATTGCGGCTGCGGTCGGCCAACGCCTGTTCCAGGAACGGCTCGTCCGCCGCGCACAACCCCGTCCGCAGCGAGTCGAGGAACATCAGCCGGTCCTCGGCCCGCTCCGTCGCCCAGGTCGTGGCGATCAGTTCGCGTGCGGCCGCCGCGTCGTGCGCTCGTATCGCCGCGAGGAGCGCCACCCGCTCGGCGAACAAGCCCTCCTGCCACAACTGCCTTATCCGCTCCGGTTCTTCGGTGCCGGGCAGCACGGCGCCACCGCCCGGTGTCGCACGCAGCGCGAACCGCCAGTCCGGGTTCAGCCGTGCCAGCCACAGCGCACGCGGCCCCGCGAAGGTCAGAGCAGCCGGCCGCAGATCCGTACGTCCCCTTGCCGCGTCCAGGAGCGGGGGCAGCATCTCCGGGGGTGCCGCGAACCCGCGCCGGTTGGCCAGGGCCAGCCACTGCGGCAGCAACTCCATGAGGTCGGGCGCCGTCCCTCTGCGGCCGCCGCTCCCCGTGCCGGGCCGGTCGGCGAGCAACATGGCCAGCCTGCGCGCGGCCGCGCGGGGCAGCGCGGGACGCGGGTCCTCCGCCGCCGGCTCCAACCGCGTCGCCGCCCGCCCGGGTCGCAGCCCGGCCCGCCGTCGCACCGTCTGTACGGCCGCCGCGTCCAGCAGCGCTCCCGGTGCCTCCCGCCCGGGCACCGCCCCCGGCGGCGTACGCCGCTCGGTCCCGAGCAACGCCACGGTCACGAGCTCCTCCCAGGAGCTCTCCGGCCAGTTCATGAGCGTCCCTTCCATACGGACTCGATCGAGCTGGGCCTTGCAGAGTGGAGAGGGATCGTCAGCACAGCGGCACCGCCTCTCCCGGTTCCTCCGGCCATGCCGTGAGGGGGGTGAAGCCGCGGTGGCCGCATTCTCCGAATACCGTGACCGGGGCTCCGCCCGACAGGGCGACCAGGCGCCACAGGCCGGAGCGGGACTGGGCGGCCGGGGTGAGGGGGAGCGCCAGGTCGCTGTAGGCGTCCGCCAGTTGCCAGGAGTCGCCGTCGGGAGTCGGTATGACGTGGCCCAGCGTCACCGGGTGGGAGTCCAGCCATGGGTCGTCCCGGAGGGCCTCGCCGTACTGGGCCGCCGCCCGCGCCACGCTCATCCCGGGTGGCCGGAGTGAAACGGGCGCCGGAGGCGTGAACTGCTCGCCCAGGGCCACCCGCAACTGACCCGCGCCCGGGTACGCGGACACCTCCGCGTCGAGGGCCAGTCCCACGGGCAGCGCAAGTTCGGGTGCGCGGCCGGCCGCCCCGTACGACAGGAGCAGGACGGTGCGCCCCGACTCCGATCCATACAACCAGATGCGGCGCGTCGTGAGGCGGCTGTCCGCCGTGTCGTACTGGGCGAGGACCAGCCAGCGGTCGCGCACCGGTGGGCCGTCCGCCGAACCGGGCAGCCCTATCCGCGAACGGACCGTCGCGGCCAGTCCGTCCGGCAGTCGCTCGCGGCGCAGCCAGCCCTGGTCGAGGAGGTGGAGCAGAGCGCACTCCTCGAGCAGCCGGACCGGCCAGCCGGGGCCGGAGGCGGGGATCGCGCCCAACTCCCGGACACGTGCGGCCAGTCCCGGTGCCTGCGCGTCGACCATCCGGGCCGCCGTCTCCTCCCACAGCCCGTACCCCGCCTGCTCCGCCGCGGCCAGACCGCCGCGCAGCAGGTCGGTCAGCCGCTGCTCCAGCTCCGCCGCCCCCGCCGTGATCCGCTCGGCACGCCGCTCCGCCCGGCGCCGTGCCGCCTCCAGGTCACCCGCCGAAGCGCCCGATGCCCCGCTCGTCGTCCGCTTCTCCTCCGCGCGCTGTCTTCTCCCCTTTATCCACTGCTCGGCCCAGTCCGGCGCCTGCCCCCGCGGCACCGTGCCGTCCGTGCCGTCGTGGCCTGCCCAGAGCAGCAGCAGTCCCAGCGCGTGCTTGCACGGGAACTTGCGGCTCGGACAACTGCACTTGTACGCGGGCCCGGCCGCGTCCGCGATGTCGATGACCGTCTGATACGGCTTGCTGCCACTGCCCCTGCACAGTCCCCACACCGTCCCCTCGTCAGAACTGCCGGCCTCCGACCACGGCCCGGCCGCGCCGAGTTTGCTTCCCGCTTTGCGTGACGCGGAGTCAGGCGCCAGTGCCAGCACCTGATCCGCAGTCCAGCGCACCCCCTGCTGAGTCATGTCATCGAAGGTAGATCCCACCACTGACAATCGACCGTCGGCAGCACGTTTGTGCAGGTCAGCGCGCATTGTCAGTGGCGTGGTGCAGGGTGGACACCAGATCCGAACCGGCCGACCCGGCCGAGCTGGAGGGGGACCTAGCCATGCCTGTTTCCGTCGATCCGACGTCCGTCGACCCGAGCCAGAACGAGTCCGCGCCCGCGAACGGGCACGCGGACCCGTCCACGTCCGCGCCCGCACGGGAAACAGACGAGGCGCTGCGGCCGCACGCTGAGCACGCGTTCGCCGCCGAGCTCGCCGCGCTGGCCGCGCAGGACGACCGCCCGCGCCCGGCGCGCTGGCGGATGTCGCCGTGGGCCGTCGCGATGTACCTGCTCGGCGGCACGCTGCCGGACGGCACGGTGATCACGCCGAAGTACGTGGGCCCGCGCCGCATCGTCGAGGTCGCCGTCACCACCCTCGCCACCGACCGGGCCCTGCTCCTGCTCGGCGTGCCCGGCACGGCGAAGACGTGGGTGTCCGAGCACCTGGCCGCGGCGGTCAGCGGTGACTCGACGCTGCTCGTGCAGGGCACGGCCGGCACGCCGGAGGAGGCGATCCGGTACGGGTGGAACTACGCGGAGTTGCTCGCGCACGGCCCGAGCCGCGACGCGCTGGTGGCGAGCCCTGTCATGCGCGCCATGTCGGAAGGGATGACGGCGCGTGTGGAGGAGCTGACCCGCATCCCAGCCGACGTACAGGACACGCTCATCACGATCCTGTCGGAAAAGACGTTGCCGATACCGGAGTTGGGGTCCGAGGTGCAGGCCGTACGCGGCTTCAACCTCATCGCCACCGCCAACGACCGCGACCGCGGGGTCAACGACCTGTCCAGCGCCCTGCGCCGCCGCTTCAACACGGTGGTGCTGCCGCTGCCGGAGAGCGCCGACGCCGAGGTCGACATCGTCTCGCGCCGGGTCGACCAGATCGGCCGCTCCCTCGATCTGCCGGTCGCGCCCGACGGCATCGATGAGATCCGCCGCGTCGTCACCGTCTTCCGCGAGCTGCGCGACGGGATCACCGCCGACGGCCGTACGAAACTGAAGTCGCCCAGCGGCACGCTGTCGACTGCGGAGGCCATCTCCGTCGTCACCAACGGGCTCGCCCTGTCCACCCACTTCGGGGACGGCGTCCTGCGCGCGAGTGACGTCGCCGCCGGCATCCTCGGCGCCGTCGTCCGTGATCCGGCGGCCGACCGCGTCATCTGGCAGGAGTACCTGGAAGCAGTCGTCCGCGAGCGCGACGGCTGGAAGGACTTCTACCGGGCCTGCCGGGAGGTGAGCGCATGAACGGATTCCAGCCGGAGGCCGAGCGGGCCGCCGAAGATGTCGGGCGCGGTTCCGGGCCCTTGCTGCTCGGGGTGCGGCACCACGGGCCGGGTTCGGCGCGGGCTGTGCGGGCGGCGCTCAACGCGGCACGCCCTCGCGTGGTGCTCGTCGAGGGACCGCCGGAGGCCGACGCGTTGATCGCGCTGGCCGCCGACGAGGGCATGCAGCCACCCGTCGCGCTCCTCGCCCATGTGGTGGACGAGCCGGGGCGGTCGGCGTTCTGGCCACTGGCCGAGTTCTCCCCGGAGTGGGTGGCCATCCGCTGGGCCCTGGAGCATGACGTTCCGGCACGCTTCATCGACCTTCCGGCCACGCATACGTTGGCGTGGGGGAGGGAGGACGAGGCGCCGGACTCGGACCAGGCGCCTGGTTCCTCCGAGGCCGGCCCGTCGGCAGATCCGGACGCGGGTGGGCCCGAGGCACCGGAGGCAACGGAGACGCCGGGCGTCGGCGCGTCCGGGGACGCCATCCGGATCGACCCCCTCGCCGTGCTCGCCGAGACCGCCGGATACGACGACCCCGAGCGGTGGTGGGAGGACGTGATCGAGCATCGGGGAGTGCGGGACGGGGACGCCTTCGCACCGTTCGAGGTGCTGGGCGAGGCCATGGGGGCGCTGCGGGAGGCGTACGGGAGCGGAGGGCATGAGCGGGACCTCGTGCGGGAGGCGTACATGCGGATCCAAGTGCGGGCGGCACAGCGGGAATTCGGGGACGACGTCGCCGTGGTGTGCGGGGCCTGGCATGTGCCGGCGCTGCGGCGGAAGACGACCGTCTCCGCCGACCGGGCGCTGCTCAAGGGCCTGCCCAAGGCGAAGGTGGACATGACGTGGGTGCCGTGGACGCACCGGCGGCTGTCGCGGGTCAGTGGTTACGGCGCGGGGATCGACTCGCCCGGCTGGTACGGGCATCTGTTCAGCGCCCCCGACCGGCCGATCGAGCGCTGGATGACGAAGGTGGCCGGGCTGCTGCGGGACGAGGACCGGATCGTCTCGTCCGCGCATGTCATCGAGGCGGTGCGGCTCGCGGACACGCTCGCCGCGATGCGGGGCCGGCCGTTGCCGGGGCTGACCGAGACCACCGACGCCGTACGGGCCGTGATGTGCGAGGGCTCGGATGTGCCGCTCTCGCTCGTGCACGACCGGCTCGTCGTGGGTGACGTACTGGGCGAGGTGCCCGCGTCGGCGCCCGCGGTTCCGTTGCAGCGTGACCTCGCCCGGCTCCAGCGGCGGCTGCGGCTCAAACCGGAGGCGCTGGAGCGGGAGCTGGAGCTCGACCTGCGCAAGGAGAACGACGCCGAGCGCAGCAGACTGCTGCACCGGTTGCGGCTCCTGGGCGTCGAGTGGGGCGCGCCTGCGGAGTCGCGGGGGAGCACGGGTACGTTCCGGGAGACCTGGCGGCTGCGCTGGGAGCCGGAGTTGGCGGTGCGGGTCGCCGAGGCCGGGGTGTGGGGCACCACGGTGCTCGCCGCCGCGACCGCGAAGGCCGAGATGGACGCCGTCGCCGCGCGCGCCCTGGCCGACGTCACAGCCCTCGCCGAGCGCTGCCTCCTCGCCGAACTCCCGGACGCCCTCCCCGTGGTGATGCGGATCCTCGCCGACCGCGCGGCCCTGGACGCGGACGTCGGCCACCTCGCCCAGGCCCTCCCCGCCCTGGTCCGCTCCCTGCGCTACGGAGACGTACGCGGCACGGGTACGCATGCGCTGGCCGAGGTCGCCGCGGGCCTCGCCGAGCGCGTCTTCGTCGGCCTGCCCCCGGCCTGCGCCGCCCTCGACGCGGACGCCGCCGAGGAGATGCGGCGACATGTCGACGCGGTGCATGGGGCGGTGGGGTTGCTGGGGGAGGTCCTTACGGAGGCGTCGTCCGAAGCCACCGACCAGGGCCCTCGCTCCGGCATACGCGGCCGCTGGCACACCGTGTTGCGAACGCTCTCCACGCGCGACACCATCCCGGGAGTCATCCGGGGACGGGCTGTCCGGCTGCTTCTGGACGACGGGGAGTTGGAGCAGGGGGAGGCCGCGCGGCTCATGGGGCTCGTGCTGTCGCCGGGGACGCTGCCGGGCGATGCGGCGGCGTGGATCGAGGGGTTCGTCGGCGGGGGCTCCGGCGGCGGGATGCTGCTTGTGCACGACGAGCGGTTGCTCGGGCTGGTCGACACATGGCTGACCGGGGTGCCGGGCGACGCGTTCACCGATGTGCTGCCGCTCCTGCGGCGCACCTTCTCGGCGTACGAGCCCGGCGTGCGCCGCACCCTGGGCGAGCTGGTGCGACGCGGGCCGGGAACACGGGGGAGCGCCGCGGCCACCGCCTCCGCCATACCCGGCTTCGCCCCCGACCTCGACGCCGAGCGGGCGGACGCCGTCCTGCCGGTGCTGCGGCTGTTGCTGGGCCTCGACGAACCGAATGCCACCGACGACAACGACCTTGTGGGGGTGTCCTGATGAGCACGGGGCCAATGGGCGGGGCATGGGGGTCCCCCCGCTCATGGGGGTCCCCCCGCTCGAGCGAAGCCGAGAGTGGGGGAGCGGCCGACGGGGCCGGAGCCTCCGACGAGCGGCTTCGGCGGTGGCGGCTGGTGCTTGGTGGAGACGACGCGGACGGCACCGGGTGCGTGCTGGCCGGGCAGGACGCCGGGATGGACGGGGCGCTGGGGGCGTTGTACGGGTCCGCGTCCGGGGCCGGTAAGGCTCGGGCCGGGAAGGACCGGTCGGCTGGGCTGGGGGCTTCCGCGCCGTCCGTCGCCCGGTGGTTGGGGGACATACGGACGTACTTTCCGTCCTCCGTCGTTCAGGTCATGCAGCGGGACGCCATCGACCGGCTCGGGCTGTCCACCCTGTTGCTGGAGCCGGAGATGCTGGAGGCGGTGGAGGCCGACGTCCACCTGGTCGGCACGCTGCTTTCGCTGAACAAGGCGATGCCCGAGACGACCAAGGAGACGGCACGAGCCGTCGTACGCAAGGTGGTCGAGAACCTGGAGAAGCGGCTCGCGACCCGCACGCGGGCCACGCTCACCGGCGCCCTCGACCGCAGCGCCCGTATCAGCCGGCCGCGCCACCACGACATCGACTGGAACCGCACGATCTCGGCCAACCTCAAGCACTACCTGCCCGAATACCGGACCATCGTGCCCGAGCGGCTCATCGGCTACGGGCGCGCGTCCCAGTCCGTGAAGAAGGAGGTCATCCTCTGCATCGACCAGTCGGGTTCGATGGCGGCGTCCGTCGTCTACGCGTCGGTCTTCGGCGCCGTACTGGCCTCGATGCGGTCCATCAACACCCGGCTCGTCGTCTTCGACACGGCCGTCGTCGACCTCACCGACCAGCTCGACGACCCGGTCGACGTCCTCTTCGGCACCCAGCTCGGCGGCGGTACGGACATCAACAGGGCGCTCGCGTACTGCCAGTCGCAGATCACCCGCCCCGCCGACACGGTGGTCGTCCTCATCAGCGACCTCTACGAAGGAGGCATACGCAACGAGATGCTGAAGCGGGTCGCGGCAATGAAGGCGTCCGGGGTGCAGTTCGTGACGCTGCTCGCGCTGTCCGACGAAGGGGCGCCCGCGTACGACCGTGAGCACGCGGCCGCGCTCGCGGCGCTGGACGCACCGGCATTCGCCTGTACGCCCGACCTCTTCCCGGAGGTGATGGCGGCGGCGATCGAGAAGCGCCCGCTTCCGATACCGGACACCGGGAGCCCGGGCCGGTGAAAGAGGGTGTGTGAAGAGGGCGTGTATGGGCCGGATCATGGAAAACCGGACATGAGTGCCCAACGGTAACGGGGGACTTGCGCAACCTCCACACTCCCGTGCGAGGATCGTCGCAACTTCAACGGTGCGCTGTGTTCCGCCCCGTCCTGCCTCGTTCCGCCGCACGGGAAGCCCTCCCCCTTTTGACCGTGTCGACCCTGTCAGCCGCACTGCCCGGTGCCGCTCTGCGCGTGACGCGCACGGCGGGCGGTCGGCGTGCGCTGCAAGTGGGGTTGCTCATCGGCGGGTTGTTCGTGCTCGGGATGTTGTGTGGGGAGCGGGCGTACGCGACGGAGGGTGCGACTCCGGGTGTGAGGCCGACGGAGGTCGTCCGGTCGGTCACGGGTTCGGCCGGGCATGTTGTGACGCGCTCGGTCGGAGCGGTGGTGAAGGGCGCGGAGAAGCCGCGTGCGGAGGGGCCGAGTTCGGAGCGGTGGACCGGGCAGCGGTCAGCGGAGTCGAACGCGTCTCGCTCGTCGGGCACGTCCACGTCCGGCGCCGCGGCCACGCCCGATTCGGAGCCCGGCGCGGAGACCCCGTCCCACCCCCGCACTGTCGACCCCCTGGCACCGGTCCACAAGGTGACCGCACCGGTGACCGACGGAGTGCACCGCGTCGTACGCCCGGTCACCGAGGGGGTTGTCCGGCCGGTCACCGAACAGGTCGTTCATCCCGTCACCGAGCGCGTCGTTCGGCCGGCCACTGATGGAGTCGTACGGCCCATCGGCGGCCTGGTGGAACAGGTCGTGGGCGGTGGGCCTGCCGAGCCGCCCGCGTCGCCGTGGTGGCCGCCCCGGTCCGAGCTCCCCGAACTGCCCGGACTTCCCGTCCTTCCGCTCCTGCCGGGGCTGCCCGTGCTGCCCGGCGAGACGTTGCCGGTCGGTTCGGAACCGCAGCTGCCCGGTGGGGCCGCGGAGGAGAGCGCAGCGGCCGGGCATGGCGCCGGAGGGCAGTCCGGCGACGGATACACCGGCGCTTACGGGCCGCAGTTCACCGGCGGTCACGCGGCGCCCGATGCCGGTGCACGCGACAACGGCGAGGGCCCGCGGGGCGCGCAGCCGCCCGCGGACCCGGCGCCCAAGGGTGCCCCCACGGGTGCGTTGGGGCATGGCTCCGCGGCCGACAACGGTTCGCCGCGGCACGGCGACGCGCACGCCGTCGCGTTCGACAACCGGGCACAGCCGAAGCTCATGCCCGGCACCACCGCGGCAGTGACCGCGGCCGAGACCCGGGACAGGTACCGGGACATTCCCGTATTCCCCGGCTAGGGCAGCCCTTCCCCCGCTGACCTGCCGCGCGGGGGCGGAACAGGTCTGCCCGTCCGTCCGGACATCCCTCCGATCTCCGGACACATGCCAACGGGATCCGGACCGGAGCCGTTGCCGTCAGTCACCACCGGTCCCCAACTCCCCGGACCGGTACGGAACCGGCACCGCTTCCGCCACCGGAAGCCCCCCACTCCCGAAGTCCCGAAGTCTCGGTATCCCGAAGGATCTGACGCACGCATGCACAAGAACATTCGCCGTTCCATCGTCATAGCCGCCGGTGTCACCGGCGCCTGGGCGCTCGGCTCCGCCGTCGCCGGCGCGGACGAGCTGCCCAAGTCGACAGCCTCCGTACCCGATGTGTCCCTGTCCGTGGACGACGCGGTCGGCACGGTCGGCAGCACCGTCGACGGAGTGGTCGGTGACGTCCAGGGCGACGTCTCCGACGCCTCCACCGTCACGGACACGGTCGCCGACATCGCCGGAGGCACGACCGCCGAGGCGCAGAACACCGCCACCGGTACGACGGCCGAGGCACAGGACGCCGTCACCGGTACGTCCGTCAAGGCGAAGGCGACCGTCGACACGAAGACGAAGGCGGCCGACCAGGCCCGCCAGTACGTCGAGGGCGAGCTGCTCTCGCGACAGGCCACGCACCGGACCACGCACCAGGCAACGCAGAAGGTCGCGCGGACCGCCTCGTCCACGGCCGTCTCGGCTGCCCAGGAGGCCAAGTCCGAGGCGGCGAACGCCGTGTCCGACGCCGGCAGTCCCCAGGAAGAGGTCGACTACCTCTTCGGCCCGCTGTCGGCGTTCGCGCCGGAGCTGGAGCAGGCTCTCGCCGCCGCGCAGACGAAGATCGCGGCCACCCAGCGCGCCGCGGCGGGCGTACCGTCCACCACCCAGGCCAAGGTCCAGCAGACGGTCGCCACCGCCGGCAGGTCGGTCGCCACCGCCGACAAGACGGTCGCTTCCGTGGGCAGGACGACCGCCCCGGTCGGCACCACGATCGCCACGGCCCGGCAGACCGTGAACGGCGCCCCCACCCAGGCCCAGGCCACCGTCACCGCCATCCCCGCCACCATCCAGGGCATCCACCAGACCGCCACCCCGGTCGTCGACGAGACCGCCGCCTCCGTCCTCCCGCCCGTCGCCGCCACCGCCGTCCACGGCGTTGCGCCGGTCGCCGGTCAGGCGGCCGGCGGTGTCGCCCCGATCGCCGATCAGGCCGTCCACGGCATCGTGCCCGTCGCCGGCCAGGCCGTCGGCGGCACGACCGCGCTGGCGTACGGAGTCGTGGCCGACGCGCAGGCGTACGCCGACGGAGTCGTCGCCGACACCAGCCCGTACGCGCAGGGTGTCGCGGGCGGCGTCGCCCCGTACGCACACGGCGTAGTCGGCGATGTCGCCCCGCACGCGAACGGCGTCGTCGGCGATGTCGCCCCGTACGCCCACGGCGTCGTCGGTCAGGTCGCCGACGGGACCGTCGCCTCCGTGCTGCCGCCCGTCGCCGGTACGGCCGTGGACGGAGTGGTGCCGGTCGCCGGGCAGGCTGTGGGGGACGCGAGTGCGCTGGCGTACGGCGTCGCGGGTGACGTGCAGCCCTTCGCGGGCGGCGTCGCGGGCGAGGTGCCGTCGGTCGCGTACGGCGTGGTGGGCCAGGCCGACCCGTTCGCGCAGGGCGTCGCCGGACAGGTGCCGCCGTTCGCCGAGGGCGTCGTCGGGGCCGTGCAGCCGGTCGTGGACGCCGTCGTCGGCTACGCGCAGCCCGTAGTGCAGGGCGTCGGCGGCAGTGCCACGACGCTGGCGTACGGCGTCGCGGGGGATGTGCAGCCCTTCGCGTACGGCGTGACCGGTGAGGTCGCCCCGTTCGCGGGCGGTGTCGCCGGGCAGGCCGCGCCCCTCGCCCAGGACCTGACCGGGACGGTCGAGACCGCCGGCGGTCCGCTGGTCGGAAACGCGGCCACCGGCGTCCAGGGCGTCGCCGAGTCCGTCACTCCCGGCTACCTGCAGGGCTACGTGCAGGACTCCCCGTACCGCGTCTGACCGATTGATCTGACCGATCGGTCTGGACTGATCTCACCGACTGGTCTGAGCGATCGATCCGACCGATTGCCGTACGCCCTGCCGGCCTCGCCGGTCGGCAGGCCGTACGGCATTCCACCGACCCCGCAGGGATCAGGGCCCGGACGGCCGAAATCCGTCGGCCGGTCAGGCCGAAACCCTGCGGATAGGGCGGGGTGGTCCCCATTGGGGTGGGGACTGCCCGCCCTGCAACCCCTGAGTGGCTGTTCGCGCGTTCCTCAGGGGCTGTTCAAGGGGCCTCACCGGGCCAACCCCAGCCTGGTGAGGCCCTGATCAGACCCACATCGGACCGGCATCTGTGACCGTAATCACCGCTCAGGTGTGATCTGCGATTTACGACCCCGCCGTCAGCGGCGATAACCTGCGAGACGGACATGCCGCGTGCTGGCCACCGTGCCCACGCCCTCCTAGTGACCGCGCAGTCACGTTGCCCTCGCGGCACGCCCACGACGACAACGAACCGCGAGATACCTGATAGGGACGGACGCGCGTGGACCTGTTCGAGTACCAGGCGAGGGACCTCTTCGCCAAGCACGGTGTACCGGTGCTGGCCGGTGAAGTCATCGACACGCCTGAGGGGGCGCGCGCGGCGACCGAGCGTCTTGGCGGCAAGTCCGTCGTCAAGGCCCAGGTCAAGGTCGGCGGCCGCGGCAAGGCCGGCGGCGTGAAGCTGGCCGCCACCCCGGACGAGGCCGTCGCCCGCGCGACGGACATCCTCGGCATGGACATCAAGGGCCACACGGTCCACAAGGTGATGATCGCCGAGACGGCTCCCGAGATCCTCGAGGAGTACTACGTCTCGTACCTCCTCGACCGCACCAACCGCACCTTCCTCGCCATGGCGTCCGTACAGGGCGGCGTGGAGATCGAGGTCGTCGCGGAGGAGAACCCCGACGCCCTCGCGAAGGTGCCGGTCGACGCCAATGAGGGCGTCTCGATCGAGAAGGCCCGCGAGATCGTCGCCCAGGCGAAGTTCCCGGCCGAGGTCGCCGACCAGGTCGCCGACATCCTGGTGACGCTGTGGGAGACCTTCATCAAGGAGGACGCCCTCCTCGTCGAGGTCAACCCGCTCGCCAAGGTCGCCTCCGGCCAGGTCATCGCCCTCGACGGCAAGGTCTCGCTCGACGAGAACGCCGACTTCCGCCAGCCGGAGCACGAGGCGCTGGAGGACAAGCAGGCGGCCGACCCGCTCGAGGCCGCCGCCAAGGCCAAGAACCTCAACTACGTCAAGCTCGACGGCGAGGTCGGCATCATCGGCAACGGCGCGGGTCTCGTCATGAGCACCCTCGACGTCGTCGCGTACGCCGGTGAGGCCCACGGCGGCGTCAAGCCCGCCAACTTCCTCGACATCGGCGGCGGCGCCTCCGCCCAGGTCATGGCCAACGGCCTGGAGATCATCCTGGGCGACCCGGCCGTCAAGTCGGTCTTCGTCAACGTCTTCGGTGGCATCACCGCCTGCGACGAGGTCGCCAACGGCATCGTCCAGGCGCTGGCCCTGCTCGCCGAGAAGGGCGAGGAGGTCACCAAGCCGCTGGTCGTGCGCCTCGACGGCAACAACGCGGAGCTGGGCCGTCAGATCCTGTCGGACGCCAACCACCCGCTGGTCCAGCGCGTGGACACCATGGACGGCGCGGCCGACAAGGCCGCCGAACTCGCGGCCGCGAAGTAAGGGATAGAGGACTCAGACCACCATGGCTATCTTCCTCGACAAGGACAGCAAGGTCATCGTCCAGGGCATGACCGGTGCCACGGGCATGAAGCACACCAAGCTCATGCTGGCCGACGGCACGAACATCGTCGGCGGCGTGAACCCGCGCAAGGCCGGCACCTCCGTCGACATCGACGGCAACGAGATCCCGGTCTTCGGCACGGTCGCCGAGGCGATCGAGAAGACGGGCGCCAACGTCTCCGTACTCTTCGTACCGCCGGCCTTCGCCAAGGCCGCCGTGGTCGAGGCCATCGACGCCGAGATCCCCCTCGCTGTCGTGATCACCGAGGGCATCGCGGTCCACGACTCGGCGGCGTTCTACGCGTACGCGGTCGAGAAGGGCAACAAGACGCGGATCATCGGTCCGAACTGCCCGGGTCTGATCACCCCCGGTCAGTCGAACGCCGGCATCATCCCGGGCGACATCACGAAGCCGGGCCGTATCGGCCTGGTCTCGAAGTCCGGCACGCTGACGTACCAGATGATGTACGAACTCCGTGACATCGGCTTCTCGTCGGCCGTCGGCATCGGCGGTGACCCGGTCATCGGTACGACGCACATCGACGCGCTCGCCGCGTTCGAGGCCGACCCCGACACCGACCTGATCGTGATGATCGGTGAGATCGGCGGCGACGCCGAGGAGCGGGCGGCGGACTTCATCAAGGCCAACGTGTCGAAGCCGGTCGTCGGCTACGTCGCCGGCTTCACCGCGCCCGAGGGCAAGACCATGGGCCACGCCGGCGCCATCGTCTCCGGTTCCTCCGGTACGGCCGCCGCCAAGAAGGAGGCCCTCGAGGCCGCCGGCGTCAAGGTCGGCAAGACGCCGACGGAGACGGCGAAGCTGGCGCGCGCGATCCTCGCGGGCTGAACGGTTTCCTGAGCTGAGCGGTTTCCTGCGTTGAACGTCGGGTGGGCTCGTACCCCTTGTTGGGGGCGGGCCCACCTTGCGTTTCCCGCCGTGGAACCCAGCGGCTTCCTGGAATCTAGCGGCTTTCCAGGAGCAGTCTCTCGGGGCCGTTTGCCGCTTCCGACTTGAGCTTTGCCCGTAGTTCCTGCTCGGTGTCCGAGAGCGGGCCGGGGGCCGCTCGGGGCGGGACGCCGTGGATCTTCTCGCCCTGGGGTACCGCAGGCTCGTAGTGGTCCGGGGCCGTGGTGAGGGTGACGGCCGTGGTGCCGATGAGCAGTGTGGTGACGGCGATGGCCGCGTGGGTCCAGCGTCGGGCGCGGCGTTCGCTGCCCGAGCGCACCCTTAGGGGTTTCGCCGCCGTGCGCAGCCGCTCCTTGTTCGCGAGTTCCGTCAGCCGCCGTCGCAGCTCCCGTGGATCCGCCAGTTCCGGGAGGCGTTCGGCGATGGCCTCGCGCGCGTGCAGCAGGCGGTTCGCCGTCGCCGCCGTGCTCGCCTCCGTCTCGGCCGCTGTCTCCGGCAGGCCGATGCCGAGGCCGTCGTGGAGGAGCAGCGTGCGCCGGTACACGGGCGGCAGGCTCAGCAGTACGGACAGCAGGCGGCGGTCGTCCAGGGCGGCGGGCGGCGCCTCCGAGAACCGGTGACGGAGGCGCAGCCGGTGCCAGGGCGACATCGCGTACTCGTACACCGCCGCCCGTACCCATCCCGCCGGGTCCCGGTCGACCGCCACCTCCGGCCAGCGCTGCCACGCCAGTTGGAACGCCCGCTCCACGGACTCGCGCGCCAACCACCGCCGCCCGGTGAGGAGATACGCCTGCCGTACGAGGCTGGGGGCGCAGAACGCGTAGAGCGCGTCGAAGGCTTGGGCGGGGGTGAGGGC